>NZ_JBHUGY010000023.1:0-45000 GCF_042682105.1 Mesorhizobium calcicola
TTGAGCGAGGCAGAGCGCCGCTTCCTGATGCGCACAGACTGGGGCTTTGTCCATCAGAACCCAGCCGATGGGCTGCGCATGACGGTTTCGGCCGGCGCCAATGTCGGCGAGCGGCTGATGGCGGTCGGCGACCGTCACTACGGCAAGATCCGCGCCACGGCCGTCGACTGGCTGTCGCGCGTCGAGATCGACGAGGACCGCATCGACGACGAGCCGCGCGCCTTTTCCGGCGGCATGCGCCAACGCCTGCAGATCGCCCGTAACCTCGTCACCGGGCCGCGGCTGGTGTTCATGGACGAGCCGACTGGCGGCCTCGACGTCTCGGTCCAGGCCCGCCTGCTCGACCTGTTGCGCGGCCTGGTCACCGATCTCGGCCTCGCGGCAATCGTCGTCACGCACGACCTCGCCGTGGCGCGGCTTCTGTCGCAGCGCATGATGGTGATGAAGGACGGCCGCGTCGTCGAAAGCGGTCTCACCGACCGCGTGCTCGACGATCCCCGCGCGCCCTACACGCAATTGCTCGTTTCCTCGATTCTGCAGGTATAAACCATGGCGACGCCCCTCGTTGTCTCCGACGTCGCCAAGAGCTTCACCATGCATCTGCGCGACGGCATCAAACTGCCTGTCGTCGCCGGCGTTTCGTTCTCGATCAGGGCTGGCGAATGCACCGTGCTCGGCGGCCCGTCCGGTGCCGGCAAGAGCTCGATCCTGAAGATGCTCTACGGCAACTATGCCGTCGATGAGGGCCAGATCATCGTCGGGCACGACGACGGCCTGATCGACCTCGCCACGGCCAGCCCACGCACCGTGCTTGCCATACGCCGCCAGACCATCGGCTATGTCAGCCAGTTCCTGCGCACCGTGCCGCGTGTTTCGGCGCTGGATGTAGTCGCCGAACCGCTGGCCGAGCGCGGCGAGGAGCGCGAGAGCGCGCGCGATAAAGCTCGTTCCTTGCTGGCGCAGCTCAACCTGCCGGAAAAACTGTGGGCGCTGCCGCCGGCAACCTTCTCCGGCGGCGAGCAGCAGCGCGTCAACATCGCGCGCGGCTTCATCACCGAGCACCCGATCCTGCTGCTCGACGAACCGACCGCCTCGCTCGATGCCAGGAACCGCGACGTGGTGATCGACCTCATCGCCGCCAAGAAGGCCGCGGGCGTCGCCCTGCTCGGCATCTTCCACGACCACGACGTGCGCGAGGCAGTTGCCGACCGCATCATCGACGTCACCGCTTTCGCTCCAGGAAAAATCGCCGCATGACCAGGAAATTGTCGGAGACGCCGCTGGTCCACCCGACGGCGGACGTGCAGAACTCGACGCTCGGCCGCTGGACCGAGATCGCCGATCGCAGCCGGGTTTCCGAAAGCGAACTGGGCGACTATTCCTACATGATGCAGGACTGCGCCGTCTGGTGCGCGACGATCGGCAAGTTTTCCAACATTGCAGCCAGCGTGCGCATCAACGCCACCAACCACCCGACCTGGCGGCCGACGCTGCACCACTTCACCTACCGCGCCTCGGATTATTGGGACGACGCCGAGCACGAGAGCGAGTTCTTCGCCCAGCGCCGCGCCAAACGCGTCACCATCGGCCATGACACCTGGCTCGGCCATGGCTCGACCATCCTGCCCGGCGTTGCCGTCGGCGATGGTGCGGTGGTCGGCGCCGGTGCCGTGGTGTCGAAGGACGTCGCCCCCTACACCATCGTCGGTGGCGTGCCGGCAAAACCGATCCGCGAGCGTTTCGACCGCCGCACCGCCGAACGCTACCAGGCGCTCGCCTGGTGGGATTGGGACCATGCAAGGCTGCGCGCCGCGCTCGACGATTTCCGCTCGCTTGAAGCTGAGGCCTTTCTGGAAAAATACGGCGGTTAGAGCAACTCCAGAAAAAGTATGAAACGGCTTTCCCGGGAAAAGCGCGTAGCGCTCTCCCCTGGGAATTGCCTGAAAAAGAGATAGAGCGGCGAGACGACCGCTCTTATCAATCACATCATTGTCATGGGGTGAGCCTGTTTCATACCCCTGACACATCGCCGGGGCAGGACGCCGTCTTACCTTTGGAGATCGCAATGCCTGCTTCTGTCAGACCCTCGCTCGCCGGATTCTTTGCCGGCTCAAATCCGCAGCCACCGGTTCATCTCGGCACGCGCTACGACACCTCGGGCAATTTCCTGATCGAGCCCGGCAACACGGTCGTCAGCCATCTCGTCGGCGGTTCGCCCTCCGAGGCCGTGGTGCTTGCGGTGCGAGACCAGATGCTGGCGATGCCCGATGCCGACCGGCTGGCCTTCACCCCCGTCTCCAGCCTGCACATGACGCTGTTCCAGGGCATCATCGAATATCGCCGCCGCTTGCCTTACTGGCCGCATGACGTGCCGCTCGACACCAGCATCGACGCGATGACCCGCCTGTATCTGGAACGGCTGAAGGGTTTCAAAGGCTTCGGCCCGTTCAACATCAAGGTGGTCGAAATCGTACCGACCGGCCTCACCGTCGCCGGCGCGACGGACGACGACGTGCGCGTCATGCGCGCCTGGCGCGATGCCCTGGCGGTGCCGTTCGGCTACCGCCATCCCGATCATGACAGCTACGTCTTCCACATCACCTTCGCCTATCAGATCCAGCGTCTTGCGGACGATCGGGCGACCGCATGGCAGGAACTGTTCGATGATTGCCGCGCGCTTTTCGCACGGCAGGCTCCCGTGATCGAAATCAAGACCCCGGCCTTCTGCGCATTCCGCGACATGGAGCATTTCGAGGAATTGCTGGTGCTTGGCTGATCGACGGCCACAGGTGCCTGACGCCGCGCCTGTGGGCAGTAACAAAACTGACATCAATCCGACACCGCAGGTTCATGGCGCTGCGCTAGCCAAGGGTTAACAGACCCTTCAACCGCGACTGGACTGGAAACGACCATGTCTGCCACGCTCGAAATCCGCGGCGTCACCCGACGATTTGGCAAGAACACCGCCGTCAGCGACATCAACATCTCGATTCCGCAGGGTCAGATGGTTGGCGTCATCGGCCGTTCGGGTGCTGGCAAATCAACCCTTCTTCGCATGATCAACCGTCTCATCGATCCCAGCCAGGGGTCGATTTTTTTTGACGGCGCCGAGGTCTCCCAACTGCGTGGTTCGCCGCTGCGGCGCTGGCAGCGCGACTGCGCAATGATCTTCCAGCAGTTCAACCTGGTGCCGCGCCTCGACGTGCTGACCAATGTGCTGCTCGGCAAGCTAAACCACCGTTCGACCCTGTCGAACCTGCTCGGCATGTTTTCCCGCGCCGAGTGCGCCGAGGCGGTCGCGGCGCTCGAGCGGCTCGACATCGCCCGCACCGCGATGCAGCCTGCCGGCACTTTGTCGGGCGGCCAGCAGCAGCGCGTCGCCATTGCCCGCGCCATGATGCAGCAGCCCAAGGTGATTCTCGCCGACGAGCCGATCGCTTCGCTCGACCCACTCAACGCCAAGGTGGTGATGGATTCGCTGCAGGACATCAATCTGCGCGAAGGCATCACCGTCGTCACCAATCTGCACACGCTGGACACTGCCCGCGCCTACTGCAACCGCATCATCGGCATGGCCGCCGGCAAGGTCGTCTTCGACGGCCCGCCGGAAGAGCTCAACCGCGAGGCCGTCCGTCTCGTCTATGGCGCCGACAGCAATGGCGGCGAAATCTCCGAGGCCATCACCTCGACCAGCATCGCCTACAAGCAAAAGATCACCGCATCCGCCGGACCGCTCGAGCCTGCATTTCCGGGATATTGAGCTCATGATCCCGAAAAGTGGAGACCAGTTTTCTCGGACAAACGGAAACCCGTTTTGTCCGGAGATCATGGATCAAGAACGAGCGACCTGGATCGCCAGCCCGCGTCAAGGGCACCTGTCAAAATCACCAACGCTGCCGGCGCGGGGCCGGAACCCACAGGAGAGATATCCAATGTTCAGGAAGATGGTTTTTAGCGCCGTTTCGGTGCTCGCCATGGCGACCAGCATGGCCCACGCCGCCGATATGAAGGAATTCCGCGTCGGCATCCTTGGCGGCGAGAACGAAACCGACCGGCTGCGCAACTACCAGTGCCTGGCCGACCATCTGAAGGCCGAATTCGGCTTCGAGAAGGTCTCGCTGTTCCCCGCCGCCGACTATGACGGCGTCATCCAGGGCCTGCTTGGCGGCACCCTCGACTTCGCCGAACTCGGCGCTTCCGGCTATGCCAGCGTCGTCCTCAAGGACCCGAAGGCGGTAACCCCGATCCTCACCACCCAGCAGACCGACGGCGCCACCGGCTATTATTCGATCGGCCTGGCGCTGAAGTCCTCCGGCATCACCGACATCAAGTCGGCCAAGGGCAAGAAGCTCGGCTACGCCGATCCGGATTCGACCTCCGGCTATCTGATCCCGCTGACCCAGATTCCGAAGGACACCGGCGCTTCGAACGAAACCTTCTTCGCTTCGACCCGGTTCAATGGCGGCCACGAGAACAACGTCCTGGCCGTGCGTGACGGCAAGGTCGACGTCGCGGTGGACGATTCCTCGGGCATCGGCGATTTCAAGAACGGCTACACCTCCGGCACCTTCCACAAGGAAGTCGCCAAGGGCGCCGTCGACCCCAACGACTTTGTCGAAGTCTGGCGCTCGGGCCTGATCCCGAACGGCCCGCTGGTCGTTCGCACCGCGCTCGGCGACGAGATGACCTCCAAGCTCACCGACTTCTTCACGCAGCTGCCCAAGAAGGACAAGGCTTGCTTCGAAGGCGTCGAAGGTGGCGATTTCACCGGCTACGTCCCGGTGAAGCCGGACTTCTACAACGTCATCGTCGAAGCCCGTAAGGCAGCCATCGGCGGCTAACGGCAAAAACCAGGAAGGGCGGCGTCGAGAAAACGCCGCCCTTCTTGCATGTCCGATCATGACCCTTTCCGTGACAGCCCCTTCCGGCGCCACACACCAGATGGCCGATGCCTGGCGACGCCAGATATCGCTGCGCCGGCTCTATACGGTGCTCGGCGTCGGTTTGCTGCTTGCCGCGATGTTTGCGAGCATGTGGTTCGCCGACGAAGCCAATGCCGGGCACTTCTTCGACCGGCTGCCGCACATTCTGGATTTCCTGAGCTGGCTCATCCCCAAGGATTGGAACGACGTCTGGCGGGCGCTGTTCGACATCGCCTCGCCGCATGACACCGGCACCCAGGAATTCAACTTTCCGCTCGGCCGCGTCTATGTCTGGGGCGGCTTTTACATCCCTGAATATTTCGAGCTCATGCTGACCACGGTGAATGTGGCCCTGGTCTCGACCTTTGTCGGCTTCATCTTCGCCGTACCGTTTTCCTTCATCGCCGCGCGCAATCTGACGCCGCATCCGGTGCTGAGGCTCGTCGTCAAGCGCTTCATGGAGCTGCTGCGCGCCTTCCCCGAGATCGTCATTGCCGGCCTCTTCGCGGCCATCGTCTCGACCGGTCCGATCGCAGCCATCATCGCCATCGGCCTGCATTCGATCGGCGCGCTCGGCAAGCTGTTCTATGAGATCAACGAGAACATCGACATGCGCGCCGAGGAAGGCCTGAGGGCGGTCGGCGCCAACTGGTTCGAGCGGGTGCGCTTTGCCGACCTGCCGCAGGTGCTGCCCAACTTCATGTCCTACACGCTGCTCCGCGTCGAGATCAATGTGCGCGCCTCGACCATCATCGGCGCCGTCGGCGGCGGCGGCATCGGCGAGGAATTGAAACTCTCGATCTCACGCGGCTTTGGCGCCAAGACATTGGCGCTGGTACTGCTCTTGTTCACGACCATCTTCATTATCGACCAATTCTCCGCCTGGCTGCGCCGCAAGATGGTCGGCGAACAAGCCTTCCTGATAGGTGCTTAGCCATGATCCCGAAAAGTGGAATCCGGTTTTCGGAAAAAATCATGGCAAAACCCGGAGATAGAGCCCCATCCCGGTTCTATCGGGATGGATCAGGCTCTTGATCATGGCGACGATGACCGCCGACGAAATCCGTTCGATCGAGGAGCGCTACCCGCAAGTGTTCCGGCGGCCGCTGTACAAGCGCTTTGCCCCGCTGTTCCTGTTCGTCGGCATCCTGCTCTACCTCATCTATGCCTTGTGGTTCTTCAGCCTGCCGCAAGTGCTGCGGGAATCGCACTGGGAACGCCTGCCGCTCTTCCTGTCGCAATGGATCAGCTACGACCTGCAGCCCGAGTTCCGCCTCGACCAGCCCGAGATAACACCGAAATACCCGCGCTTTTCCGCGCTTGGCGAGAACCCGAATCCAGATTGGGTCATCAAGAACGCGGACGGCACCTTTAGCGTCCTAATCGACGGCCCCGGCAAGTCCGTCACCTTCGACAAGACCAAGGCGACGATCGTGGCCAATGGCGAGACGGTGCCGGTGTCGCTGACCGACGGCAAGCCGGTGATCTCGGGCCCGGTGCCGGACTGGATCACCGCGCATGACGACGAGGTGGTGGCCAAGATGGGCTTCGCCGGGGAGGTGCGTGTCACCATCGACCGCGTCAAGGTCCGCAAGCGCTTCCTCGGCTGGGCGAATTTCGTCTTCGACACGCGCTCGCCCTTCTTCGGCAAGTCGGCCAGTGAAGTGGTCTCGCTGATCGTGTCCGGCCCCGAACTCAAGCCCGGCACCTCGAACCTCGCGCTGGCGGGAGACAACATCTGGAACAACGCCCAGTGGCAGCACGGCGACGTCTGGACGAAGTTGCTGCAGACCATCGTCATGGCCTTTCTCGGCACGCTGCTCGGCGGCATCGTCGCCTTCCCGCTTGCCTTCTTCGCCGCTCGCAACATCACGCCGAACGGGCTGCTCAGCCAGGTGCTCAAGCGTTTCTTCGACTTCATGCGTTCGGTCGACATGCTGATCTGGGCGCTGTTCTTCACCCGCGCCTTCGGCCCCGGCCCGCTGGCCGGCAGTGCCGCGATCTTCTTCACCGAGATCGGCACGCTGGGCAAAACCTATTCGGAAAGCCTCGAGAACATCGACGATAAACCGCGCGAGGGCATCAAGTCGACGGGCGCCAACGGCTTGCTGGTGCAGCGCTATGGCGTGATGCCTGAAGTGATTCCGGTCTTCATCAGCCAGACGCTCTACCAGTGGGAATCCAACACCCGCGGCGCCACCATCATCGGCGCCGTCGGCGCCGGCGGCATCGGCCTGAAATTGTGGGAAGCGATGCGGACCAACTCCAACTGGGCCAATGTCTTCTACATGGTGCTGCTGACGCTGGCCGTCGTCTTCATCTTCGACAACATATCCAACTTCCTGCGCCGCCGGCTGAGCCGGACCATCCACGACTACAACAGGATCCAGGCCGAGCAAGGCTAGCGATCTTGGCACCATGATTGGCAGCGGCCGGCCCATCGTGCCTTCGTCATCCACGGGCGGAGCAAGGAGCGAAACGACGCGGCGCAGACCCGAGGATCCATGCCGCCACGTTGGCCGTGGAATACAGCGGTTCAAGGAGAAGCGTCCACGCGCGCGCCCTACCCTGCCGACGTCTTGCGCATTTCTGCACCGCAGCGACGCTCAAGAGGCACGGCATGGATCCTCGGGTCTCCGCGTCCGCTTCGCTCCCGCTCCGCCCGTGGATGACGAAGTTTACGCTTTCTTCCAGCCGTCCTTGATATGCTTGTAGCCTTCACGATAGACGGCTTCCGGGCTCTCGGAAAAATCGCGCCACACTTTGGTCGCCGCCGCCAGGTCCTTCAGCGAACGGCCGAACGCCTCGATCGTCAGCCAGTCATCATAGCCGCTCTTGCGGATGGCGGAGAACGTTTCCTTCCACGGAATGTGGCCGCGCCCCGGCACGCCGCGATCATTCTCCGAGATGTGGACATGAACGACATTCCTGCGGTGTTTCGTATAGGCACCGATCGGGTCGGCCTCCTCGATATTGGCGTGGAAAGTGTCGTACATCGCCTTGATGTGCGGCCGGTCGATGGCGTCGATATGCTCGGACAGATCCGCCATCGTGTTGAGGAGGTAGCATTCGAAGCGGTTCAGCGCCTCGAGCCCGATGGTGACGTTCCTCTTGCCGGCATGGTCGCCGATGGCGCGTTGCGAGGCGACCGAGCGCTTCTTCTCGGCAGCCGTCGGCCCCGAGCCGGAAAAGGCGCCGAGCGTCGAATGCAACGGGCCGCTCAGCGTCCTGGCGCCGAGCGCATCGGCGCAGTCGACAGCCCATTTCATGTAGTCGACACCGGCCTTGCGCGTCGCGGCGTCGGCCGAGATCAGGTTCATCGCCGGATCGCCCATGGCTGACACGGCGGTCCGCTCCAGCCCGATGCGGTCGAGCAGTTCACCCAATTTCTTGTAGTCGTCGGGCGCGCCGGCGAAGATCGGTATCTCGACGCCATCGAAACCGGTTGCCTTGATGTCGCGGAGCAACGGCTCGTGTTTCTTCGACACCGCCGTTGTCCATAAGAACATGCACATGCCGATCTTCATCGACGCCCCTCCCCCAGTGAATTCGCCGGTCGAAGCTACAGTTTCGTCCAGGCCCCATTCTTCTTCGACGACTTCACACAGGCTTCGATGAAGGCCATGCCCTCGACGCCGTCCTCAATGGTCGGGAAGACGACATCCTTTGCCGGCTTGCCGCCCTTCTTGCGCGCCGCGCGGATGGCGCGCGCCGCCTCCTGGTAGATATTGGCGAAACCTTCGAGATATCCCTCGGGATGGCCTGGCGGCACACGGCTGACACGCCCCGCCGCCGGCAACGCGCCGGCGCCGTTGCGAGTGATCAATTGCTTCGGCTGGCCGAACGGCGTGTACCAGAGATAGTTCGGGTCGGCCTGCACCCATTCCAGCCCGCCCTTGGAGCCATAAATGCGCAGCTTCAGCCCGTTTTCATGGCCGGGCGCCACCTGGCTTGCCCAGATCATGCCCTTGGCCGGATGCGTCTTGCCGGCCGGCTTGAAGCGCAGCATGACGTTGACATTGTCGTCGAGCAGCCTCCCCGGCACGAAGGCATCGAGATCGGCCGACAGGGTATCGAGCTCCAGTCCCGAGACGAAGCGCGCCAGATTATAGGCATGGGTGCCGATGTCGCCGAGCGCGCCGCCTGCGCCTGCCTGCTTGGGATCGCCACGCCACGACGCCTGCTTCTGGCCGGTGGCGGCAAGGTCCTCGGTTAGCCAGTCCTGCGGATATTCGGATTGCACGATGCGGATGTCGCCGAGCAGGCCCTTGGCCACCATTTCGCGCGCCTGCCGCACCATCGGATAGGCGGTGTAATTGTGGGTGAGCACGAACACCTTGCCGGTCTTCTCGACCACGGCGGCCAGCTTCCTGGCTTCGGCCAGCGTCGTTGCGAGCGGCTTGTCGCAGATGACGTGGATGCCGGCCTCGAGGAACGCCTTGGCCGCCGGCACATGCACATTGTTGGGGGTGACGATGGCCACCGCCTCGATGCCGTCGGGCCGCTTGGCCTCGGCCTTGGCCATTTCGGCATAGGACGCATAGCTGCGATCCGGGTCGAGCCCGAGTTCGGCGGCCGATGCCTTGGCACGTGCCGGATCGGAGGACAGCGCGCCGGCGACCAGCACGAAATCATTGTCGATGCGCGCCGCGATCCGGTGCACCGCGCCGATGAAGGCGCCCTGCCCACCGCCGACCATGCCGTAGCGGATCGGGCCGCCTCCCGTTTCCGACTTCGATGCGCCGACCATGTTTTTCTCCTCGTGTCTGAAATAGCCCTCCCCTCGGGAGGGTCGATCCGCGGCCGCGGATCGGGGTGGGATGGTGGAGGTAGAGCTCGGCATGAACCGACCCCACCCTTCGGGCTACCCTCCCCTCATGGGGGGAGGGACAGCCCTAAATTCCCATCATGCCGCGCAGCACTTTCTTGTCTGTGGTGCCGCCTGCAAAGTCATCGAATGCCTTTTCCGTCACCCGGATGATGTGGTGCTGGATAAACGGCGCACCCTCTGCCGCGCCGTCTTCCGGGTGCTTCAGGCAGCACTCCCATTCCAGCACCGCCCAGGAATCATAATTATATTGCGTCAGCTTGGAAAAGATGCCGCTGAAATCCACCTGTCCGTCGCCGAGCGAGCGGAAGCGGCCGGCGCGGTTGGTCCAGCTCTGGTAGCCGGAATAGACGCCTTGCCGCCCGGTCGGGTTGAACTCGGCGTCCTTGACGTGGAACGCCTTGATGCGCTCGTGGTAGATGTCGATGAATTCGAGATAGTCGAGCTGCTGCAGCAGGAAGTGCGACGGATCGTAATTGATGTTGCAGCGCTTGTGGCCGCCGACCGCCTCGAGGAACATCTCGAAGGTGGCGCCGTCGAACACGTCCTCGCCGGGATGGATCTCGTAGCCGACATCGACGCCATTGTCCTCGTAGACGTCGAGGATCGGCTTCCAGCGCTTGCCGAGCTCGGCAAACGCCTCCTCGATCAGCCCGGCCGGCCGTTGCGGCCAGGGGTAGAGGTAAGGGAAGGCCAGTGCTCCGGAGAAACTCACCGAGGCGTTCAGCCCGAGATTGCGCGACGCCTTGGCGCCGAACTCCATCTGTTCGACCGCCCATTTCTGCCGCGCCTTGGGATTGTTGTGCACCGAAGCCGGCGCAAAGCCGTCGAACTGCGCGTCATAGGCTGGATGCACCGCCACCAGTTGCCCCTGCAGATGCGTCGACAGTTCGGTGATCTCGATACCGGCATCCGCACAGATGCCTTTCACCTCGTCGCAATAGGCCTTGGAGGATGCTGCCTTCTTGAGATCGAACAGCCGCGCGTCCCAGGTCGGGATCTGCACGCCCTTGTAGCCGAGACCAGCCGCCCATTTGGTGATCGAGGCCAGTGAATTGAACGGCGCGGCATCGCCCGCGAACTGCGCCAGAAACAGTCCAGGGCCCTTCATTGTCGTCGGCATCGGCATCCTCCCTCATTTTTCTCGCGACCGAGCATAGCGCCGATTGGAAGCAGGGCCAGCCACTTTGGTCTTTTCACACCGGGCGCTTGCGCGCACCACCATTCTGGTATTACCAAATGCGAGAATTTGGTCAAGCCTCGCAATACATTGCCGGAACCCTTCATGTACGCGAATGAGGTGTATATATCTCAATATAATCAATGAAATAATTCAGAATGAGCGCAGCAGTTCACCGCTTCTTGCCGTCCATAAGAAATTGCTGTAGACCTCGCTTCAGGCCCAATTGGTCGAACCAGTTTGCGAAAAAAGGCTGGGGATGCCTTGGGGAGGAACCCTTGCGTCGCCTTTTGGCGATGCATGTCGCAGGCGAACCATAAGGACGAATTTGGGAAGGACAGGCCATGCATCTTTCGACGCACAACTGGATGCGGGCGGAACCGTTGGAGACGACGCTCAAGCGCATCAAGAAATTCGGCTATGAGTCGATCGAGATTTCCGGCGAGCCCGAGCAATACAAGACCAAGGAGACGCGGGCCCTGCTGAAGGAGCATGGCATCCGCTGCTGGGGCGCGGTGACGCTGATGCTGGGCGAGCGCAACCTCGCCGCCAAGAACCAGGGCCAGCGCGAGCGTTCCGTGCAGTATGTCAAGGACGTGCTGACCATGATCAGCGAACTCGATGGCGAAATCATCACGCTGGTTCCGGCAACCGTCGGCAAGGTGGTGCCTGATGGCACCGAGGAAGAGGAATGGAAGTGGGTTGTCGACGCGACCCGTGAATGCTTCACCCACGCCAAGAAAGTCGGCGTCAAGATCGCTGTCGAGCCGCTCAATCGCTTCGAGACCTATCTTTTCAATCGCGGCGCCCAGGCCCTGGCGCTGGCTGACGCGGTCAGCCCCGAATGCGGCGTCTGCCTCGACGCCTACCACATCCACATGGAGGAATTTAACGTCTATGACGCGATCCGGCAGGTCGGCAAGCGCCTGTTCGACTTCCATGTCGCCGACAACAACCGCTTTGCCGCCGGCCTCGGCCAGATCGACTGGCCAAGGATCGTCGCCACGCTGAAGGAGGTCGGCTACGACGGCGCGCTGACCAACGAGTTCGTCGCCCCGGTCGACCGCACGCCGGCCGCGCCCTATCCCGACATGGTCGAGCGCCACCCGGTCGACATCTCGCCCGAACAACTGAAATTCATCCAGGATCACGGCTCCAGCGTGTTGACGGAGAAATTCTACACCGACCAGATGCGCATCACCGCCGAAACGTTGCTGCCGCTGATCAAGTAGTCGACTGCCTGTTGGGAAATTGCCCTTTCGCCCTGACCGGCGGCAGGGCTGGGGAAGACCATGCGCATCAAGACCGTCCAAGCCTGGTGGATCCGCGTCCCGATCGAAGCCGCTCGGCAACACCGCAGCGACTTCGGTCAGGTGACCACCTTTGACGCCGCCATCCTGCGCATCGAGACGGATGACGGGCTGGTCGGCTGGGGCGAAGGTAAGAACGCCGCCGGCAGCGCCGGCAGCTACGGCGCCCTTGTCCACATGCTGAACCATGAGGTCGGGCCGCAACTGATCGGTCGCGATCCGGCCGACATCGGCGTCATCTGGGAGACACTCTACAACGGCGTTCGCCACGACAGCGCGGCCCGCGCCGGCCACGCCATGCCGCAACTGGCACGGCGCGGCATGAGCATAGCTGCCATCAGCGCCGTCGACATCGCGCTGTGGGATATCTTGGGCAAATCGCTTGGTGTTCCGGTCTGGCTGCTGCTCGGCGGCCGCAAGCTCGACCGCATGCCGGCCTACGCGTCCGGCGGCTGGGCGGCCGCCGACGGCATCGGCGAACAATTGAAATCCTACATCGCCAAGGGCGGCTTCAAGGCGCTGAAGATGCGGGTCGGCGCCATGGATGGCGCCGCGCATGTTTCCGCCGCCCGCGTCCGCGCCGCACGGCAGGCGCTCGGCCCCGATGTCGAGCTGATGGTCGACGCTCACGGCACCTACACGGTGGCCGAAGCCAAGCGCTTCATCCACCTCGTCAACGATCTGGACCTTGCCTGGTTCGAGGAGCCGATTATCGCCGACGACAAGCCGGGCATGGCCGAAGTGCGGGCAAGCGGTGCCGTTCCGATCGCCACCGGCGAGAGCGAGGCGACGCGTTATGCCTTCCGCGATCTCGCAATGCTCAAGGCCGCCGACATCTTCCAGCCCGATCCGGCCTTCTGCGGCGGCATCAGCGAGGCGATGAAGATCGGCACCATCGCCAGCGCCTTCAACCTGCGCTTTGCGCCGCATCTGTGGGCCGGTGCGCCCTGCTTCTTCTCCGGGCTGCACATCTGCGCTGCTTCGCCGGCTAGTTTCACCGTCGAATATTCGCTCGGCGCCAACCCGATGATCCATGATCTGATCGAAGAGACTGTCGAAGCCAAGGACGGTATGATAGCGATCCCGGAAAAACCGGGTCTGGGATTCAGCATTTCCGAGCGGTTCCTGGAGGCGCACGCGCAACGCGGTTGACGATGAAAGAAAAGAACCTCCTCGCGGAACTCGCTGCCTACCTGTTCTCCCATTCGGACAAGGAGAGCGGCCGAACGCCGTCGGAACGGGAGTTGGCGGAGCAGTTCGGCGTCAGCCGCGGCCAGATCCGCGAAGCGCTCGCCATCCTGGAAGCCATGCGCATCGTTGAGCGCCGGGCCAAGTCCGGCATCTACATCGACACCAAGCAGGCCAGCGTCGAGGCAATGGCGCTGTTCGCGCGCGCCGGCCTGCCGCTCGATCCGATCCAGATCTACGAGACGGTCGAACTGCGCAAGATTCACGAGATCAAGGCGGCCGAGCTCGCCTGTTCGCGCGCCACCGAGGAGAATTTCGAGCGGCTGCGCGAAATCCTGAAAGCGTCGGAAGAGCGCATCGCCGCGGGCGAAGGCCTTGCCAAGGAGGACCGCGAATTCCACCTCGAGATCGTGCGCGCGACCAAGAACAGCGTCTTCCACAATGTCTGCAGCGTCTACTACATGATGGGCGAGCAACGCCTGCCGATCTATTTCAACGACCCCGAGCGCAGCGTGCGCTCGCATGCCGAGCACATCCAGATCTATGAGGCGCTGCTGCGCCGCGACGGCAATCTCGCCCAGGCGCTGATGAGCGCGCATCTGCAGGGCGCCGAGAGCTACTGGAAGGGCCTGATCGAGGGTCATGAAGAGGAACCTCAAAGCCCGACGCTCGAAAAAGCCTGACCGACATGGCCCGCATCCTCACCACGCACCCCCTGCATCCGCGCGCCTCGGCCATGTTGGCCGGCGCCGGCGAGCTTATCGTCGCTTCCGCGCTCGATCCAGGCACGCTGGCCGCCGAGGCGAAGAACGCCGACATCGTCATCGTGCGCGCGCCTCTGCCGCCACAGCTTTTCGAGGGTGCCGCGAAGCTGAGAGCGGCGATCCGCCATGGCGCCGGGCTCGATATGATCCCGATGGAAGCAGCGTTCGCGGCCGGTGTGCTGGTGGCGAATGTGCCGGCGGTCAATGCCCGCTCGGTCGCCGAACACGTCATGTTCGCGGCCCTTGCCCTGCTTCGCCGCTTCCGCATCGTCGACCGCGACCTGCGCGCGAAAGGCTGGCTCACCGGCCGCGAGCACGCCAACTCCAACAGCGAACTTGCCGGCAAGACGATCGGCATCGTCGGCCTCGGTGCCGTTGGCCAGGCCGTCGGCCATATTGCGGCGCATGGCTTCGACCTGAAGGTGGTGGCAACGACGCGCAGCATGCAGCCGGCGCCGGAGAAAGTCGGCTTCCTGTCGATCGACGCGCTGGTCGAGCAGAGCGACATCATCGTTTTGTGCTGCCCGCTGACGCCGGAGACGCGTGGCCTGATCAATCGCGAGCGGATCGCCCGCATGAAGCCCAATGCGCTGCTGATCAACGTGTCGCGCGGACCGGTCATCGACGACGACGCGCTGATCGAGGCCTTGCGGAAACGCCGCATCGGCGGTGCCGCGCTCGATGTGTTTGCGACGCAGCCGCTGCCGCCAAATCATCCCTATTTCAGCTTCGACAATGTCATCATCACCCCGCATATGGCCGGCATCACCGAGGAATCGATGATGCGCATGGGCGTCGGCGCGGCCGGTGAAGCCTTGCTCGTGCTGGCCAACAAGCTGCCGGTCAACCTGCGCAATCCCGAAGTGGTCGATCACTACCGGCGGCGGTTTGCGGCGAGCCTGTAGCACATCGCCGTTTCGCCTCATTTTCTGGCGAGGTTTGCGCCCATGTCCAGGCTTCGCTCCGTGCTGCTGTCTCTTGCCACGGCTTCGACAAGCCTCGTGCCGTCGCTTGCCGCGGCCGAGAGCAGCTATGTCTATTGCGACAATGGGCTGCGCTGCTTGAAGGCGCCTTGCCCGTCGAACAGCGCGCTCGACCTTGCCACCGGCACGATCATCAAGGGCGTGTCGATCGACAGCAGCGGATTGCCGCAGGCCGACAAGGCGTTGACGGATCTTTCAGACGCGCTTTACGCCGGAAAGCTCGTCGTCAGGGGATCGATCGAGCATCGCACGCAGACCATCGCCGGAAAGGACTACAGCCTGCCCTGGCTGGTCGCGACCGGCATCGTGCGCGCAGCCAGGGACAGCGAACGCAAGCATTGTTCGTCGCACTGATATTCACAGGGGTCACGGACCAAGCAAACGCTCCACCTCGGCCGCGATCCGCAGCAGATGGTGGTCGCGGCCATTGCGCGCCATCAGCATCAATCCTGCCTGTCGCACCATGCCCGGCATCGGCAGCGAGATCGCACAGAGGTCGAACTGGTTGGCGACCTGCGTGTTGCGCAGCAGCAGGCCTTCGGTGCGGTCGCGCAGGCCTGCGTCCTTGGCGATGGAAACGATCGTCGGCGCGGTCACCGGTGTGGTTGGCAGGGCCAGCACATCGACCGATGCCAGACGCTCGTCCATGGCGGCGACGAGCGCGGCGCGGCGGCGTATCGCCCTGATGTAGACTGGCGTTGGTATAGAAGCGGCGCGCGACAAGGGCCCGCTGACGTGCGGGTCGACCGGCACCAATGCCCCTGTCGCCAACCAGTCGGCATGGATCTCGGCCCCTTCCATGGCGGCAATCGAACCACGCCTGGTGGCAGAACGCATATCTGCGAGCAGGTCGTCGATCGATATCTCCGCCAGGTGCGCGCCAGTCTGCTCGATCTTGCGAAGGCTGCGATCGAACGCCGCGGTGATCGCACTTTCGGTGTCTTCGAAAAGAACGCCGCGCGTAATACCGACGCGAAGCCCGGCAAGTGGGAGCGGCACATGCAGTGCCGGCGGTTCCTCGCCGGCCATCGCGGCGTCGGCGATCGCGCACGCAGCGACACTCAGCGCGAGCGGTCCGATCGAATCCAGAGTCGCGGATAATGGATAGGCGCCGGTCAATGGCACGCGCCGCGCCGTCGGCTTGAAGCCGACGACACCGTTGAGCGATGCCGGTATGCGCACCGAACCGCCGGTATCCGAGCCGATGGCGATGTCGCAGGTGCCTTCACCAACGGAAACGCCTGCACCCGAAGACGAGCCGCCCGGGATGCGGCTGGCATCCGTCGCATTGCCGGGCGTGCCATAGTGCGGGTTGTCCCCGATCGCGGTGAAGGCGAATTCGGTCATATTGGTCTTGCCAATGATCACCGCGCCGGCCTGCCGCAGCCGGCCGACTATGGCGGCATCGCGCAGGGCGGGCGCGGCGTTCCTGGGCATCAGCGAGCCGGCCGTGGTTGGTTCACCGGCGACATCGAACAGGTCCTTGATCGAGACAATGGTGCCGTCGAGCGGTCCGAGCGTCACGCCGGCCCGCTTGCGGGCATCGCTGGCGTCGGCCGCGGCCCGCGCGGCCTCGGTGTACAGCTTGGTGAACACGCGTTCTTCGTCGACACGGGCGGCGAGGCGCGCCATGATGTTTTCTTCCAGATGATCGCGGACTGAACGCATTTTCGGTGTCGGACTCCAGACGCCTTGAACGTCTTAAGGGGTGGCGGCCAGCGCATGGCTTGCCGAGACTTAACCCGGCGCAAGCGGTTTTGCACACTGCCGAACACGAGGAAAATATCCGATGCTCTACAAAGGCAGCTGTCACTGCGGCAAGGTCACCTTCGAATTCGAAGCCCAGCTGGCCGGCGCCGTGCGGTGCAATTGCTCGATCTGCTCGCGCAAAGGTGCCCTGTTGTGCGCCATCCCGCACGAGACCTTGCAGGTTCTGGCCTGGGGCGATGATCTCGGCACCTACACATTCGGCAACCACGCCATCGCGCACCGTTTTTGCCGAGCCTGCGGAATCCACCCCTTCGCGGAGGATGTCGGCGAAGGCGGTGAACGCAGCGCCTACGTCAACATGCACTGCGTTGCGGATTTCGACCCTTCCACCTTGCCGGTCTTCGACTTCGACGGGCGTGCGGCCTGAGCCTGTCGGTACCCCCGGTCACATCGGCCGCTTTGGCAAAGTCGTTTGCCGCTGCCACACAACGGCATCGGCCCGAAAACCGTGATGGGTCTCGGGCCGACGCGCAATGTCAGGGAAGCGATCCCCGGATGGTGAGTCCTGCGCCTACTCGGCGCGCTTCGGGCCACGCAGGAACACCACGACAGCCGCCAGCAATGTCGCCGTGCCGCAATAGGCGAAGGCGCTGGACACACCGGCATGATCGACCAGCAGGCCACCGAAGACAGCGCCCAGCGCAATCGCCACCTGGAACGTCGCAACCATGAGCCCGCCGGCGCTTTCGGCCTGATCGGGCGCGGCCCGCACCAGCCAGCTCTGCAGCCCGACCGGCACCGCGCCGAAGGCAAAGCCCCAGACTGCAACCGCGGTGGCGGCGATCGTGGGCAAGGCGCCGAAGACCAACATCGAGGCAGCGGCCACGGCAATCAGCAAGGGCGCCAGCGCAACGGCTGCCTTGAGGTTGCGTTCGGCCAGGATGCCGCCGGCAACATTGCCGAAGAAGCCGCCTATGCCATAGGCCAGCAGCACCAGCGAGATCGTCTCGATGTCGAGCACCGGGACCTTCTCGAGGAAGGGCCGGACATAGGTGAAGCCGGCAAAGTGCCCGGAAGCGACCAGCAGCACGACCAGCAGCGCCATCCTGATGGAGGGACGCTCGAGTACGTCGAGCAAGGTGCGGAAGCTTGCCACGCCCATGGGCGGCAATTTCGGGATGGTGGCAACCTGCACCAGCAGCGCCAGGGCGCCGACGACGGTCGCGATCATGAAGGCCGTGCGCCAGCCCCAGATGTCACCGACATAGGCGCCGACCGGCGCCGCGCAGACCGTTGCCAGCGAAACGCCCGTGAGGATGATCGACATGGCGCGCGGCATCAGCCGCATCGGCACCAGCCGCAGCGCCATCGCCGCCGACATCGCCCAGAAGCCGCCGAGCGCAACGCCGAGCACGACGCGGGCAAGCAGAAGCACGGTAAGCGATGAGGCAAAGGTGGCCAGCAGGTTGGAAAGGATCAGGAACATCGTCAGCATCCACATCACCAGCCTGCGGTCCATACGCCTGGTGATGATGGCCATAGTGGGCGCGGCAATGGCGCCGACGATGGCGGTCGCCGTCACCGCTTGTCCGGCCACGCCTTCGGTGACGCCGAGGTCGCGCGCCATCGGCGTCAGCAGGCTGGCCGGCAGGAACTCGGCGGTAACGAGGCCGAAAACACCAAGT
This sequence comes from Mesorhizobium calcicola, assembly GCF_042682105.1. Taxonomy (NCBI): domain Bacteria; kingdom Pseudomonadati; phylum Pseudomonadota; class Alphaproteobacteria; order Hyphomicrobiales; family Phyllobacteriaceae; genus Mesorhizobium; species Mesorhizobium calcicola. The sequence continues at coordinate 18,571 of NZ_JBHUGY010000023.1, forward strand.
GCAAGCGAGACCACGGCACCCCATGCCGGCTCGGTTCGTTCATCGGATTCCGCAGGGTTCAGAAGAGTGGCGTCGATGACGCCTGTCGCGGGTTCGGCCATGGTCAGTCTCCGATCTGTTTGCAGCGCCGCATAGGGAACGACCGACTGGGGCTCCACCCCTTTACATGCCTTGCCGTCGCGGCTTGGCTATGTGGCCGGTTTCCAATCTTGTTTGCAGCGCAGCATTTGGCTGCAACGCAACATAGGGAGTGACCGCCTGGAGTTTCCATGCTAGAAACCCCATTATGCTTGACCATTCGTCCAAAATCCCGATCACTGGCGATCCGCTCACCGACATCTTGCGCGGGCTGCGCCTTGATGGCGTCGAATATGGCCGCTGCGAAATGAAGGAGCCCTGGGGCATCCAGTTCCCGGCCCAACCCGGGGCGCGGTTTCATTTCATCGGCCGCAGAGGCTGCTGGCTGAAGCAGCCATCCGGCGAATGGGTGCAACTCAACGCAGGCGATGCAGTGCTGCTGCCGCGTGGTGCTGCCCATACCCTCGCCAGCGAACCCGGCGCTCAGGCCTGGCCGATCCACGGCTACGAGCTCGAAGAGGTCTGCAAGGACGTCTATTGCACGTCGAACGCAGAGATGTGCGACAAGAATTGCCAACCGGGAACGCTGCTGTTTTGCGCCAGCATGTATTTCAATCTCGATGGCCTGCATCCCTTGCTCAGCATGATGCCGGATGTGATGCGCACGCATGAGCTGGAAGCCTACGAACCGGGCATACCGCATCTGCTGGACTCGATGGCGCGCGAAGTGACCATGGAGCGCGTCGGCTCCGGCGGCATCCTGGCGCGGCTGGCTGACGTGCTTGCCGCCACCGTCATCCGCTCATGGGTCGAGCGCGGTTGCGGCGACTCGTCCGGCTGGATCGCGGCGGTCAGGGACCGCGAGATCGGCCGCGTGCTGGCCGCCATCCATCTCGAACCGAACCACGACTGGACGGTCGATGCGCTGGCCAGGATGATGGGCGCCTCGCGATCGGGATTTGCCGAGCGGTTCGCCACCATCGTTGGCGAAACGCCGGCAAAATATGTCACCCAGGTGAGAATGCACCAGGCGAGACAATGGCTGGTCCGCGACCGGATGAAGATCTCCGTCGTTGCCGCGCGCCTCGGCTATGAATCGGATGCCGCCTTCAGCCGTGCCTTCAAGCGCGTCATCGGCTCGCCGCCCAGCCACCTTCGCGCCGAGGAAAGCGGCTCGGCGTTTCCGTGAAACCATGAACCGCTCTGGCCTATGTTGACCGTGACTGGCTGATCATTCCGGGCTAGAAACCGGCATGGATTTCAGCTCAACCAGGAACATCTTGCCGGCCTCGGGCGGTCCGCTGACCGACATGTTGCGCGGTTTGCGGCTGGACGGCGTCGACTACGGCCGCTGCGAGCTTGGCGAGCCGTGGGCCGTGTTGTTTCCAGCCCAGAAGGCGGCGCGGTTTCACTTCATCGGCCGCCGCGGATGCTGGCTGTTTTCGCCATCCGGGGAATGGTTGAACCTGAAGGCCGGCGATGCACTGCTTTTGCCGCGTGGCGCCGAGCATATCCTTGCCAGCGCGCCAGGCGTCCAGGCCGTGCCGATCGAGAGCTACAGTGTCGAGCCATTGCAGGACAACGTCTTCAATGTCTCGAATGGAGGCCATGGCCCGAAAACCTTGCTGTTTTGCGGCAGCATGCACTTCAATCTGGGCGGATCGCACCCTTTGCTGGGCATGATGCCGGAAATGATGCGCGCGGGGGAATTGATGGTGGGTGAGCCTGGCATTCCGCATCTGCTGGAGGCCATGGCAAGCGAAGTGACTGTAAACCGACCCGGCTCTGGCGGCATGCTGGCGCGGCTCGCCGACGTGCTGGCCGCATCCATCATCCGTTCATGGGTAGAGAACAGCGGCGGCGACACCACCGGCTGGATCGCGGCGATCAGGGATCGCGACATTGGCCGCGTGCTGGTGGCCATTCATCTGCAGCCCGACGGGAACTGGACTGTCGAAGCGCTCGCCAGGGAGATGGGCGCTTCACGTTCGGCTTTCGCCGAACGCTTCACCGCCATCGTTGGCGAGACACCGGCAAGATATGTTTCCCGGGTGCGCATGCATCAGGCACGGCTGTGGCTGGTCGAGGATCGGATGAGAGTATCAGTGGTCGCCGCCAAACTGGGCTACGATTCCGAAGCGTCGTTCAGCCGGGCATTCAAGCGGATCGTCGGCATCGCGCCTGGCCATCTGCGCACCAACGGCACAGTCGAACAACATTAAGGTCATGCCGAAACGCTGCCGTAGGCAGCCGGATTGGATGAATTGCCAAGCCTTCCGGACGCAATGTCATTGCCGGGTTGACCGCATGCAATAGCTTGCCATCGCACGGCAAGTGAGGGTCCGACAGCAGTCGGCCCAGGAGGAGAACCAATGCCAAATCATCTGAAGGTCCTGGCGCTCGCCGCCATGTTCGTGGTCCCGGCGCGCGCCTTTGCCCTTGAAGACAGCTACGTGCCGACCGACAAGATCCCCTATGTCGCCGAAGCGCCGGACCAGCCGCAGCGCCTCGGCGCGCTTTGGGGTGACCGCGCCAAAGGCCCGGCTGGAACTTTGCTGAAAGTGCCAGGCAACTGGCGCGCGCCTGTTCACGCGCACACCGCCGACTATCGCGCGGTGGTGATCCAGGGACTGTGGGCGCACTGGCAGATGGACGGTGGCGAAGCAACCAAGGTCGAGCTGCCTCCCGGGTCCTACTGGACCCAGAAGGCCGATGAGATGCATGACGACGCCTGTCTGTCCGACACCGAATGCGTGATCCTGCTGATCAACGACACGCCTTATGAGACCTACCTGCCGAAATAAGCGAGGTTGCGGCCTATGACGCGTGGCGCAAATTGACGCCGCTGCCCTTGTCGAACAGCACCACCTTGTCCGGGTTCCAGGCAAAGCGCACCGGCTGCTCGATGGCGACATCGGTCCTCGCCGGCACGGTGGCGCGCAGCATGGCGTCGCCGACGCGCAGCGTCAGGATCTTTTCGACGCCATGGTTCTCGACATCGTGGACGTGCGCCTCGACCGGCGCGCCGCTCTCGAGATAGACGTCCTCGGGACGGATGCCGAAGACGAGTGGGCGACCATCGGTCGCCGCACTCGCCTTGGGTCCCCCTGAAAAAGGCAGTTCGAAGTTCAGCGGCGCCATCACCGCGCGGCCGTTCACAAGCTTGCCGTCGATCAGGTTCATCGGCGGCGAGCCGACGAAGCTTGCCACATAGGTGTCGCGCGGATTGTTGTAGATCTCATGCGGCGTGCCGGTCTGGACGATGCGGCCGTGGTTGAGCACGCCGACCTTGTCGCCCATCGACATCGCCTCGATCTGGTCGTGGGTGACGAACAGGAAGGTGGCGCCGAGCTGCATTTGCAGGTTCTTGAGTTCTGTGCGCAGCGCCTCGCGCAATTTGGCATCGAGCGCCGACAGCGGTTCGTCCATCAGGAACACGCGCGGCTTGCGCACGATGGCGCGGCCGATCGAGACGCGCTGCATCTCGCCACCGGACAGGCGATCGGTCTTTCGGTCGAGCAGATGTTCGATCCTGAGCGTGCGGGCGGCGCGATCGACGCGGTCCTTGATCTCGGCGTCAGGCAGCCGGCGGATCTTCGACTTCAGCGGGAACTCGAGATTTTCCCGTACCGTGTAGCGCGGATAGAGCGAGTATTGCTGCAGCACCAGCGCCACGTCGCGCTCTGCCGCACCCCAGTCTGCAACGTCGACGCCGTCGATGAAGACATGGCCTTCGCTGGGCTTCTCCAGACCGGCGATCAGCCGCAGCGTCGTCGTCTTGCCGGCGCCCGTCTCGCCGAGCAACACAAAGAACTCGCCATCGGCGATGTCGAGATCGAGCCCGGTCAAGGCCGTGTGATTGCCGAATGTCTTCGAGATGTTCTTGAGCTGGATATGGGCCATGGTCAGTTGTCTCGATGCTTTGCGAGGACGGTCTGCCCTCCGATATGGCTCCGGGCGTTCGACTGTTCGAAAAGCCAAATCGTCGGCTTTTCGCGGCCTGCGGCCGTCACAGTCTCACCCCCAGCGACTTGCCGCTTGCCGTGTCGAAGAAATGCGCCTGGGCCGGATCGACCCGGGCGAAGACCTTTTCGCCTGGACCGCTGACGAAGCCGCTCTTGGTGCGGGCGCGCAGCATCTTGGAGCCGACCTTGAGGTCGACGATGTCGAAGGAGCCAAGCGGCTCGACGATCTGCGTCTCGACCAGCAGGAACCCGTCAGCCGCGTCGCGACGGATGAGGACGCCTTCGGGGCGGATGCCGAGCGCGAGTTGGCCGCCGGCATGGCCGTTGAGCTTCGACAGTAGCGCCCGTGGGAATTCAAAGCCGGCGGCAGCCCCGCCGACCGTCACCGAGACCGAGGACGCCGTCTCGGCGACCGCCACGTCGGCGACGTTCATCACCGGACTGCCGACGAATTGCGCCACGAACAGATTGGCCGGGTGCGAATAGACCTCGTCCGGCGTTCCCACCTGCTGCAGCACGCCTTCATGCATGATGACGATGCGGTCGGCGAGGCTCATCGCCTCGATCTGATCGTGCGTGACATAGATGGTGGTCGAACCCTGCTTGATGTGGAGCCGCTTGATTTCGGCCCGCATCTCCTCGCGCAGCTTGGCGTCGAGCGCGCCGATCGGCTCGTCCATCAGCATCGCCTTCGGCCGCCGCACCAGCGCCCGGCCGATGGCCACGCGCTGCATGTCGCCGCCCGAAAGCGCCGACGGTTTCTTGTCGAGCAGGTCCGATATCTGCAGCGTCTTGGCGACCGAGCGCACCTCTGAGTCGATCTCGCTCTTGCTCTTGCGCGTGGCGCGCAAGGGAAAGGCGATGTTCTCGTAGACGCTCATATGCGGGTAGAGCGAGAACGACTGGAAGACCATGGCGATGTCGCGATCGGCGGCCTTCAGATGCTGGATGGGCTTGCCGTCGATGAGGATATCGCCCTCGTCGATCGTTTCCAGACCGGCGACGGCACGCAAGGTCGTCGTCTTGCCGCAGCCCGACTGGCCGAGCAGAACGATGAACTCGTTGTCGTTGATCTTCAGGTTCAGGTCCTTGATGACCTGAACGGCACCGAAGAATTTCTGGACGCCGCGAAGCTCGATCTGGGTCAATGCTGTGCTCCCGGATTTCGCATCTGTCCCGTGCCGGCCTTTTCTTCCGGCGCGATCTTCGATGTGATGTTGAAGCCGATCAGCCCGATCAGGATGATCGTCAGGCCGTATGTGTGCAGCGGCATGTTCCAGGGCTGGCAGAGTGCGACGATGCCAAGCACCATCAGCACCTGGCTGCCGGGCTCCAGATATTTCTGATTGATGGCGCGAAAGCTCATTTGCGGATTGCTCCGAAGGACATGCCGCGCAACAGATGATTGCGGAGCAGGAAGGTGAAGATCGCGACCGGAAGCAGGAACAGGAAGGTCCCCGCGGCGATCACCGACCAGTCCGGCAGGCCGGAGCCGACCTGGCTGGGGATGAAGGGCGGTGCTGTCTGGGCACGGCGGCTGGTCATGATCAGCGCGAAGGCATATTCGTTCCACGCTGTGATAAAGCAGAAGACGGCGGTAGCGGCGATGCCGGTTGCGGCCTCGGGCAGCACGATCTTGAAGAAGGCCTCCATGCGCGTGTAGCCGTCGACGAGGGCTGCCTCTTCATACTCTTTCGGGATCTCGTCCATGAAGCCCTTCATCAGCCACACCGAGAAGGACAGGTTGAAGGCGGTGTAGAGGATGATCAGCCCGACATGGGTATCGTTAAGGCCGACCGCCCGGTACATCAGGAACATCGGAATCGCCACCACCACCGGCGGCAGCATGCGTGTCGACAGGATGAAGAACAGCAGGTCCGCCTCGCCCTTCACCTTGAAACGTGAGAAGCCATAGGCGGTGAACGTTCCCATGCCGACCGCCAGCATCGTCGAGGTGATGGCGATGATCAGCGAGTTCAGGAAACGGCTCGGATAGCCGGACCACTGTACCTGGCCCTTGCCGTCACGCACGATCTTTTCGCCGCCGTCGAAGACGACGCGCTCCCACCAGGGAGCGGCCGCATACTCCTCCGGCGACGCCGGGTTGCGCATCTGCGAGCGCTTGGCGAACAGCTTGACGAAGGGCGATATTTCCGGCTGGAAGACGACCGTCGGCGGGATGGTGGTGGCGAGATTGCGCGGCTTGAACGCCGTCGAGGCAATCCAGTAGATCGGCGCAAGGAAGATGATCGTCACCAACAGGACGGCGACGATGGCGACACGGTTGAAGCCGATTTCGGAAGAAGTGCGTACGGCAGCCATCTCAGCGCTCCTTCACCTTGTTGAGGTATTTGACGTAGATGTTGGTGATCGCCAGCACCATGATCAGCACGATGTAGGCGAGTGCGCAGGAGCGCCCGGTCTGCCATTCCTGGAATGCCATCTTGTAAAGCCGGATCGAGATCAGTTCGGCCGTCGGCTGGCTGGTCAGGATGTAGGCGAGATCGAAGGTCTTGAATGCCTCCATGGTGCGGAAGATGACCGCGATCATCAGGATCGGCGCGACCAGCGGCAGCGTGATGCGAAAGAAGGTGTAGAACGGTCCGGCGCGATCGATCGCGGCGGCTTCGTAGAGATGCTTCGGCACCGCCGACAGGCCGGCGAGCGACAACAGCATGACGAAGGGCGACCACATCCAGATATCGGTCAGCGCGACGGCATAGAGCGCCATCTTCGGGTCAGACAGCCATTCGAAGGTGCCGAGGCCGAGTGCATAGTTGATGATGCCGAAGGAAGGGTCGTAGAGCAGCTTCCAGAACAGGCCGACGACGGCCATCGACAGCATCATCGGCAAAAGCAGCAGCGTCGTCAGCAACCCCTTCAGCGGGATGTCGCGATTGAGCAGCATCGCCACGCCGAAACCGACGATCAGCTGGCCGGCGACCGAGATGATGACGTACTTCGCGGTGATGGCGAAGTTGGACCAGACATAGGGATCGTTGAGCAGGTCGCGATAGTTCTGCAGCCCGACGAAATTCGCCGGCGCGTTGGTCGACGCGCGAAAGTCGGTGAAGGAATAGCCAAGCGAATAGATCAGCGGAAAGATGTTGAAGACGATCAGGAACAGGACCGTCGGGATGATGAAGAGGTTGCGGATCGAAATGTCGCTGAGGCCGCGCGCGGCCGCTCTTGAAGACCTGTCCAGCGTGGTGATCATAGTGGTCGCCAAGACCCTGCTCCCGTTTGCACAAAAGGAAACGGAGGAGGCACCAACGCCCCCCTCCGTGAGGCATGATTTGTTACTGACCGCGGCCGTACTTCTTGAAGGTCGCGTTCCAGTCGCCCGCCAGGGCGTCCAGCGTTTCCTTGGCGGTGCCTTCGCCGCCGATCATGTAGGGATAGACACGCTGGTTGAGCTGCTGCAGCAGTTCGGCATATTCCGGCACCGCCCAGAAATCCTTCACCTTGAACATGGTCTCGTAGAAGGCCTTGTTGTACGGCGTTGCGTTCTGGAATTCAGGCGACTTGAGCACGGCGGCACTGCAGGTGTAGCCGCCAAGCGCCGCCCACTTCTTCTGGGTCTCGTCCTTGATGAACCATTCAAGGAACTTGATCGCCTCGTCCTGCTTCTGCGAGTAGGACACGATCGAGATGCCTTGCCCACCGAGCGCGGCGAACTGGTCGCCGTTCGGGCCGGGTGGGTTGGCGAAGAAGCCGGTGTTCTTGGCGTTCGGGTTCGACGCTTCGTTGATCAGCGACGGGAAGAACGCAAAGTAGTTCATGCTCATCGCGGCCAGGCCTTCGGTGATCGCCTGGTTGTCTTCGACGAAGAACGACTTGGCCCAGCCTGGAGGCGTGAACTTGTAAAGCTCCTTGTAGGCGTCGAGCGCTGCGACCGCTTTGTCGGAGTTGATGAAGCCATCGACCTTGTAGGTCGAATAATCACCCAGTTCGCCGCCGTAGGAGAACAGCGCGTTCTCGAAGCCCATCGCCATCGCGTCATAGGAATTGTCTGTGTAGATGGCGATGCCGTATTTTTTCTGGTCCGGCCGGTAGAAGAACTCGGCGATGTCGCGCAGCGCCTTGAAATCCTTCGGCACGTCGAGATCGTAGCCGTACTTGGCCTTGAAGGCTTCCTTTTCCTTCGGATCCTCGAACCAGTCCTTGCGATAGGACCAGCCGACGGCGTCGCCTTCAAGCGGGATAGCCCAGTACTTGCTGCTGCCGCCCGGATATTCGGCGTAGTACTTCACCGTCGCCGGCGCCATCACGTCGCCGACCTTGTGCTTGTTGAAGAAGTCGGTCAGGTCGACATAGTGGCCGCCGGTCGAGCCGGCACCGAGCCATTGCGAGTCGCCGACGACCATATCATAGGCGTCGCCATGGGCGTTGAACTCGGTGAAGGCCTTGGTCTGGAAGTCGGGCCAAGGCGTGGTCTCCACAGTGATCTTGACGCCGGTTTCCTTCTCGTACTCGTTGCCGAGTTCCTGCAAATAATTGGCCGGATCCCATTCCGCCCAGAAGATGGTGAGTGACTTTTCCTGCGCGTAGACGGACGTCCCGCAGGCAAGCGTTAAGCCGATACCAGCAAGCACGCTGGTCACAAACTTGCGCATAATGATTTCCTCCCTTGTGCGCATTCTACCTTGTCATGCGAGCCGGCAACGGGACCGGCCCTGGTAGTTCCTCCCGTGATCGCACCTTTCCGGTTTCGGACCTCCACGCCCTGCCGGAAAATGGATCGCAGCCCTCACTTTCGATCCGCGTTTCTGACCCAATCTGGTATTACCAATCTTGCCTGCGCGTCAAGTCCTATCTTGGCAGCTCGACTTGGCCATTGCTATCGGATTCCGGCTTTATCTGCCTGTTTTACCAAGATTTTCCTACTCAGTGATACGCACAAGTGTTGTCCGCCCCCCCGCACAGCTGTTAATATCAGTAGTCGGCATGCAAATCTGGTCGAACCAGATAGGAGCTATTTCGCGACCGCCGTCGGATCGATACTGCCTCCTTCACTGATCGATTCCGCGACCGCCGCGCGCACCAGCGCCCCGGCGGCCCATTGCGCGACCGACATCATCCTGCGGCTGTCCAGCCCCCAGATATCCTTGAGTACGATCAGCACCTCGACGCCGAAGATCAGCGACAGCGCCTGTGCCAGCCGCTTGAAGTCGCGCGGCGGCAGGCGGCCCTTGAGCGGTGCGATCGCCTCCTTCAGCAAGTCGATGCGGTGGCCGCGGGTGAAGGCGGGCTCGCCGCCCATCGTGCCGGCCTGGCGCCGCGCCCATTGATCGAGCGACAGCTTCAATGCCGCCTTGAATGTGGCCTCGAAGGCCTCGATGCGCGGCATGGCGGTGTCGAACAATTCGATGACCCGGCGCTCGGCATCGGCGGAGGTCGATTGCCAGGTGAGGATTGGCCCCAGCCCCTCGTCGACGACGGCCTGCACCAGTGCGGCCTGGCTCGGAAAATAACGATAGGCGGTGGCGCGGGAAACCTCGGCCGCCTCCGCAACCTCGCTGACCGACGGCGTGACGCCCGCCTGCATCAGCCGTGTCGCTGTCTCCAGCATCAGCCGTTTCGTGCGCGCGCGCGGTCCACGCTCCAGCGCTGGGCCGCTTCCCCGCTCGGCGTCGTCGCTCGCCGTGGATTGTTGACGTGAGACATCCATATCAATACGATACGCGCGTCTCAAAAATTTGCAATGACCTTCGCATCGTCGAACGGCCGGGCAATGAGCGGCAGGTGCATCGCGCATGCCTGGATTGGGGAACGCAATGAAGCGCATCTATGTGGTGGGCACCGCTGACACCAAGGGCGAGGAGCTCGCCTTCCTGGCCGATGCGATCGCCGCAACGGGTGCCGCCGTTTCCCGCGTCGATGTCGGAACGCGCGACGCAACGATACCCGTCGACATCACCGCGAAGGACATTGCCGGCCACCACCCCGGCGGCCGTGACGCCGTGCTCGGCGGCAATGACCGTGGCGCCGCGGTCGCCGCCATGGGCGTCGCCTTCGCCCGCTTTGCGCAATCGCGAAACGACATCGCCGCCATGATCGGCATTGGCGGCGGCGGCGGCACTTCGATCATCACCTCGGGCATGCGTGCGCTGCCGCTCGGCCTGCCCAAGATCATGATCTCGACGCTCGCCTCCGGTGACACAGCACCTTATGTCGATGTCTCCGACATCATCATGATGCCATCGGTGACCGACATGGCCGGGCTGAACCGGCTTTCCCGTGTCGTCTTGCACAACGCCGCCCAGGCGATATCAGGCATGGCGGCCAGGCCGGCGCCCTCGGCCGGCGGCAAACCGTCGATCGGCCTCACCATGTTCGGCGTCACCACCCCTTGCGTGACCGCTATCGCTGACGCGCTTCGCTCGACCTATGACTGCATGGTCTTCCACGCCACCGGCACCGGCGGCCGCAGCATGGAGAAACTGGCCGACAGTGGGCTGCTGTCCGGCGTCATCGACATCACCACGACCGAAGTCTGCGACCTCTTGTTGGGCGGTGTGCTGCCGGCGACGGAGGATCGTTTCGGCGCGATCGCCCGCACCGGGCTGCCCTATGTCGGCTCGGTCGGCGCGCTCGACATGGTCAACTTCTGGGCGCCCTCGACCATTCCGGAACACTATCGCGGTCGGCTGTTCTACGAACACAATCCGAACGTCACGCTGATTCGCACCACGGCGCAGGAATGCCGTGCGATCGGCGAATGGATCGGCGCCAGGCTCGCGCTCTGCGAGGGGCCGGTGCATGTGCTCATCCCGGAAAAAGGTGTCTCGGCGCTCGACATCGAAGGTGGCGCCTTTTTTGACCCGGAGGCTGATGCCGTTTTGTTCGAAGCCATCGAGTGCACGATCCGGCCAAGCGGCACGCGTCGCGTGACGCGCCTGCCGCTGCACATCAACGACCCCGAATTCGCCAAGGCCGCGGTTGCGGCTTTTCTCGACATCGCCAGAAAGTGAGAGATTCCACACATGCCCGCCATACCGCGCAAGGACATACTGAAGAAATTCAGGGGAATGATCGAAAAGGACCTGCCGATCGTCGGCGGCGGCGCCGGCACCGGCCTGTCGGCCAAGGCAGAGGAAGCCGGCGGCATCGACCTCATCATCATCTACAATTCCGGCCGCTACCGCATGGCCGGGCGTGGCTCGGCCGCCGGACTGCTCGCCTATGGCAATGCCAACGAGATCGTCAAGGAGATGGCCTACGAAGTGCTGCCGGTGGTCAAGAAGACGCCGGTGCTGGCCGGCGTCAACGGCACCGATCCCTTCGTGATCATGCCGCTGCTTTTGGCCGAGCTGAAGACGATGGGCTTTTCGGGCGTGCAGAATTTTCCCACCATCGGCCTGTTCGACGGCAACATGCGGCGCAGTTTCGAGGAGACCGGCATGGGCTTCGGCCTGGAGGTCGACATGATCGCCGAGGCGCACAAGCTCGATCTTCTGACCACGCCCTATGTGTTCAATCCCGACGAGGCCCGCGCCATGACAAAAGCCGGCGCCGACATCGTCGTCGCCCATATGGGGGTGACCACCGGCGGCTCGATCGGCGCCACTTCGGCCAAGTCGCTCGACGACTGCGTTGTTGAGATCGATGCCATCGCTAGCGCTGCGCGTTCGGTGCGCAAGGATGTCATCCTGCTTTGCCATGGCGGGCCGATCTCGATGCCGGACGACGCCCGCTACATCCTCGACCGCTGCAAGGGCCTGCACGGCTTCTACGGCGCCAGTTCGATGGAACGGCTGCCGGCCGAGGCCGCGATTGCCCGGCAGACCGCCGATTTCAAGGCTGTGACACGTGGTGGAAATACCACGAAGAAAAAGAAGGGATGAGACGATGACCGACAAAAGCAAAATGTTTGTCTACCCGAAGGACGTCAGCGCCTTCGGCTTCGACTGGGGCAGGCTGGCGTTGACGGTGGCGCCCGAGGTGAATGGCGCGACGCGTTTTTCCGGCGGTGTCGTCGACCTGCCCTCCGGCAAAGGTCACACGCGCCACAACCACCCGGGCGCGGAAGAAATCATCTTCGTCATCTCAGGCAACGGCGAGCAGATGGTCGAGGACGAGAAGGGCAATCCGGTGGTCGCGAAGGTCGGTCCCGGCTGCACCGTCTACGTGCCGGAAAGCCGTTTTCACTCGACACTCAACACCGGCGATGGGCCGATGCAGCTTTTCGTCGTCTATTCACCGGCCGGGCCGGAACTGGTGCTGCGCGAACTGCCGGATTTCAGGTTGCTGCCGGCGGGTGGCAGATAGCTTTTCGGGATAGCAGCTGCCATCCGCTTATGAAGCCCCACCTCTGTTCCATCCCCGGCCCCGGTCGCCGAACATGACATAGCCGGTGTCGGTGACGGCAACCGTGTCCTCCAGCTTGATGAAGCCGCGCGTCGGGTGAAGCATGGTCGTCTCGACCGACAGCACCATGTTCTTCTCCAGCGGCTTGGCCGCGTAGGTGCCTTCATAAGTCACCGGATGGTTGGTCATCAGGAACGGCGCCTCGTGCGTGATCAGGCCCATGCCGTGGGCGAAGAAATCCGTATAGGGCGCGACCTTGGATTTCTTCAGCGCGCCCTCGGCGTGCGAGATCATGTCGCCGCCCAGCGTGCCCGCCCTGACCTTGGAGAACGCCGCCTGCTGCACCGTCTCGACCTCGGCAAGCAGGTCGTCGAGTTCGGCATCCGGTTCGCCGAGAATGCCCATGCGGCAGAGGTCGCCAATATAGCCATGATAGTTGCCGCCGGAATCGATCGACAGCACCTCGCCCTTTTTCCATGCTTGCGGTGAGGCGGCGCGGTTGTGGCTGGAGCCCAGCGTCAGCAGGCAATATTCGAAATGCGCGCCGCGATTGGTTTCCTCGCGCCGCAGCCGCTCGATGATCTCGGTCTTGGTCGTGCCTTCGCGCGCCCAGGCAATGGTCGCCAGCATGGAATCGGTGATCAGTTCGGAGGCCGTGCGCAGCTTCTCCAGCTCCGCATCGGTCTTGATGGCGCGCATGCTTTCCAGCATGGCTGTCGCGTCGATCAGCCTGGCGTCCGGCAGCGCCTTGCGGATCAGCGTGTAGGCGTCCGACGGCAGGAAGCCCGGCTCGATGCCGATGCGGGCGCCCGCCTTGCCGATCTTCTGCAAATGCTCGACCGCGAGGTTGGCGGCATCGAGCGTGCCCCAGCAGGCGGCGTGCAGCGTCGGTGTCCAGAACGGGTTGTTCTGGTGTTCGCCGCCTTCCATGCGGTTGCCGATATAGGCGGCATGGTCGGGCCCGCCCTTCTCATAGACGACCACTGGCAAATAGCGGCTGTGGCCGATCGCATCCATGGCGGCGAAGAAGATGAATTTGTAGCCGCCAAGCAGATATTGCGTGTTGTGCTTGGAGGTGGCCAGAAGCACATCGATGCCGGCCTCCTCCATCAGCCGGTCGACCCTCGCCTGGTCGAACGGGATATTGCTGACGGCACTCTTGCCCGGAGCAATGTTCATCTCTCTCTCCCTGAATTGCCTGAGATCGCTGGCTATCCGCTCCCGATCCCTTGGCCGTGGATCAAATCTGCACCATTTTTCCCACTCTGGTCCAGCCAGAAATGGGCGAAATGGCCTGTTTCAACCTCACCCTCATGTTGTGGCGACGCATTCAGCCAAACCTGGTCCTACCAGATTGATCGAATTGAACCGCTTCCACCAAACTGGTCCAGCGGACGAAAATTTCAAAGCCAGGCGAGGATGCGCCAATTCCGTCTCTGGCGAAACCCTAGGCAAGGCTCATAATCGCCATCGCGAGGAATGCTGGCGGGTCCGCCGGCGTCCGAGGGGTATTGGCGCACCCGGCCGGGTCGCGGAGAGGACGGAGTTCGATCATGTCAGGTTTCACGATTTCTAGACGCACGATGCTTGCCGGCTCGGCAATGCTCCTGGCCTCCACCGCCATGCCGACATCCGGTTGGGCGCAGACGCCGAAGAAGGGCGGCCGGCTGGTGCTTGCCGCCGATTCCGAACCGCGCAACCTCAACCCGGCGATCGTCGCCTCCAACGGCGTCTTCTTCATCTCCAGCAAGATCGTCGAAACACTGGCCGAAGCCTCCTTCGATGGCAAGGACGGGCTTGCGCCACGATTGGCCTTGAGCTGGGAAGGGGCCGTCGACGGGCTCTCCGCCACGTTTAAACTGCGCGACGGCGTCAAATGGCATGACGGCAAGCCGTTCACCTCGGCCGATGTCGCCTTCTCGGCGCTGCAGATCTGGAAGCCGCTGCAGAATCTCGGACGCACCGTGTTCAAGGATCTTGCCGCCGTCGACACGCCGGACGATCTCACCGCCGTGTTCAAATTCGCCAAGCCGACGCCGTTCCAGCTGATCCGCAACGCGCTGCCGGCGCTGAGCAGCGTCGTGCCGAAGCACATCTACGAGGTCGGCAAGATCGAGGACAATCCGGCCAACAACGCGCCCATCGGCACCGGGCCGTTCAAGTTCGGCGAGTACAAAGCCGGCCAATATTACCGGCTGACCAGGAACACGGATTACTGGGGCAAGGATGAGCCCTATCTCGACGAGATCATCTACCAGGTGCTGCCGGACCGCACTTCGGCGGCGAGCGCACTGGAAGCCGAGGAAATCCAGCTCGCCGCCTTTTCGGCGGTGCCGCTGGCCGATCTCGACCGCATCTCCAAGGTGCCGGGCTTGAAAGTGATCACGAAGGGCTATGAAGGGCTGACCTATCAGTTGGTCGTCGAAATCAACCATCGCCGCAAGGAGCTTGCGGACCTCAAGGTACGCCAGGCGATCGCGCATGCCATCGACAAGGATTTCGTCGTCAAGACGGTGTTCCTCGGCTATGCCGCCACCGCCACCGGCCCGGTGCCGAAGAACGATCCGCAATTCTACACCGCCGATGTGCCGACCTTTGCCTTCGATGTCGCCAAGGCCAACGCGCTGCTCGACGAGGCCGGCTACATCAGAGGCGCTGACGGCAACCGCTTCTCGCTGAAGCTGTTGCCGGCGCCCTACTTCAACGAGACCAAGCAGTTCGGTGACTATCTGCGCCAGGCGCTCGCCGCCATCGGCATCGACGCACAGCTGGTCAACAACGACTCGGCCGCGCACATCAAGGCGGTCTACACCGACCACGCCTTCGACCTCGCGGTCGGCCCGCCGGTGTTTCGTGGCGATCCGGCGATCTCGACCACCATCCTGGTGCAGAGCGGCATTCCCGACGGCGTGCCTTTCTCCAACCAGGGCGGCTACAAGAACGACGCGCTCGATGCGCTGATCGCCAAGGCCTCCGGGACGCTCGACACCGGCGCCCGCACCGACCTCTACAAGGAGTTTCAGAAGGAGGTGGCGGCCGACCTGCCGCTGATCAACGTCGCCGAATGGAGCTTCATCAGCGTCGCGCGCGACACAGTCGGCAACATCGCCAACAATCCGCGCTGGGCGGTATCGAACTGGGCGGACACGTATTTGGCGGGCTAGCAAGATCGTCACGGGATGCTTGCGCATCGTTTGGGCGAGTGCTCATCATCGGCGATGAGAGTCCCTTCGCGCTCCCCTCTATCTTGCCGGGTAACGCCGCCGGCCTCACCCTCCCCCTTGTGGGGAGGGTCGACGAGTGGATGCCGCAAAGCGGCAGCCGGTCGGCGGGGTGGGGGTTGTGGCGCAGGCCTAAAAGAGACCCCCACCCCGCTCCGCTTCGCGGATCGACCCTCCCCACAAGGGGGAGGGTAAGCCGGCCGTGACCCGCGCCCTCATGCTCCTGCGCCGTCGCCTGGTCGGCAGCGTCTTCGTGCTGCTGATCGTCGTCGTCGGCACCTTCCTGCTGCTTGAAGCAGCCCCGGGCGACGCGGTCGACGCCTATATCGTCTCGACCGGCGGCGACGCCGGCATGATCGAGCTGTTGCGCCATCGCTGGGGCCTCGACCAGTCGGAGCTGACACGGCTGGCCACCTATCTCTGGGCGCTGCTGCATCTCGATCTCGGTCAGTCGGTGACATTCTCCAGGCCGATCCGCGAGGTGATCCTCGAGCGGCTGCCCAACACGCTGCTGTTGATGGTCAGCGCCACCGCGCTCTCCTTCGGGCTGGGCTCGGCACTCGGCATCTATGCCGGTGCCAGACCCGGCAGCGTCCGCGATCGCTTCCTGTCGATCGGCTCGCTGGCGCTCTATGCGGTGCCGGGTTTCTGGCTTGGCCTGGTGCTGATCGTCGTCTTTGCCGTCGACCTGCGCTGGCTGCCGATCGGCGGCATCGAGACCCTGGCCTCCGACAAGACTGGCCTCGACCGTGCCGCCGACATCGCCGTCCATCTCGTGCTGCCGATTTCGGCGCTGGGCTTCATCTATCTGGCGCTCTATTTGCGCATGATGCGCGCCGGTATGGCCGAGGTCTGGCGGCAGGACTTTGTGCTGGCCGCCCGCGCCAACGGATTGTCGCGCCGCCGCATCGTGCTCGCCCACGTCGCCCGCAACGCACTGCTGCCGCTGGTCACCATGCTCGGGCTGCAATCGGCGCAGATGCTCGGCGGCAGCGTCGTCATCGAGAGCGTCTTTTCCGTGCCCGGCCTCGGCCGGCTGGCGCAGGAGGCGGTGGCCGCGCGCGATACCCCATTGCTGCTCGGCATCATCCTGGTCAGCGCCGTGCTGGTCATCATCATCAACCTTCTCGTCGACATCGCTTATGCCTTTCTCGATCCGCGCGTCGGCGCCAGTGAGACCGGTGCATGAGCCCCTTCCGCCGCTTTCTGCGCACGCCCGAGGCTGTTGCCGGCGCGATCCTCCTGGCAGCGCTGGTCACGGTGGCGCTGTCGGCGTCGCTGCTGTTTCCCGGCGACCCACAAGCCATCGCCGGGCCAGCGCTGCTGCCGCCGTTTCAGGACGGGTCGCTGCCGCTCGGCACCGATCGCCTCGGCCGCGACGTGCTGGCTGAGCTGTTCCATGGCGCCCGGACCTCTCTGGCCGTGGGGCTCGCGGCGGCGGCAGCGGCACTCGCCATCGGCGCTGTGGTCGGCACGCTGGCCGGCTTTGCCGGCGGCCTCGTCGACGAGGTGCTGATGCGCATCACCGACGCCTTCCAGACCGTGCCTGGCTTCCTGCTGGCACTGGCCTTCGTCAGCGTCGTCGGACCGTCGCTCGGCATCGTCGTCATTGCCATCGCGCTCGGCACCTGGACCGGACCGGCCCGTGTGGCGCGCGCCGAAGTCCTCTCCATTCGCGAACGCGATTATGTTGCCAGCGCCAGGGTCATCGGCATGCATCCGCTGGCGATCGCCTTTCGCGAGGTGCTGCCCAACGCCCTGCCGCCGGTGCTGGCCATGTCCTCGGTGATCGTCGCCGCCGCTATCCTCACCGAAGCGGCCCTGTCCTTCCTCGGCCTGGGCGACCCGAACCGGGTGACCTGGGGCGGCATGATTGCCGAAGGCCGCGCCGTGCTACGCACCGCCCCCTTCCTGTCGATCGTTCCGGGCCTGGCGCTGGTGCTGACGGTACTCGGCATCTATCTCGCCGGTGAAGGCATCGTCGAGACGACTGCGGTCAGAAGAAGCCTGTCGTGACCGCGCTCGCTTCGATCCGCGACCTGACAGTGACCTACCGCCGCGACGGCGGCGAGGTGGCGGCGCTGAAGCGTATCAGCCTCGATATTATAGCTGGCGAGCGGCTGGCCATCATCGGCGAAAGCGGCTCCGGCAAGAGCACGCTGGCGCTGGCGATTGCGGGGCTGCTGCCGGCGAGCGCCAGGATCGAGGGGCATATCGATTGGTTCCTTGGATCGACGGGAAAGGCAGGTGCCAAGGCACCCCCCTCTGTCCTGCCGGCCATCTCCCCCTCAAGGGGGGAGATTGCGCCGTCATCTCTGTCCTCACCAATCGCCAACGTTGCAGGGGATGAGGCGACCGCAAAGCTGCCAATCTCCCCCCTTGAGGGGGAGATGTCCGGCAGGACAGAGGGGGGCCTTATAGAACGCAACCCTCAAAAGTCTTTGGCCAAGCCGAGCCAACCTCCCCTCGGCGGTCGCGACATCGGCTTCGTCTTCCAGGATCCGTCCGCCAGCCTCGATCCGGTGATGGCGGTCGGTAAACAGATCGCCGAAGTCGCCCGCACCCATCTTGGCCTCACCTGGTCCCAGGCGTACGCGAAGGCGAAAAACCTGCTCGAACGCGTCCGCCTGCCCGACCCAGACTCGGCCCTGCGCGCCTTCCCGCACCAGCTTTCCGGCGGCCAGAAGCAGCGTGTGGCGATCGCCGCCGCGATTGCGGCCGGGCCGAAATTGCTGATCGCCGACGAAGCGACCAGCGCGCTCGACACCATCGTGCAGGCCGAGATCGTCGCCTTGATCCGGCGGCTGGTGGCCGAGGACGGCATGACGCTGCTATTCATCAGCCACGACATCGCGCTGGCGGCCGAACTTGCCGAACGCATCGCCGTGTTCCGTCATGGCCAGTTGGTCGAGCTTGGCACAAAGGCGCAGATTATCGGCGCCCCAGCCCAAGCCTATACACGCACGCTGCTCGACGCCCATATCGGCCTCGATGCCACACCGCTGCTGAACCGAGCCGGGCTCAACGCATGAGCGTGCTCGCTGTTTCCAACCTCGCCAAGCACTACCGTCGCGGTGGCAAGACCATCGCCGCCGTCGACGATGTCTCCTTCAACATCGACCCGGGCGAGACGCTGGCGCTGGCCGGGCCCTCCGGCAGCGGCAAATCAACGATCGCGCGGCTAGTGCTGCGATTGATCGAGCCGGATGCTGGCCGTATCGACTTCGAAGGCAACGATTTCCTGGCCTTGAATGGCGCTGCGCTCAGAGCGCGACGCGCACGCCTGCAGATGGTGTTCCAGGACCCGCTTGCCGCCTTCAACCCGCGTGCCACGGTGGCGCGTGTGCTCGACGATCCCTTGCGCATCCACGGCATCGCCTCCCGCTCCGAGCGCCCGCGCCGCATCGCCGCCTTGCTCGAGCGCGTCGGGCTGGCGGCTGATCTCGCCCCGCGCGCCATTCATGAAATCTCCGGCGGACAGCGGCAGCGCGTCGCCATCGCTCGTGCCATCGCGACGAAACCGTCGCTGATCGTGCTCGACGAGGCTGTGTCGGCGCTCGACGTTTCGGTGCGTGGGCAGGTCCTCGAATTGCTGCTCGACCTGCAACGCCAGGAACGGATCGCCTATCTCTTCATTTCACATGACCTCGGAGTGGTCCGCGCCATCGCCCACCGCGTTGTCCTTCTCGACGCTGGACGGATTGCCGAGACCGGCGATGCCCGTGTCGTCATCGACGCACCGCAATCGGCCATCGGCAAGGCCTTGGTTGCGGCCGCACCGAGGCTCGACAGAACCCTACAGGATCCAACATGACCGACCCCGAAGCCAGAGTCGAAAAACAGGCGCGCGAACTCGATTCCGCCTTTCGCAACCGCGCCGATCTCGACCGTCTGTTCCTCGACGAACTGACCGGCGAGTTGGGCGCAGAAAAAGCGGAGGCGATCATGATCCGCGCCATCGAACAGCGCGGCAAGGAAGTAGCGGCAGCCGCCTTCGCCAGCTTCGGCGCCAACGACGCGCGGGCGATCGGCGAAGCCTTCCTGGCCGTCAGCCCGGATGGCGGCCGCATGTACCCGACCGATGTCGAGCGCGGCGACGACCATATCGCCTTCAAGGTGAAGCGCTGCCCGCTGAAGGACGCCTGGGTCGAGGCCGGCGTTGGCGACGAAAAACTCGCCACGCTCTGCCGCATTGCCGGCGCCTTCGACCGCGGCCTTTTCGAGGCGACCGGCGTGCGTTTCGATAACGTCACCTGGACGCCGGGCCATGGCGACGGCTGCTGCCACATCGCGCTGACCAACAGAGCCGGCGATCAAACAGCAGACAGTGCTGGTTCGGTTGAGCCGTCGATCAGTAGCCGACGGTGAAGCGCTGCCTGACATGGGCAGGCTTCTCGATCTCGTCGACCAGGACGATGGCGTAGTCCTCGAAGGAAATGCTGCTGCCCTTGTCCGAGGCGAGAAGCGTGTCCTTGCCGAGGCGGAATGTGCCGGTGCGCTCGCCTGCGATGAACAGGGCGG
This sequence comes from Mesorhizobium calcicola, assembly GCF_042682105.1. Lineage (NCBI taxonomy): Bacteria > Pseudomonadati > Pseudomonadota > Alphaproteobacteria > Hyphomicrobiales > Phyllobacteriaceae > Mesorhizobium > Mesorhizobium calcicola. The sequence continues at coordinate 38,666 of NZ_JBHUGY010000023.1, forward strand.
ACGGCGACAGGAACGTCCAGTCGAGATCGCCGACCGTCTTCAATCTGTCCAGGAAGTCGGCGCCCTTCTGCGCTTCGGCCTTATAGATCGCTGGGAATTCCGGTGTATCGACCAGCCGCTTGCCGGGTGCGACTTCGAGACTGCCGGCGCCGCCAACGACAAGATAACGCTTGACGCCCGAGGCGCGCACGGCGGCGATCAGCATGTCGGCGTCGCTGTCCAGGAAATGCACCGAGCTGATCACCACATCATGGCCGCGGATCAGGTTGGCGAGACCCTCGCTGTCGAAGACATCGCCCTTCCTGGCCGTCACGCCCGGCAGGGCTGCGATCTTCTCAGGGTTACGGGCAATGCCGGTGACGGTGTGGCCACGATCGGAGAGTTCCTTGAGAAGGCGCGAACCGACGGCGCCTGATGCGCCGATGAGAGCGACTTTTGCCATGTCTTTTTCCGTTTCCTTGCTGGAGGTTGTTGATGGATGGGATCAGGCCGCGGCGATTTGGGCGACGAGATTGTCGAAACTGCCGAACAACGCGTTCGAACCGATAAGCCGGGGCGCATCGTTGCGGATGACAGCGAGCGAGGGCACGCCATCGGCATGCAGGCGCTGGAACAGCGCGCGACCGCGGCCGACCAGCTCGCGATGGGCTGTCATCAGCCCTTCCGTCGGTGCCTTCAGCAGGTCGCCGGCGTCCCCCAGGCCGGCGGCGGCGAGCACCTGGGCAACGCCGTCGATCGTCACGATATCGCGGCCGTCGACATAGCGCGCCCGCTGGATCGCCTTCAGCGCGCTCAGCCGGCGGCTGCGGTCTTCCAGGCCAGCTGCACTGATGCCGAGCGTGGCGGCGTGGGAGTCCAGCAAGGTGCCGCGGACATTGAGGACGTTGCGTTGATAAGCCTGCGTGAACGTCTGTCCGGTGAGCCGTTCGATGCGCTGATCGTTCGCCCAGGCGTGGGCGGCAAAACCTTCATCCATCGGACGCGCGCCGGCACCCGAGAACAGGCCGGTCGGCAGCAGTTCGACGCGCAGACCGTTGGCCGACAACCTGTCGAGCATCGGGGTGGCGCCATAGCACCAGCCGCAGAGCGGATCGAAAAGATAAGTCACTTCTGAATTGCTCATGATCGCTGCCATCCTTGGTAGGGGAATACCGGCTGCCGGAACGTCGAATGTGTTGGCACATCCATGGCAGGCGCCGGCCTTGCGATAAATGGCGCCCAATAATACAAACTGTCTGATTCGATCAGACAAAGGCTGTCGCCTTGGCCGAACTTCTGAACCTCAATCGACTCGCTTACTTCACCACGGTGATGGAAACCGGCTCGTTCACCGCGGCGGCTGACCGGCTTGGTGTCGCCAAGGCGGTGGTCAGCCACCAGATCGGCAGGCTTGAGGAGGAACTGGGCGCAACGCTGCTGCAGCGCACGACGCGGCGTGTCACACCGACCGAAGAGGGCCGCCTCTTCTATGACCGCGCGATGATCATCCTGCGCGAGGCGGAGGCCGCCTATGGCGAAATCTCGCACGGAGCGGCCGAGCCGAGCGGAACGCTGAGGCTGACCGCGCCACTCGACTACGGCACCAAGATGGTGGCGCCGGTCATGGCGGCGTACCTGAAGACCTATCCGCATATGCGCGTCGAGGCGATCTTCGACGACGCGGTGAGCAACCTGGTGGACGAGCAGATCGATCTCGGCATTCGCGTCGGCTGGCTAACCGATTCCTCCAACCAGGCGCGGCGCCTGGGCACGATACGCCAGACCGTGGTGGCGAGCCCAGCCTTTGCGGCAAGCCTGCCGCCCGACGTGACCCCGCGGATGGCAAGATCGCTGGCCTGGGTCGGCAACGCCCAGCTGCGCGGCATCGGCCAATGGCTGTTTTCCAGAGACGGTGAAACCGTGCTGACCGAACTCAATCCGATCATCATGTGCGACAAGAGTCCGGCCGCCCACGCCTGCGTGCTCGCCGGCATCGGACTGGGTGTTTTTCCGGACTACAGCGTCAGCGACGACATTCTCGAGCGACGGCTCGTGCCGGTGTTTGCCGACTGGAGCTTGCCGACCGGCGGCATCCATGCGGTCTTTCCACCAGCCCGGTTCCGGCCCGCCAAGGTGCGCGCCTTCGTCGAATTGCTCGCCGCCGCAGAGAAAAGACGCTCGCGCGGCGGCGCCATGGCGTGAGTCTATCCACGGCGCAAGATCGTTCGCAAAAACTTACACTTGCGTGAAACCGACCCATGTCACTGCCGACCGCTCTGCTTCACCTTCAGCTTCCGATCTACGGCTCGCGTATTCTGCAAAACCAAAACGCGCGCCGGCTTGGTGCCTGACGGGCGTTTTGGTGATTTGGTTGCGGGGAGAGGCTTTGTCTTAGGCCGTAGACTCATAAGCGCGAAGCCACAGTCGCATTGAGGCGAGCTGGATCATGGCGAGGAAGTTAGCTGCCAGTTTGTCGTACCGTGTAGCGACACGGCGGAAATGCTTCAGCTTGGAGAAGAAGCGTTCGATCAGGTTGCGCTCGCGATAGAGGCGCTTGCTGAAGCACGGCTTCCAGCGCCGGTTGCTCTTCGGTGGGATGTTGGGCGTGGCACCGTGCTGCTGGATCAACTCCCGGATACGGTCGGCATCGTAGGCCTTGTCGGCCAGGACGATAATGCGCGGGCCGAGATGGTCGAGCAATCGATCGGCGATCTGCCCATCGTGCGTTTGTCCCGCCGTCAGGCCGAGCCGGATCGGGAGTCCTTGCGCGTCGACGACGACGTGGATTTTGGTCGTGAGGCCACCTCGGCTGCGACCGAGACAATTATCTGCGCCCCCCTTTTTGCCGTCGCAGCCTGCTGGTGCGCCCGAATGGAAGTGCTGTCGATCATCTGGATTTCACCATGATGGGCTCGGCTGATGGCGTCCATCAGCCGAGCCCACACGCCTGCTTTTCGCCAACGCGAGAAGCGGTTGTAGCAGGTGGTGCGTGGCCCATAGCGCTCGGGCAGGTCGCGCCATGGCGCACCGGAGCGCAGCACCCAGAAGATTCCGTTTAACACGCGTCGGTCATCGACGCGCGGCACGCCTCTAGGTTTGTTGGGTAACAGCGGTTCGATCACGCGCCACTCGAAGTCGGTCAGGTCATATCGGCTCATGTAGAGCCTGAATCACAATCCCGCGCGATATGGAAGCGAGTTGGCAAACCCATCAAAATCAGACGTTCCGCGCCACAGCCTAATCGTAGTAGCCCGGTCCGAATGTTATCGCGGACATCACAGGTTGATCGGCTTCGCCCGTCGAGGACCAGACGCCTATACCAAGCTGCGTTGAGGTTGCGCCATCCGGCCCCAAGCGTAACTTCGGGTCGAGAGATTGGAGAATCTGTGTCGCTTCGCCCATCGATACCGAGATAAGAGCCAATCCGTTCAACGTCGGGTTGCTTGGGCTTGCAAACTCCAAGGCCTCCAGGCGCTCGTCAGAATCATAGTAGGCAAAAACGCCTGCATCCGCCCAATAATCTGTCGGATTGCCTTCGGGTGTACGCTTAAACGGCTGGTGCTTATCACCGAAAAATGTCCGAACGCTTCCTTTGGTTGATCCAATCGGAAGACCTCTCAATCCGCCGCCGGGTTCTAATGCGAGTTCAGTCATTCCTCGACAATATGTGCGATCGGTCAAACGACGCAATGATCGCTTTTCACCCATCTCCCTCATTCCCATTTATGGGTTCACGACCTAGAGCACGTCCCGCGATCAATGAATCGATTGTGATGTGACGTCGGGCTTCGCGGGTGATTCAACATCCACTTTGATGAGGTGGATGATGGGAAGAGCACTGAGCGACGATCTTCGATCGCGGGTCTTGAAGGCTTCGGACGCGGGCATGTCTGCCCGGCAGGCGGCGGCGCGGTTCGGCGTCGGCATATCGAGTGCAATCCGGTGGATCGCACGGGCGAAGATCGGCGAGCGGACGCCGCGGCCGCAAGGCCGTCGACGCGCGTCCAGCCTCGATGCGCATAAAGCCTTCATCGTGGGGTTGATCGATGAGCGCAAGGACATCACGCTGAACGAGATGGTAGAGCGGCTGGCGGTCGAGCGATCGGCTCGGATCAGTCGCAGCGCCTTAAGCGCCTGGCTTGGCCGGCACGGCTGGACGTTCAAAAAAAGTCCGCACATGCACTGGAGCAGGATCGTCCCGACATCCTGAAGCGCCGTCGTGCGTGGTTCGACGGCCAACTCGATCTCGATCCGGCAAAGCTGGTGTTCATCGATGAAACTGGACTATCGACCAAGATGGCCCGGCTGCGGGGCCGTGCGCCATGCGGTGAGCGTTGCCGGGCGGGCGTGCCGCACGGCCATTGGAAAACCACCACCTTCACCGGCGCACTGCGGCTGACGGGCATGACCGCCCCGTTCGTCTATGACGGCGCCATGAACGGCAACGTATTCCTGGCCTATGTCGAGCAGGTGCTGGTCCCGACCCTGTCGGAGGGCGACATCGTCGTGATGGACAACCTTCCCGCCCACAAGGCCGCCGGCGTTCGCGATGCAATCGAGACGACCGGCGCGAGGCTCATGTTCCTGCCGCCCTACAGCCCCGACTTCAATCCGATCGAAAACGCCTTCTCAAAACTCAAGGCTCTTATGCGGGCCAAAGCCGAGAGGACAATCACAGCCCTGTGGACCGCCGTCGGATCGCTCGTCGACCTCTTCACCCCAGCCGAATGCCAGAACTACTTCAAGGCCGCAGGTTATGACCCAGATTAAACCGGACGTGCTCTAGTCTTATTTGTCCGGCTGTGTCGGCTATGGCTCCTTGCGGGTCCCTTGAGGGGTTCAAATCCAAGGCCACGGTGAGCCGGATACAAAAACAGCCCGGGCTGGGCCGGGCTGTTTTTATATTTGGTTGCGGGGACAGGATTTGAACCTGTGACCTTCAGGTTATGAGCCTGACGAGCTACCGGGCTGCTCCACCCCGCGTCAACGTTGGACGTAAGCCGTGGCCTACAGATAGGTATATGGCTTGCCAAATGAAAGGGCCGCTTGCGCGGCCCGAGATCCCGTTGGCGGGCCTGTTCATAAAGAGAAGATTTCAACGTGCGTTTAGCAGACCTGGCAGCGACCTACTCTCCCGCGTCTTGAGACGAAGTACCATCAGCGCTGGAGCGTTTCACGGCCGAGTTCGGAATGGGATCGGGTGCAGCCGCTCCGCCATAACCACCAGGTCGGCAAAACGCACGTTGTTCGAGAAGCTTTTTGAGCGAATAGCGAGCGCGAGTAGCCAATAGGGGTTTACCTATCCTGCTTTCTCGGAGCTGTTCGCTGGTCTTATGTGTGCCTTTACAGTTCTTTTTGGTCCTGGCGCCTTTCGAAGCGAAGCTTCGCAAGGTCGACCGACCGTCGGCGCTGATGCGCCGCACCCACGTAGCGCCGCCCGCAGGGCGGAACAAGCGTGAGTGAGAACAGACCATTTGACTTCGTCAAATGGGCATAAGGAATGAGAACGATCAAGCCGATCGAACTATTAGTACCGGTAAGCTTCAAGCGTTGCCGCTCTTCCACACCCGGCCTATCAACGTGGTCGTCTTCCACGGTTCTCAGGGAATACTCGTTTTAAGGTGGGTTTCCCGCTTAGATGCCTTCAGCGGTTATCCCGTCCGGATATAGCTACCCTGCTATGCGGCTGGCGCCACAACAGGTCCACCAGAGATCCGTCCATCCCGGTCCTCTCGTACTAGGGACAGATCCTTTCAATATTCCTACACCCACGGCAGATAGGGACCGAACTGTCTCACGACGTTCTGAACCCAACTCACGTACCGCTTTAAATGGCGAACAGCCATACCCTTGGGACCTGCTCCAGCCCCAGGATGCGATGAGTCGACATCGAGGTGCCAAACAACCCCGTCGATATGGACTCTTGGGGGTCATCAGCCTGTTATCCCCGGCGTACCTTTTATTCGTTGAGCGATGGCCCTTCCACGCGGGACCACCGGATCACTATGACCGACTTTCGTCTCTGCTCGACTTGTCAGTCTCGCAGTCAGGCAGGCTTATGCCATTGCACTCAGCGAACGATTTCCGACCGTTCTGAGCCCACCATCGCGCGCCTCCGTTACTCTTTAGGAGGCGACCGCCCCAGTCAAACTACCCACCATACATTGTCCCGGACCCGGATAACGGGCCGCGGTTAGACATCCATAGTAATAAGGGTGGTATTTCAAGGGTGGCTCCACCTGAGCTGGCGCCCAGGTTTCAAAGCCTACCACCTATCCTACACATGCCACTACGAATGCCAATGTAAAGCTATAGTAAAGGTGCACGGGGTCTTTCCGTCTAACCGCAGGAACCCC
>NZ_JBHUGY010000023.1:50000-61144 GCF_042682105.1 Mesorhizobium calcicola
GCGCTCTATACAAGAGAAGTGCGCGAGGGGAATTCGGCCGGGGCGCAGGCTTCGTTGACTTCACCTGCCATGACAGGCAAATGTCACGGCCACAACAAAAGCGACAAGCCGTTCCGCCCGGGGAAGAAGCAGCCTTTCTGGATGCCAGACACGGAAGATGTCATAGCCGAACTCGGCAACGAGCCGCCGCTTATCGCGGACGGTCGCAGCGGTCCGCCTGACCGGCGCGAGGTTTCCGCACGCTGGCTGTCAGGCACCTTCCTCACCGGCGTGACCTCGAGCGTGCTGATGGGCGTGGCGCTGTTTGCCGCCCTGGACGGTCGCCAGCAATTGGCGACGCCACCTGAGATTGCGGAACTGATCAGCCTTGCCAGCAATGGCGATTCCGGCGAGGTGGCCAAGACGACCAGACTGGTGGCGCCGCGTCAGATCGCCAAGGCCAAGGACCGCCGCCGGATGGAAGTGTCGATGGTGACCAAGGTCGGCGACCGCGACGTCATCCACACCATGCCTTTCGTGCAGATCAAGATGGCACTGGCCGCCGGTCACACCACCAGCCGCGCCTACCCGCCCTTCGACCCGATGCAGGTATTCGGCAACGACGGCGACGACAGTGCGGCGCAGCCGGCGACAGCCTCGGCCGCTTCCGGCCAGATCTACGGCGCCAAGGTCGAAAGCGAGATGAGCCTGAAGACCGTCGATTTCCCGATCGAGACGGCCGCCTTCGACGAAAAGAGCGATTTGTCGGCCGACGAGGTGGAAAAGGTGGTGCGCGAAGCCGGCACCGACCTCAGCGATGGCGCCGTCCAGGTCGCGTCACTCCATTATGTCGACCCACAGCGATTCGGCGACGCCTTTGCCGAGAGCATGGCCGGCTCCTACGACGTCAAGATCGTGCCGGAAAACGTCTCGGTGGCGCCGCGTGCCGCCACCGACGATCAGGCGCCGGCTTTCGCCGAGGAAATCATCCCCTTCACCAAGGATCTCGACATCACCGAGGCGTTTGCTGATTCGGGCTATACGGGCGAAGACGCCACCGGCATGGCCGAAGCGATCGCCAAGCTGTTGAACGCCACCGCGCTCAAGGCCGGAACCGTGCTGCGTGTCGGGCTTGAAGTTCACGGCGACGTCGCCAAGGTCGTGCGCACCAGCGTCTATGACCGAACGCAGCACATCGTCACCATCGCGCTTGACGATCGCGGCCAGTACGTGCCGGCGCAGGAGCCGGATCCGAATCCCGAATTGCTGACAGCGTTCGACGACTCACCGCCGGTGGTGGTGCGCGGAAATTTGCCGAACATCTACGACGGGATCTACCGCGCCGCCTATTCCTACGGCATGTCGAAGAAGATGACCCAGCAACTGGTCAAGCTGCTGGCATCCGGTGTCGACTTCCAGTCGCGTCTCAATCCGGCGGATCGCCTCGAGGTGTTGTTCTCGCAGCCGGACGGCGACGACCAGGCGTCCGACGAGTCCGAACTGCTCTATGTCTCATCGACTTTCGGCGGGCAGACACGCAACTTCTACCGGTTTCAGATGCAGGACGGCAGCACCGACTATTTCGACGAGAACGGCAGCAGCGCCGAGCAGTTCCTGCTGCGCAACCCGTTGCCAAACGGGAGATTTACCTCCGGGTTTGGTGCGCGGAGGCATCCGATCCTCGGCTATGTCCGCATGCACACGGGTACGGACTGGGCCGCTCCGATCGGATCGCCGATCATCGCCGCCGGCAATGGCGTTGTCGAGAAGGCGGGCTGGGCCGGCGGCTATGGCAAGCAGATCATCCTGCGCCATGCCAACGGCTACGAGACGTCCTACAATCACCAGAGCGCCTTTGCCAAAGGCATCGAACCCGGCGTACGCGTGCGCCAGGGCCAGGTCATCGGCTATCTCGGCCAGACCGGCCTCTCCACCGGTCCGCACCTCCACTACGAGCTGATCGTCAACGGCACCAAGGTCGATTCGATGCGTGTCCGCTTGCCGGTAGGCAAAGTGTTGAAGGGCGATGACCTCGTCGCCTTCAAGCGCGAACGCGAGCGCATCGACGACCTGCTGAAGCAGGAAGACAGTGATTCGCTGAAGGTTGCGAGCGCCAAGATCGACGGCTGATTCGCCAGCTTTTGAGCCTTGCCGATTTCTCAGCCTTGCCGATTTTCCGCACGCCACGGCCATGGCAGCCGCTGACCGGAAATGGTCGTCCAGGCGATCACAGCCGAAAGCGCGCACAGCAGCGCCGTCACCGAGGAGACGGCGGAAAACGCCGCGTCGCTGGCGGCGAGCCTTGCCGCATCGACGGCCGGCGCCAGCCCAACCGTCGCCGGCTCGCCGAAGCCCGGCACGCCTGACGTCGCATTCCCATCCAGTGCGCTTTCATAGACCCAGGCGGCAAGCGAGCCCATCGCCGCCACCGCGATCAGGCCGCCGATGCGCGAGACGGCATTGTTTATGCCGGAGGCCGCACCGGTATCCTTGTCTTCCACCGCCGTCATGATCGCCGTCGACAGTGGCGACACGACCAGCGCCATGCCGAGCCCCATCAGCGCCATCAGCGGGAATGTTCCTGTCCAGAAATTGTGGATGCCGGCATGGGCGAGCAAGGCAAGTCCGGCAAAGGCGGAAGCCACGACAAGGCTGCCGCAGGCGATCGGAAAGCGTGGCCCGATCCGGTCCGACAGCTGGCCGACCGGCCCCGACAAAAGTGCGATCGATGCCGACAGAGGCAGGAAGATGAAGCCGACCTCGGCCGTGCTCAGTCCCCAGCCGGCGATCAGCAGCATCGGCAGATAGAAAAGATTGGCCGACAGCGCGAAATAGAGGAAGAACGTCGCCACATTGGCGCCGGCGAAAGCGCCGACGCGAAACAGCGACAGATCGATCATCGGCTCGCGCTGCCGGAGCTCGAAGACGATGAAGACGGCCAGCAACACGGCGCCGGCGGCAATGCTCGGCCCCGACAAATGGCCCTCGCCGCTGGCGCTCATCGAGGTCAGCCCGTAGGCGAGCGCACCGAAGGCCAATGTCGCAAGCGCGGCGCCGCCGAGATCCAGACTGCGTTTTTCCGTCGGTGCGTCGGCTGGAATCTTCGCCAGCAGAAGATAGATGGAGATGAGGCCGAGCGGCAGGTTGATGGCGAAGATCGCCCGCCAGATGCCGTTGCCGAAGGCCGACAGCACGAAGCCGCCGAGCACCGGGCCAAGTGCCGTGGTCAGCGCCGAAGCCGCAGCCCAGATGCCGATGGCCCGACCGCGTTCCTTTTTCGGATAAGCCTTGGCGATGATGGCGAGGCTGCCCGGCACCATGATCGCCGCGCCAATGCCCTGGAGGGCGCGAAATGCGATCAGCACCAAGGCATTCGGTGCCAGCGCGCAGGCAAGCGAGGCGGCGATGAACAGCGCAATGCCTGCCACGAAAGCGCGGCGCAGCCCGAATCGGTCGCCGGCGGCACCTCCGGCAAGGATCAGTGCCGATAGCGTCAACGCATAGGCATTGGAAATCCACTGCGCTTGCGCCAGGCTGGCGCCAAGGTTGACGCGGATCGCCGGCATGGCGATGGCCAGGATCGAACCGTCGATGAAGCCGAGCGCCGAGGCCAGGATCGCCGCGATCAGCACAAATCGTCGTCGCGATTGCGGACAGAACGTACCGTTCGTGACCGGACTGGTCAGTGGGACGGCGGCGGCTTCACTAGGTGAATGCATGGAACCTTGCTTAGATCGCATGCGCGCCGGCAACAACAGGCCAGTGGCTTGCTGTCCTTGAAACCAGCCACATGGAGCATGATCCCGAAGAGTGGAAACCGGTTTTCGGAAAAGATCATGCTCAGACAAAGAAATAGAGCCCCATCCCGAAAATCGGGATGAAACAGGCTCGTACCAGGATCACGCCTGTCCGGATGCAACCGGCGGCAGTCATGCTAGGTTTCTGGCTAGGTTTCTGGCTAGGTTTCTGGAAAGTTGCGGACGGGGAGAAAACGATGAAGCGGCCACTTGAAGCATCGGCGGAGGGACGCGGCCGTATCGTCGGCATCACCGACGGGGTGTTCGCCATCGCACTCACCCTGATCGTCCTCGAAATCAGGGTGCCGGCGCACGAAGCGATCCATTCGGAGCACGATCTGCTCACGGCGATCGCCGCACTGGCGCCGCGCTTCCTGACTTATGCCTTGAGCTTCCTGACGCTGACCATCTTCTGGTTCGGCCAGCAGGCGCAGCATGGGCTGATCGCCAAGTCCGACCGGCGGCTTGCCACGCTGAACCTTTGCTTTCTCGCCTTCATCGCCCTGCTGCCGTTCTCGACCGATCTTTTGGCCGACTTCCTCGAATTCAGAACCGCGGTGCTGGTCTACTGGCTCAACCTGCTGATGCTCGGCGTCACGCTGTTCGCCAGCTGGCGATATGCGGAGAAAAACGGCTTCCTGGCAGAAGGTGTCGACGCGGAAACCAAACGCACGGTCTATCTGCGCATCGTCAAGGCGCAGATCCTGTGGGCGGTCGGTGCGGCACTGTGCCTGATCACCCCGTTGCTCGGCGTCGGCTTCATCCTGGTGGTGCAGCTTGTCTACGCGGCGACGCCAGGCGCGAAGTGGGTGCACAAGATCATCGGCTGAGCGTTTCGGGCGTCCTACTCGACGAACTCCACCGTCACGCCCGGCGACACCAGCTTGGCCAGTTCCCGCGCATCCCAGTTGGTCAGCCGCACGCAGCCGTGGCTTTCGGTCTTGCCGATCTTCGACGGGTCCGGCGTGCCGTGGATGCCGTAGGTCGGCTTGTCCAGGGCGATCCACACCGAGCCGACCGGGCCGTTCGGGCCCGGTGGGATGGTCAGGACCTTGTCGTTTTGGCCCTGCTTGAAATTGATGCTGGGGTTGTAGGTGTAGTTGGGATCGAGCGCGACGCGCGACACCGTGTGTATGCCGGACGGCGATGGCGTATCCGACGAGCCGATGGTTGCCGGATAGGCCGCGACCAGCTTGCCGCCCGCATCATAGGCGAAGACCTCTTTCCTGCCCTTGTCGGCGACGATGCGCGCAACCGGCGTCGAGACCAGCCTGCCGAAATTGGCGACCTTGATGATCGTGCCCGGACGATTGAAGTTGGCGTCCGGGTTGAGCGCCTTGAGATAATTCTCGTCCATGTGGAAGCGCTCGGCGAGTGCCTCGGTCACCGACGTATAGCCCATGCGGTCGAGCTGCGCCTTCTGGCTGTAGTCTTCCGGGATCGAGGCGACATAGGGACCGGCCGCATCCTCCGGCGTGATGGTGTAGTTGGCGAAGGCATCGCCGCCGGACTGCGCGAGTGCTGCCTGGATGCCGACCGCATCGGTCGATCGCAGATTGCTGCCGGTGATCTGGTTGTAGGCGGCCAGTGCCTTGTCGACATTCGAACCGAAACGCCCGTCGATGACGCCAGGCGAAGCGCCACCCCGGTCGAGCAGCACCTGAAGTGCTGCGACATCCTGGCGTGCTCCCAGCGAAAGCGACGGGTCGACGGTGGTCTTACCGCCGGTCTTCGGCGGCAGTGCCGCCTGATCGGCGGGCGCCGGCTGGACAGGTTCTATCGAGGCCTCGTCCAGCGGCTGGCGCTTGATGGTGTCCGGCTCTGCCGGCTGCGGCGCATCGGGATAATTGTTGTCGTAGCTGCCATCGTCCTGCGGCGGCGGATAGGCTTCCACGGAATTGTCACTATCCGGATCGTATTCGTCCGCCGGCGGCGGGATGACCCGACCTTCTTCTTCCAACTGCTTGCGGCGGAACCGCGCCATGTCTTCCGGATCGTCGAGATAGTAGCGGTCATTGTCATCGGGGACGCGGCCCAGCTCGCGCAGTCGTGTCTCGCGGCGCAGCGCGCGCCGGTCGAGCCGGGTCCGCGGCGGCTGGATGGCGATCACCTTGCCGGTATCGGCATCGACGATGACGCGATTGCCCCTGGCGTCGTAGTAGATGTCGAGATTGCCGTCCTGGGCGACTTGGATGCCGCCGGCCGCGGCAGCGCGGACAACCCGTGGCGCGGTGTCCTCGGTCGGCGCAGCCATAACATTCGAAGAAAACAGCCCAGCGGCGAGTGCCGAGAGGGTGAAGATCGTCCGCAACATGGTGGCCAAACTCTCCGGTCCGTAATTTGCCGCCGCCCGGCAGTGTCCCTTAGAGCGCCACGTCCCTTCGGACGCGCAGAGGACGCTCTAACAATTCAAATCTCTGCATCATGCCTTCCGAAAATCGAATCCGATTTTCGGGCCGATGCGGTACGGCGAACCCCTTCGCCAGCAAACCAGTTTACCCACCATATGGTTCCAACATGAACCGGGCATGAAGATGGCGGTTTACCGGCGCCCGAGGAATATCAGCTAGCTGCGGCAAGTCCCAATTCCTTGCGTGCCTGCTTGGTCAGCTTCAGGACAACAAGGCGATGGCTCTCGCGCAGATAGTCCTTCAGCGCAGCATCATCCATGCTCTGGCTTGTCTGACGCTGGATCCATTTCATGCCGCGTGAGGCAAGATAGGGGGCCGGCCGCAGACCGGGCTGCTCCTTGAGTACATCATAGGCGATGTCGGAACATTTGAAGGTGACGAAGAGCTGCTGGCCTTGGTCCCAGCCGCCGATCGCAAAGACCTTGGCCCCGACCTTCCAGACATGGGCGCCACCCCACTGCACGACATGGGTCGTCGAAGGCAGCGAGGCACAAAAGCGGTCGTAGTCGTCCAGCGTCATCCGCGCCCTCGCTTGTATGAAAATGCCGCGCGTCCAGGCTGGACGCGCGGCGTTGGATCAGGCTGCCGCCTCGGCCGCGACAATCGTCGGCTTCGAGCGGAAGTTCAGCCGGTCGGAACCGGCTGTCACCTTGACGGTCGAGCCGTCGAGGATGTCGCCGAGTAGGATCTTCTCCGCCAGCGGGTCCTGCAGTTCCTTCTGCATCACCCGCTTCAGCGGCCGCGCGCCATAGGCCGGGTCATAGCCCTTGGCCGCCAGCCAGTCGATCGCCTCCTGGTCCAGCGACAGCGTGATCTTGCGATCGGTCAGCAGGCTTTCCAGCCGCTTGAGCTGGATCTCGACGATGCGGCCCATATCCTGCCGGCGCAGCCGGTGGAACAGGATCACCTCGTCGACACGGTTGAGGAACTCCGGCCGGAACGATGCCTTGACGACATTCATCACCTCGTCGCGGACCTGGTCGACATCCTGGTCCTCGCCGAGATTGACGAGATATTCGGCGCCGAGGTTCGACGTCATGATGATCAGCGTGTTGCGGAAGTCGACCGTGCGTCCCTGACCGTCGGTCAGGCGGCCGTCATCGAGCACCTGCAACAGCACGTTGAACACGTCCGGATGCGCCTTCTCGATCTCGTCGAACAGCACGACCTGATAGGGCCGGCGCCGTACCGCTTCGGTCAGCGCGCCGCCTTCCTCATAACCGACATAGCCGGGAGGCGCGCCGATCAGCCGGGCGACCGAATGCTTCTCCATGAACTCCGACATGTCGATGCGCACCATCGCGCTCTCGTCGTCGAACAGGAAGCTGGCGAGCGCCTTGGTCAGTTCGGTCTTGCCGACGCCCGTCGGTCCGAGGAACATGAACGAGCCGATCGGCCGGTTCGGATCCTGCAGGCCGGCGCGGGCGCGCCGCACGGCCTTGGAAACAGCTTGCACCGCCTCGCCCTGGCCGACGACGCGCTTGCCGATCTCGTCCTCCATGCGCAACAGCTTGTCGCGCTCGCCCTGCAGCATCTTGTCGACCGGAATGCCGGTCCAGCGCGAGACGATGTAGGCGACGTGGTCGGGGGTGACCACCTCTTCGACCATGCCGGCCTTGCCGTCCTGGGCTTCGGCGTCCTTCAGCTTCTTTTCCAACTCCGGGATCTTGCCATAGGCAAGCTCGCCGGCGCGCTGGAATTCACCCTTGCGCTGGGCAATGGCAAGCTCGTTGCGCGCCTCATCGAGCTGCTTCTTGAGATCGGCGGCAAGCCCGAGTTTCCGCTTCTCGGCCTGCCACTTGGCGGTGATCTCGGTCGATTCCTCCTCGAGGCCGACGAGTTCCTTTTCCAGGCGGGCGAGCCGGTCCTTCGACGCATCGTCCGTCTCGACCTTCAGCGCCTCGCGTTCGATCTTGAGCTGCATGATGCGGCGATCGATCTCGTCGAGTGCCTCCGGCTTGGAATCGACCTGCATGCGCAGCCGCGATGCGGCTTCGTCGACCAGGTCGATCGCCTTGTCCGGCAGGAAGCGGTCGGCAATGTAGCGGTTCGACAGCGTCGCCGCCGCAACCAGCGCCGAATCCGAAATGCGCACCTTGTGGTGCTGTTCGTATTTCTCCTTCAGGCCGCGCAGGATCGAGACGGTGTCTTCCACCGTCGGCTCTTCGACGAAGACCGGCTGGAAACGCCGGGCAAGGGCTGCATCCTTCTCGACATGCTTGCGATATTCATCGAGCGTGGTCGCGCCAACGCAGTGCAACTCACCGCGCGCCAGCGCCGGCTTCAAAAGGTTCGACGCATCCATGGCGCCATCCGCCTTGCCGGCGCCGACCAGCGTGTGCATCTCGTCGATGAACAGGATGATGCTGCCATTGGCCGAGGTGACTTCGGAGAGCACGGCCTTCAGCCGCTCCTCGAACTCGCCGCGGTATTTGGCGCCGGCAATCAGCGCGCCCATGTCGAGCGCCATCAATTGCTTGTCCTTCAGCGATTCCGGCACGTCGCCATTGACGATGCGCAGGGCCAGGCCTTCGGCGATCGCCGTCTTGCCGACGCCCGGCTCGCCGATCAGCACCGGATTGTTCTTGGTGCGGCGCGACAGCACCTGGATGGTGCGGCGGATCTCGTCGTCCCGGCCGATGACCGGATCGAGCTTGCCGGCGCGGGCATCCGCGGTCAGGTCGCGCGCGTATTTCTTCAGCGCGTCGTAGCCCTGTTCGGCGCTCGCCGAATCGGCTGTGCGGCCCTTGCGGATATCGTTGATGACCTGGTTGAGCGCCTGCGCGGTGACGCCGGCCTTGGCCAGGATGTCGGCGGTCTTGGCCGATTTTTCCATGGCGAGCGCCTGCAGGAGCCGCTCGACGGTGACGAAGCTATCGCCGGCCTTCTTGGCCAGCTCTTCGGCGGTCGAAAACACCTTGGCCAGCGGCTGCGCCAGATAGAGCTGGCCGTTGCCGCCTTCGACCTTGGGCATCGCTTCGAGCGCCGTTTCGACGCCAAGCTTGACGTCGCGGACGCGGCCGCCGGCGCGCTCGATCAGCGATGCGGCCAGGCCCACGTCGTCGTCGACGAGCACTTTCAGGATGTGTTCGGGCGTGAATTGCTGGTGGTTGCGGGAGAGCGCCATGGTCTGCGCGGATTGGATGAAGCCGCGCACGCGCTCGGAGTATTTCTCAAGGTTCATATATGTCTCCTTCCATCACCGGCCCGCTTTGCGGCACCGGATCCGATTGCGGTGACGGACCCGCCCATTCGAGCCGGGTCCAGTTCAGCCGAGATATGGTGAATAGGCCATGCTGTCTCAAGACGCCTTGATGTCGGTCAACCCACAATATTCCATCGCGGCACAAAACAAAAACGGCGGAGATTTCTCTCCGCCGTTCAAACGTCTCGAAATGTCGTCAGGTCAATTGTCGATGTCGGCAATGACCGGTTCGGCATTGCCGCTGTCGACCGGGGCCACAGCCACCTCGCCGGCATCGGCCCCGGAATTGGCATTGTCGCCACCGCCGTCAACCTGATCGGCGCTGACGCGCGGACGGCGCGGACGCCTCGGGCGACGGACAGCACCGCTTTCGGCGGCCGACTCGTTGAGCTCGGCCTGGGCGGCAAGACCTGCCGGCGACAGGTTCTCGAACAACGGAGCCGGCTCGGCCGCCGCCACGGATTCAGTGGTTTCGGTCGGCGAAGCGGCTTCGGCCTGGATCGGGGCCTCGTTGCGCTGGGGCTGGCCGCCTTGCTCGGCGGACGAACCAAAGTCGCGCTGGCCGTTCTGGCCGTACCCGCCATTGGGGCGACGATCGCGATGGCGCCCGCCATTGTTGTCGCGGCCGCCATTGTTGCGCCCGCCGTCACGCCCGTTATTGTTGTCGCGACTGTCGCGGCCGTTTTCCCGGTTCAGCGCGACCTCGGCAGGCATGCCTTCGATGACCGGTTGCGGACCGGCGCCATGGTTGATCACCGGGACCTGGGCATCGGAAATAGTGTTGCTGTTGTTGCCGACATTGTCGAACTCGTCGCGATCATCGTCGCCGTCATCGTCGAAATCATCGCGATTCTGTTGCGCGTTCTGAATCGGCATCTGCGCCTGCGCGGCCGCGATGATGCGATTGTAGTGTTCGGCGTGCTGCAGATAGTTCTCCGCCATGACCCGGTCGCCGGAGCTTTGAGCGTCACGGGCCAAGGTGGCGTATTTTTCGGCGATCTGCTGAGCCGAACCGCGGATCTTCACGTCCGGGCCGTTGCTCTCGTAGTTGCGCGTCAGGGGGTTCGGCCCCTTGCGGTTGTTGTTGTTATTGTTATTGCCACCGCCGCCGCCATTGTTGTTGCGACCGCGCATGCGCCTGTTCTGCTGTTGTGGCCTCATCAAACTCTCTTCATTTTGAAATTTTCGAAAACTCTTCACGATCGGAGGCGCTCATGCAGCCAGCCGTTTCGTTTCTTCACCGGCGTTCGCCCGCATCGATTGCGTTGGCGCCACGTGCCATCCTGTTCCGGTTACATCACTTGCCGGACGATTCCCGCACGAAGCTTGGGCATCGGTTGCGCAAGAAGGCAGCTATTTCCAAGGAAAACCGAATCGCTAAGAGCACTGCCTGCTTCGTCTCATCCGGTTAAGGCGACCCTAGCCGCATTCCCCGGTATTGCCAAGCGCTTTTTTTGCACTGCGTCAAGGCTTTGTCCATTTAAAGACAAGAACCCTGTCGTTTCCACCAAGGTCACGAAATGCACCGCCCGGCAGGTAGCCGGCTGCGGCGAATATCTCCGAGACCTTGTTGTACTGCGTGTGGCCGATCTCGACCGCAATCCTGCCTTCAGTTTCCAAAAACCTTGCCGCCTCCGCGGCGATGATCCTGTAGGGGTTCAGACCGTCCGCACCACCATCCAAGGCCAGACGCGGGTCGAAATTGCGGACTTCGTCCTGCAGATTTCCAATGTCTTCGGAAGATATATAGAG
>NZ_JBHUGY010000024.1:0-42361 GCF_042682105.1 Mesorhizobium calcicola
TCTCGGGACATTCATCGACGTTGATCGGCCAGGGCACGACATTGTGCAGGCCTATGTCCAGCTTCACAACTTTCCGGCCCAGGAGCTGACATCTAGCAGCTGCGCAGTTGCAGCAAACAATCACAACGGCAGCCAGGCAGTCGAAATCGCCATACATCATCAATTAGGGCAATTCCGGCAACAACATCATCGACGGCCCTTGGCGGCTGTCGCGATACGGAGTGAGCGGCGCCACGAGGGCACACGACCCCTTATTACGTCCGACATGCATGGCTACCCACTGGTGATTCGAAGAGGGCTGTGTTGGCGGCACCGACAATGTGCGCAGGCCTATTGTCAGCTTCGATTCAACATGGGTTGCCAGTTTCTGGAGAACCTGCAGGCTGCGCACCCACGTCGCCCGTCTCAACCGGCAACGGCATTCCATCGCCAACATCATCAATGGCGAATTTCCGGCAACAACTCATCGGTCTAGGCCTGTGGCGGCGACCGACACCGATGAGCGGTGCTCAGGCGAATGACACCTATTAATTCGGAGCAATAGCCGTGAGTGACACATGTTCATCGACGGTGGATTGTGCCATTGCAGCCGACAATGTGGTGCAGGCCTATGTCTCGTTCAATCCTCCTCCGGCCAGGAGCTTGAAAACATGCAACATTGCGCAGGGTGCTCGATACATCACGGCACCGGCATTTCCATTTGCCAAAATCATCAATGGCAACTAGTGGCAACAACATCTCGACGGCCTCGGCGGCGCCTGACACGCTAGAGCGGTTGCACAGTTCAACCGACACCTTGTATACGTGGACATGTCGGCGACCATGTCCATCCTGGACTGTGATTGGGCCAGGGTGCATCGCACAGATGTGCAGGCCTATGTCATCGCTTCAACCTTTCTGGCCATTTAGCTCGAAAACCTGTCAGCTGCGCAGTTCGTCGTCAATCCAACGGCACCGGTAACCTCTATTGCCAACGTCATCGTGGCGGTCAACAGCGTGGCACAACATCTCAATGGCCTTGGCTTGGCACGACCAGCTGCAGCGGCCACCGGCCAGGACATACCTTCGTCCTGCACACACACCAGCGCTCAACCGCCTCGACCATGTCCGATACCCATCTACCGACTTCTCTGTGGCCGACGCACCAGCTGGGTCTACAATAGCGATCTTCGCAGCGCTTGTGGCGGCAACGGGACGCTGACCGCCGACCAATTAACAGCTCAAGAACAACCACCAACGAGTTTTGCCGGCGACGTCTCAACGAATCACAAATCGTTTACACGCAGAGCAGACAACCAGAGGCTGGCTCTAACTATTGACGCCAACGGCAGTGTGGCGGGCAGCTCAACCCATTTCGCCCCCCTCGGCCGCAACCTACCCTGGGACCGGCAATCATAGTGGGTTCCGTACTACGGCTCGGACCCCAAACGCATGGCTGTTCGGCCCCTTCGAAATCCGCGAGATCGACAGACCGAACCACAGAAACCGTGGCCTCCGATGCCCGTCTCCGCATACCGGCAATAGATGGGGCTGAGGAATTCGAGATATCGCCCCTCTGCTTCCACCATCGTCGCCCGCTTCAATGTCGGGCAAACTCGCGGCCCTTGACGCGTTCAAGGTGCGACGCGTGCGGCACATGCTTCAGCCGTCGACAATTTCGCGACCGTGCTGGCGCTCGGGTTCTGGCCAAAAGGGGACCTCGGCGGCCAGGCGTCAAGCCGCCAACACACTATCATGGTCGGCCCACGATGCAACTTCCCGATATGCACGACATCAGTGGCCCTGCCACGGCCGACGTGCTGGACGGATCGCACTAAACTGCTACGCCGAGGGCCGGCAAAGCCCGATCACCGAGTCTCGCCCTCATCTCCGTCGGTGATGTCCAGATGGGCAAAAGGAACGCACGGCGATGCGAATTCGTCCGAGAGATGCGCGAGGCGGCGACGTCATTCAACGCGCCGTGCTGCCGGCCGCTACACCTTTCTGGAACGACTGTGAGCAATACCCACTTCTCCTGCACCGAAGCTCGGCCTATGTAGCTCCCGCTTCGGCGTTCCGCAGGTTGCTCGATGAAGGGGCGGTTTTGTGTCGTTCTATACGAATTTCGAAGAGCCGCCAAGGGCCAGCAAATTCTTGGCATCTCGAAGGCGGCGATGTGTTTCCATTGGGAAACGCTTGCGCCGGCCAGGTGCTTGTTGTCCGCGGTCCGGTGGAGATCTGTATGACCATCGTCGACTGCGTGTAAGCTCGACGTCCCTACCTACTTCCGACGCGACCTGTGCGTGCGGTCAGACCGACATCGGCGCCTTGGCTTTCTGAATAGTACCAGTCTCGCCGGTTCCGCTAGGAAAAGCCGCTACTTCACTGTGGAATCAAGCTGTGTGTGTTGTCCGGTGTGCTCTGAATACCGCCGACGCGTATTCCTAGATAGGCGAATTCCCGGCCAAAGGCTATTGGTCGGGCGTTCCCGCATCGTGTCCCACGGACCAGTCGTTGCTTCTGGTGACAGCCGACCGACTCGCGGTGATGTGTCTCTTCCAGGCTGTGCAGACATCCGTGTGGGTCTTTCGCGCGATACGTAAGTCGGTCTGTGGGCAATAACGATGGCTTTTTACCCGACTCAGAGCATCAGGGCTTTCTTACACTGGTCATGAACGCCGTGAGCGCGGCGTGCGTCGCCGCGTTCATCCGATTTCACGAGCCCGCGCGCGGAAGATGCGTCGCATCTTCCTCTCTGCCGATTGCCGGGGCACTAGGGTTTTCGTCTGCGGTGGAGGTTGCTATTCCGGTGTGCATCAGGTCTCTCAACGGAATCTTCAGCGCCTGGTCTGCGGCTTGGCAGCGACCTCCTGGGTCCGGCCATGTGCCCCAGCACCGTAGGTCCACCTGGGGTTACACCATCCAGCGCGTCTTGCCTCGACTCACTAGTAGTAGTATCAGATTTGCCGGTGGTTAATATAAGTAGGGCGCCCTGCGGCCTTCGTGCCCCGTTTCGGCGTAAAAGCCTCTGTGCCAGTGCCCGGACGAACCTGTGTCTCGGATAACCGCAGCGTGTCGATATAAGATCTGGACGGTTTCCTTGCCTATGGCCTGAGCTGTAGCGCGTTTGGGGTCCAGGATGCGCGGCGCCTAAAGAGCTCGATCCTGCTCTTAGTCGGGCACGCAGTCCGGATGATCGAGCGAACGGCTTCCTGAAACACAGTGCGCTGGCGTGGTGCGAAGTCGTCGCATCATGCAGTGTGTGAGCGTACGTGTTGCCGACTGCGACCGCGGATGCCGCGTCGACGCGCAGGGAGACCATGGGTCTTGCGTTCGATCCTGGCCCAGCCCGAGCAGTGAAAGTCCCTAGACCTCGGTGCCGCCGTCGTCCAGGCCGGTGTGGCTGACGATAGCCCATGGAAATCGGCCAGTCGTTGGCCACGGAGGAGAAGGGCGCCTGGTGCACGCCGAGGTACACTTGTAAGACCGGGATTGCCTGGTCGCGCGTCGCCTCCTTTCCAGGCCAGGGCTTTTTTGATCCAAATTTTCGCTTACATGTGACTGCGCGGTTCAGCGCCCGTTTTCGTTCTTTGTCGAGCGTGGCCGTTCATGCCGATGATCTGGTTGGCGCCCTGCGCTCCGAGCGATGATATTATCTGTCACGTTTCTTCCCTTGTGAACGTCCAGGCAGAGATGCGCCTTGCGGCAGCGGCAAGGCTTTCGGGCGCAGCCGTACGCGCTCCTTCAGGCGCGCTTTTCGCCAGCAGTATGTTCTCTCGGCGAGTAAGAGCCCTGGGGGCCCCCCACCAATAAAGCGGGACGCGCTATGAATCGGCAGCCCAGCCTTGCGCCAGATAGGCATCGTCAGACCGGGCGGCGAGCGAGTATCCGCCTGAGTGATAGGCGCTTGTGCGTGCCCGCCTTGGCCGGATCGCGTTTGCCGTGGCTTCTTGTTTGATGGTCCTGAGGTGCTCGCTCTCGCCCGCCGTGCCCCATATAGACCGCGGTCTAGTCTCGTGCGGCGCCCACATGTATGGTCCAGTGGCCGCCTAGTCGTGGGGTTGATGCCTTTGTTTGTGCAGGCCTCATGTTATAGGATACAATCCTGTTTGGGTGTCGTCACTTACGCGTGCCCAGTTCTTCAGAGCAATTTCGTTGATGAAGCGCCATGTGTGAGCGTGTCCATATCGCTCATGCGTGGGTGCCTCGTGTGCGTTGGGGCGTGACGTGTCAAGTGCGTGCCCCAGTGGTGTGTTGTGTTGAAAAGTTGTTGAGTAGAGGATCGTTGACGGTATGGGTACGCTCCACGTCGCGTGTAGGCCTGCGGTTGCACAGTTGTTGTACTCCTCTCGGATCTTTTCGGTACATCTACGTTTAGTGTGACGTGTCTCATTTTTTGTACTAGTCATTGCTTTGTGTGCTGAGGTTCGGGGGCCAGACCTTCTCTGGGTGTTAGCTGTTTCTGGCCGGCTCCACCGGCTCTAAGCCATTGCTCCGATGACGCTGACTTGGGTGCGGGAGAAATAACGCGACATTGTTGCTCTGCGAGGGGTTTGAAGCTATGTGCAAGTTTGGAGGGCCACTTTGTTTCATCGGGTTGGCTTAGACCCGGATTTCATGTTTCCATCGTGGCCGAGTGTTCTGACCCAGGGTGTGTGGTCGTGACATCATGTGTGTGCAGAGTCCGGTTGGCCGTCGCGGTCCGCGACTGATGTGCCAGATCGTGTGTGTTCTGCTGCTGTTGTTCCGTGCCTGGGCGAGTAGTTTGCATTAGCGCTCCTGCGCCGAGGAGACCGTAGTGTTTGTGATATTGTTGTCGTGAATGTCTCGTGTCTCGTCCATATATCGTGGAGTTTGAAGCATGCTTCTTTGCCTCTCAAGTGCAATGCTGGTTTGAATTTAGTGTGGCCTGGGTTATCGTGGCGTCCAGCTGGTCTCGTGTGGCGCGGGGTGGAGTCGCAAGGCATTGATTGTTTGCGCGAAGCTCTCGTGTGTGCCGTGCGGCTTCGGCATGGTAACTCTGGTATTTCATGTTAGTAAGTTACTCTTTGGAATCTTTTGTGCGTGTTACATAAGTACCGCGTGTCAAGTGAGTCATTCTCACTACTAGTTGTGCGAGTCTTTGAACACATGATCATTTTCACTCCAGCGTGACGTTACTGTGTTGTATTGTTGTTTATTGCTCGCACGTGTTTCGTGCTGGTCTTATACATCCGCACTGGTCATTCTGCCTCCTTCGCGTTTTAGTTGATAATATCACGTATCAGAGTATTATAAAGAGCTGTGCACACAACTATATGTCAGAAGAGATTATATAGACAAATAGAGGAAGGTCAAAAAAGCAGGAATGAAGACGGCTTTGGTAGTGAACAGAGGATTACGTGCGACTGTCGTCGCCAAACGCCGCCGCAGATCTGGCTTCCGCACCCGGAAGCATTTCCTTAACCATAGCGGTCCAGGATTTGTCTTTGATCAACGGGGATTCCCTGTTTGAAAAGGACCGCGCGCCTGTTTCGCCGCACAACGTTTTTCGCTTTTGCGGCGATGATGGCGCTGTCGATGGCGGCAAAGGCCTCGGATTTCTCCGAGCCCTGGAAGGACGCCGACCGCGCCCTGGTCGTCGACGCCTACGAATACAATTCCATCGACTGGGCCCAACTCGCCACCGACAAGCGGATCGTCGGCTTCATCAACAAGGCATCCGACGGCATGCCGCCGCCCTATTTCTGTCTCGGCGACGACACCGAGGTCAAGCTGTGCAAGGCGCTGTGGAAACGCCACGCGGTGACGCGCGAACTGTTCCAGACGCGCAAGGTGGTCGCCAAGGCACTCGGCCTCAAATGGGGCGCCTATCACCTCGCCCGCCCCGGCAATCCGGTCGAGCAGGCCAATAATTTCCTCGATTTCGCCGAACCCGCGCCGGACGATCTGCTGGCGCTCGACATCGAGGGCAACGATCCTTCGCAATGGATGTCGCTCGACGATGCCGAAGAGTTCGTGCGCCAGGTGCATCGACGCATCGGCCGCTTCCCGGTGCTCTACAGCAACGGCAAGACCGCCCAGTACATTGCCGACAACAGCTACCGATACCGGCTCCTGTCGCGGCTGCCGCTCTGGTATGCCCGCTACAAACCAGACATCGACGTGCATTTTCCGATGGGCAACTGGCAAGGCTACGCGCTGTGGCAGTTTTCGGCGCAAGCCAATTGCGGCCGGTTCCGCTGCCCTTACAGGGTCGCCGGCACGCCAAAGGACATCGGACGTCAATGTCGCGCCGGCGGACGCCGCCACGCTGCGCGCGCAATGGCCGTTCGGCGGCCTGATCGACGTGCCGCCTGACTATCTCGCCTCGATACCGCTGCCGGTCTCACGCGAAGCCGGCCTCGCCGGCAACGTCACCATCACCTACGCCTCGGTTGCGGCGCCGCCGACCTTCGAGGAAGTGGTCGCGGCGCTGGGCACGCGCTGGACGAAGTTCCGCGACGGCTTCCGCATGCCGGTGGTGAAGACGGTGCCGCGACGGCCGGCCTTCGGCATTGTCCAATATGTCGCCTGGAAGCGGACCGAACAGCGTTCGCCCGAGCAACTCGATGCCGCCTTTGCCTCGGCCGATCCGCTCAGCACCGCTTCGACCGAGATCGATCGCGGTTTGCGGTAAGCTGCCGTTCCGCCAGTCCAGAACGTCAGTTTGCCTGTTCCCGCGCGATCGCCTGCCAGCCGATGTCGCGGCGGCAGAAGCCATCCGGCCAATCGATCCGGTCGAGCGCGGCATAGGCGCGTCGCTGCGCCTCGCCGACCGTAGCGCCTGATGCCGTGACGTTGAGGACGCGGCCGCCATTGGCAACCAGCGCACCGCTATTGATGGCGGTACCGGCATGAAAGATCTGGACGCCGTCGCCCGCCGCATCCTCGACGCCGCGGATGACAGACCCCTTTTCCGGCGTGCCGGGATAGCCCCTGGCCGCCATCACCACGGTGAGTGCGGCTTCATCGCGCCAGCGCACCGAGGTGTGCGCAAGCTGGCCGTCGGTTGCCGCATTGAGCAGGACCAGCAGATCGTCCTTCAGCCGCATCATCAGCACCTGGCATTCCGGATCGCCGAAACGGGTGTTGTATTCGATCAGCTTCGGCCCCTTGTCAGTGATCATCAGCCCGGCAAAGAGAATGCCGGCGAAAGGGGCGCCCAACTCGGCCATGCCACGCATGGTTGGCTCGATGATCTCGCGCATGGTGCGCTCTATCATCCGCGGCGTCATCACCGGCGCCGGAGAATAGGCGCCCATGCCGCCGGTGTTGGGGCCGACATCGCCATCGCCGACACGCTTGTGGTCCTGCGCGGTGCCGAAGGGCAGCGCCGTGGTGCCATCGCAGAGGCAGAAGAAACTTGCCTCTTCGCCGGTCATGAATTCCTCGACCACCACTTCCGCTCCGGCAGCGCCGAAAGACCCGTCGAAACAGGCATCGAGTGCCGCCTGTGCCTCACTGAGCGTCATGGCGACGGTGACGCCCTTGCCGGCGGCCAGGCCATCGGCCTTGATGACGATCGGTGCGCCCGCCTTTTCGACATAGGCTTTGGCGGACGCCAGATCGCCGAAACGGCCATAGGCGGCGGTGGGGATGTCGTATCTGGCGCAGAGATCCTTGGTGAACCCCTTTGAACCTTCCAGCCGTGCGGCGGCCTTGGAGGGTCCGAAGACGCGAATGCCTTGCGCGCGCAGATCGTCGGCAATGCCGGCGACCAGCGGTCCCTCCGGACCGACCAAGACGAGGTCGATCTTCTGGTCCTTGCAGAAGGCGGCAGCGGCGGCGTGATCGGTAATGTCCAGCTTCACCAGTTCGGCCTCGCCGCCGATGCCCGGATTGCCGGGAGCCGCATAGAGCCTGCTCAGCAGCGGCGACGCGGCGAGCTTCCAGGCGAGCGCATGTTCGCGGCCGCCGGAGCCGAGAAGAAGAACGTTCATGGCCACCTCTTGATGCCTGTGATCCTGCAGAGAACCCGCTATTGCTCTCTGCTCGGTGGGTCAAGGCATCAGGGCGCTTTGATCGGAATTGCGCACGGGAACGTTACCCCTCCCGAAAATCGGCGGCGCACACCACCGGCTATTTTCTGGCAAGTCCTTCAGCCCTGGAAGACGACCGGGAACCAGTCCTCGCGCAGCCTCTGTCCCGGCTGCATGCCGTGGCCATGGTAGGGCGGCGAGGTGCGCCCCGGCCGCTCGACATAGCGCGCGTCGTCGCCGACCCAGCGCAGCGACAGCGCCCGGCGCCGTGCCGAAGTCAAATTGCCACGCGCGCCATGCGCGGTCCTGAAGTCGAACAGAATGGCGTCGCCGGGCTCCATTTCCCACTCGAGAACCTTCATCCCGGGGTCCTTGTCGGGATCGGGCACCGGCAGATAGTCGCCCTCGCCGGCATAGAAATTGCTGTCGTCGAGCCAGCGCACCGGCAGGATCACCTTGTCCCATTTGTGCGAGCCGGCGATCAGGCGCAGCGTCGCCTCCTTCACCGGATCGATGGGGATCCAGAAGCTCACCGTCTGTCGGCCATCAACGAAGTAGTACGGAATATCCTGATGCCAGGGCGTCGGCTTCTGCGTGCCGGGCTCCTTGACCAGCACGTGATCGTGGAAGAACTGCGCGGTGCGCGACTGCATCACCGCCGCCGCCAGTTCGGCGGCGGGCGAGTCCCGCACCACGCTGACGAATTCGGGAATGCGCTCCCAGTTGCAGTAGTCGTCGAAGAAACTGCCGCGACCATTGGCGATATCGGACGCGGTGGCGCTGCGGTTCTGCATGTTGCGCTCGATGCCGGCGGCAATCGTGTCGACCCAGCCCTTGAAGGCGCCACGGATGCAGACAGCGCCGTCGCGCTGATAGTCGGCGATTGTCTTTGCGTCGATGACCTTGGTGACGATTGTCTGGGTGTCGATCTCGGAAGCCATGATGTTCTCCTCCTGGAATGACCCAACTATCGCAATCCGCTTTCATTCAGTAAAATAATAACTTTCCATTCAGCACATAGGACATGCCTATGAATATGACCCTCACGCAGTTGCGTTATCTGGTCGCCGTGGCGCGCCATGGCAGCGTCACCGGCGCGGCGAAAATGCTGAACGTCTCGCAGCCTTCGATTTCGGTGGCCATCGATGCCGTCGAAAAGAATTTTGGCCAGAAGCTGTTCGTCCGCCAGCGCGGAAGCGGCGTGTCGCCGACATCGTTCGGCCGCACTGTCGTGGCGAAGGCAAGACAGGTCCTCACCGAGACGGACGAGCTCATCGGCCTCGGTTCAAGCAAATCGGCTGTCGGCGGTGAACTGGTGCTGGGATGCTTCGAGGACCTTGCACCTTTTTTCGCGCCGGCTCTGATCCGCGCCTTCTCCGAACGCCATCCAGCCGTGAAAATCGTCGTTCGCGACGAGACGTTCGAGACGCTCGGGCGGCGGCTCGGCGATGCCGCCATCGATCTCGGCCTCACCTATGACCTCAGCCTGCCGACGCATTTCGCCCGCATCCTGCTGCGTGAACTTCGCCCGCACGCGCTGTTGCCGGCAGGCCACGCCCTGGCGGACCGCCTGTCGGTCAGCCTGGCGGACCTGGCCGCCTATCCGCTGATCACGACAGACCAGCCACACAGCTGGCAGCACATGCTCGACCTGTTCCGCAGCCGCGGCCTCTCGCCTGTGGCCGACACAACGACGAGTTCGTTCGAACTCCAGCGCAGCATGGTGGCCAACGGCTTCGGCGTCGCCGTCAGTTATACCCGCCCGCACGGCGACCGCAGCTATGACGGCCGGCCGCTCCTCTGCAAACCGCTGTCGGATCCGCTGCCCATGCAGCGGATCCTGCTCACTTATGACACGCACCAGCGCGTGTCGAATGCGGCGCTGGCATTCATCGAGGTGGCGAAGAATTGGTTCGCCTCCCACGACATCTTCGCGTCCGCAAGCGAGACTGCTTGACGACCTCCAACTCTGCTGCCAATCCAGCATGATGGAACCGATCCAGTCGAAAGCGGCTCAGGGCCGCGTCGCCGATGCGCCGAACGGTCATTGGGTCTACCGCGTGCTGCCGCGCTCGATATGGCCCTATGCGCAGCTTGCCCGGTGGGACAGGCCGATCGGCTGGCAATTGCTTTTGTGGCCGTGCTGGTGGTCGGCAGCACTTGCGGCGAGCGCCTATCCGCGTCCCGGCGATCCGCTGCTCTCGCTGCTGCCGGCGCCGTTGTATCTCGTGCTGTTCCTGCTCGGCGCCATCGCCATGCGCGGCGCCGGCTGCACCTACAACGACCTCGTCGACGAGGACATCGACAACCAGGTCGAGCGGACGCGCTCGCGGCCTCTGCCTTCAGGCAAGACCACGCGCCGGCGGGCATGGGTGTTTCTCGTTCTGCAGGCGCTGGTTGGCCTGGCGGTGCTCATACAGTTCAACAGCTTCGCCATTCTGCTCGGCATCTGTTCGCTGGCCATCGTCGCCGTCTATCCGTTCATGAAGCGGATAACCAACTGGCCGCAACTGGTTCTCGGCCTTGCTTTTTCCTGGGGTGCCCTGATGGGATGGGCGGTCGAGTTCGGCGATCTCGATGGGCCCGCCGTCATGCTCTATATCGGCTCGATCCTATGGGTGATCGGCTACGACACGATCTATGCGCATCAGGACAAGGAAGATGACGCCATTGTCGGCGTACGCTCGACGGCGCGCCTGTTCGGCGACAACACCAAGTCGTGGCTTGTCGGGCTCTATGGCGGCACGCTTGTCTGCTTCGCCATCGCCTTCGCGTCGGCACAGGCTCCGGTGGTGGCGCTGGCCGGGCTGATCGCCGCCGGCGCCCACATGGCCCGGCAGATCGCCGTGCTGGATATCGACAATCCGGACCAGTGCCTGCGGCTGTTCCGGTCGAACAACCAGGTCGGCTGGCTGATCTTCCTTGGCCTGATCGGCGGCGCTGTGTGGGTGGCGCTGAAGCCGCTGGTCTAGAAGCTTTTTTTCCTGCTCCCCTTGTGGGGTGAGCAGGCGGTTCGCGCAAGCGAATTCATCGTGCCGGTGGCACGATGAAAGCCCGGCAAACGCCGGGACGCTGCGAAGCAGCGGGGACCCGGCAGGTGGATTGTTGCCCTCGCCCCGGCCCTTCGCAAGCTCCCAGCCCTTCGGGCGTTCGACCCCTTTAAAAGGTCCACCGGACCTTTTAATCCGCCCGAAGGCGGACCGGGTCCTCACCGTTCGAATCTCGAAAAGCCAAGCAATTGGCTTTTCATCCGCTATCGCGGACCGCTTCTCACCCCACAGGGGGAGAAGGAAGATCCCGTGCTCACTCGCGCGAGATGATCTCCTGGCCGTCGATGACCAGCCTGAGACCGAGATCGCCGGCCCTGCGGCGGGCGAGGAAGCGGGGGCGGCGCATGTTCGAAACGCGGCCCTTGCGGCGATCCTGCGGCGGCAGCGTCTTGATGGCGGCGCCGAGCGATTCTTCCAGGGTGCGGGCAACGCCGTCCGACTCGATCAAGAGCATCGGCAGACGGTAGGCGTCGGCCCAGGCGCGCCAGTCGGCGGCGACGTCTTCGAGATCATCGGCCACCAGCAGCGGCACCGACAGCATCGGATCGTTGTGCAGGAGTTCCAGGGTCACCGTGACATTGCCGTCCGGGTCCTCCATCGCGCGGGCGGCGACGCCGCGAAACGCATTGGCGGGCAGCGCGATGATCGCCGGCAAGCCGCTCATCTCGAGCATGCGGCGGATCACAGCGCCACGCTGGTCGATGGTGAAGGTCACGTCGCCGTAGTCGTCGCGCGTGGCGTAGCTTACCACCTGCGGCAGGCGGAATGGGTCGAGGCGCATGTTGCGTCCCGCCCAGACTGGCTTCAGTCCGGTGTTCATAGAGTGCCTTCCTGTCTGTCTCCTGAGAGCCGGTGTCCGGTTCTCTCCGGGCCGGTTTTTCCAGCCTCGTTTGTGAGCAGACAGTAGCGCGGGCTCCTTACCGCCCCGCTTAAGAAAGTCGGTTAAATTTTGCTGATCTCAGGGATGGTTATCGGAATGCCACCAGCCACAGGATGCTGAAAGGATCAGATAACCTTACCGGGATTCATGATGCCGGCGGGGTCGAAGGCAGCCTTCACCCGGCGCATCAGGTCGATCGCCATCGGCGGCGCGGTGGCAATCAGTTCGTCCCGCTTCAACTGGCCGATGCCATGCTCGGCCGAGATCGAACCGGAGAGGCTGCGCACCACGTTGTGCACCGCCTTGTTCATGGTGTGATAGAGAGCGAGAAACGCCTCGTCGTCGCCATCGACGGGCCGCGAGATGTTATAGTGCAGATTGCCGTCACCCATATGGCCGAAGCAGACCACACGGGCGCCGGCACTCACCGACGCCACCGCACCGGCGGCCTCCTCGATGAAGCGCGGGATTGATGCGATCGGCACGGAAATGTCGTGCTTGATCGAGGCGCCCTCCGGCTTTTGCGCCTCGGGCAGCAATTCACGGAAATTCCAGAAGGCGTCGCCCTGCCCCAGGCTTGCGGCGATGACGGCATCGCCGACGAACTCCTGCTCAAGGCCTGCCGAGAGAATGTCCTCGATCAACGCCCGCGAATCTTCCGATGAACGGCCGGACGAAATCTGCATCAGCGCATACCACGGCCAATCCTCCATCAACGGCCGCACCACGCCCTGGGCATGCGCCAGCGTGAAGTCGTATGGCCGCTTGCCGATCAGTTCGAAGGCAGTAAGCGCGGCCCCGGCACGGTCCATTGCCAGGCCGAACAGGGAAAGCGCGGCTTGCGGCGATGACAGGCCGACGAACGCGACCTCGCGACCCTTCGGCTTCGGGAACAGCTTGAGCACCGCGGCTGTGATGACGCCGAGCGTCCCCTCGGCGCCGACGAACAGGTTCTTCAGGTCGTAGCCGGTGTTGTCCTTCTTCAGCTTGCGCAAATCATCGAACACCTCGCCAGTCGGCAGCACCACTTCGACACCGAGGCACAGTTCGCGCGCATTGCCGTAGGCAAGCACGCCGGTGCCGCCGGCGTTGGACGACAGGTTGCCGCCGATCTGGCAGGAGCCTTG
The DNA here is from genome assembly GCF_042682105.1 of Mesorhizobium calcicola. Lineage (NCBI taxonomy): Bacteria > Pseudomonadati > Pseudomonadota > Alphaproteobacteria > Hyphomicrobiales > Phyllobacteriaceae > Mesorhizobium > Mesorhizobium calcicola. The sequence continues at coordinate 13,037 of NZ_JBHUGY010000024.1, forward strand.
CGCGGCCAGCGACAGCGGAAACAGCCGGTCGGCGGCATCGGCCGCTTCCTGCAGCGTCTGCAGGATGACGCCGGCCTCGACCGTCACCGTGTTGGACAGCACATCGATCTCGCGGATGCGGGTCAGCCGTGACAGCGACAAGACGATCTCGCGCCCGGATCTGTCCGGCACCTGGGCGCCGACCAGCCCGGTGTTGCCGCTTTGCGGCACGATTGGCGTTCCAGTCTCGGTCGCCAGCCGCATGATCTGGCTGACCTCCTCGACGCTGCCCGGCCGCAGCACCAGCGATGTCGCGCCATGCCAGAGCCCGCGCCGCTCGGTGAGGTAAGGCGCGATATCCTGCTGGTCGCGCAGTGCATATTTGTCGCCGACGATCGCCGCGAAGCGATCGATGAGAGCGGGGTCGAGTGTCTCTGAAATTTCGGTCATGTAGGAAAACTATGTTGCAGCTTGCGTGTTGTCACGAGGGGCCGCGGCACGCGAGAGCCGATCGTTGATCGCCTCGCCAAGCCCGTCGAAGGGAACCGGCTCGACGGCGATGGTCCGTGCGCCGCTGCGATCGAGCTCCTGCATATAGGCGAACAGATTGCTCGCCGCTTCGCGCAGGTCACCTGACACGGACAGGTTGAGGAAAGCGGCGGCGTGTCGCCAGCCTTCGGCTCGCTGGCTGCCGAAGCCAAGCAGGGCCTCGCCCTCGCCGACCGTACCGGCATTGAGCCGCACCGCGGCACCGGGCGCATAGTGCGAGGCAAGCATGCCCGGCGCCTCGACGCCGGCGGCACCGCCGCGCAAGAGCTCCATGCCGATGGCCGCCTCGATGTCTTCGGCGGCAATGCCGCCGGGCCGGAGCAACCGCAATCTTTCCCCTTCGGCCTTGACGATGGTCGATTCCAGCCCGACCGGCGTCGCGCCGCCATCGACCACCAGCTTGATCCGTGCGCCGAGATCCGCCGCCACCGCTTGTGCCGTCGTCGCGCTGATCTTGCCGGATGTATTGGCGCTGGGCGCGGCAAGCGGGCGGCCGAGCCTGGCGATCAGATCGCCGCCAAAGCCCCTTGGCATGCGCAAGGCAATCGTATCGAGCCCGGCCGTGACCAGTGGATGGATTCCATTGCCGGGCCGCTGCGGCAGCACCAGCGTCAGCGGACCCGGCCAGAACGCAAGCGCCAGTTTCTTCGACAGCGGATCAAACAGCGCGATGCGTTCGGCCATCGTCATGTCGGCGACATGGGCAATCAGCGGGTTGAAGCGCGGCCGCCCCTTGGCTTCGAAAATGCGCGCCACGCCGATGCCGTTGGTGGCGTCGCCGGCAAGCCCATAGACGGTTTCCGTCGGGATGGCGACGACATCACCGCCCTGGAGCAACGCCAGCGCCCGTTCCAGCGCCTCGTCGACGGCAAGTATTTCAGCCACTCTGGTCACCTCGCAGATGCCGGCTGCGTAGTACGATGGCGGCTGTTGGGCAAGTCGGCTGTTGGGCAAGTCACTGTTGGGTAATCTGGGCATTGGCGATTTATCAATCCCTAAAATGCTATGTTTCCGCGAAAGCCGGCATCAATTCCGGCCCGCTACACCAAGCTTCTGGGCAAAAGGGGAGCGATCATCGTGTCTGTGCGTATCTTGCTGGGGATTGTTCTTGCGGCGGTGGCCGCAGGGGCACAGGCCTCGTCGCTGGTTTTTCCCGGCGCACCGTCCTCGACACCATCCATCATCAGGCTCGATGCCGCCAAACCGCTGAAAACCGCCGGCACCGCCAAGGCCAGCAATGTGCAATCGGTGGTGGGGCTCGGCGAAGCACAGCCCGACGTCACCTATGAGAAGGTGGCGGCGATCCCGGACAAGCCCGAGGCCACGCATGGCTTCGAGCAGACCCCGATGGTCATTCGCGGCGGCGTCGTCGGTCCCGCCTTCTCGGCGCCGACGCCAACCGCCCCACCGGTGGCAGGCACCGCACCAGCGGCAGGCACCGCACCAGCGGCAGGCGCTGCGCCGGCGACAGGTGCTGCGCCGGGAACGGCAACGGCCTCCGCGGGCTCGGCGGGAGACGCCGGGGGGAAATCCGCCGCACCGCCGAGCGCGCCCGCGCAGCCAGCAGCCCAGCCCATGCCCGCGTCCGGCAAAGCCAAGTAGCCTGACGGCGTGGCTTGACTGCGATCTGGTGCCCGGCGCACCATTGCCAGGCGAATTCCGCTCCAGTTTATCTTCGCCGCCGGACGCCAACGCCTGAATTTCGTCAGGCGGCTCCGGCAGACGGGATTTCGTCGTTCAAAGGGGGTTGATCATGAGAAAATCCAAGACCGTTACCGTGGCCGGGCTTCTGCTGGCGTCATTGCTTGGCGCCGGCGCGGCTCATGCCGATGACATGCTGGGATCCTATGTCGCGCGCATCTCCGATCGGGATCATCAGGCGAGTGACGGCTATGCGCTGGAGAGTGCCGCGCAGATGGTGCGGCAGGACCGCGCCAACTGGCACAAATTCCACCGTCGCGACAGCGACGACGAAGGTGACGGCTGGTTCAGGACCAATGACCAGCGCGCCGATTTGCAACGCATGCTGGAGCGCTCCGGCGCGATGAGTTCCTCGACCAAGCGCGCCATCGTCAATGGCGAGCCGCTGATCCAGGTCGACGTCTACGAAAACAGCGTGCGCGTCAGCATTCTGGAAAACTGACAGGCTCGGCATCCGACAGAAAAGGGCGGCGCGTTAGCGCCGCCCTGCCATCAATAGAATCGGCAGCTGAAAAATCAGGCCGCTTCTTCCTTGTCGTCGTCGTCTTCTTCGGATTCGTCTTCATCGGATTTCTCATCGTCGCCTTCAGCCTTTACGCTGTCGTCGGCGTCGTCTTCGTCTTCATCGTCTTCTTCATCTTCGTCGTCATCCGAGAGCGTGGCGGCTTCGGCGGCGTCATCTTTGTCAGACTCTTCGCCTTCTTCGTCGTCGCCGTCTTCGTCATCATCCGACAGATCGGCCGCTTCGACGGTGGCGGCGGCAGCGAGGGCGGTTTCGGAAGCGGATTCAAGCGCCTCGGCGGGAGCCAAGGTTTCTTCTGTCACTTCGATTTCGTGATCGGAATTCATGGAAGCCTCCGTGGGTTGGGGAACATGTCCCTTTTGCCACGGCGAGATCATCGTCATATGACTGTAAGCCGGCTTGAACGGCCGGCGGCAAAGAAAAAGTTTCCTGGGCCTACGGCCTGTTTGCCTGAGCATGATCTCTGGACAAACGGAAACCGTTTGTCCGAGAAAACCGGTACCCACTTTTCGGGATCATGCTTGTCAACCGGCGATCTTCGAGAAATCCGCGACCTGACCGGTGGCCGCGCGGATGCGGGCGAGCAGCGCCAGGCGATTGGCGCGCACGGCCTGGTCCTCATCATTCACGAGAACATGCTCAAAGAATGAATCAACCGGTTCGCGCAACACGCTAAGCGCCAGCAGGGCGCCGGAAAAGTCATCGTTTTGAATTGCTTCGCCGGCTTGCTTCTCGGCCTGAATGATCGCCGTAAACAGCGATTTCTCGGCGTCCTCGCGAAACAGCGCCGGCTCAACATGGTCGGCGACCACCGTTTTCTTCTTCTCCTCGGCAGCCAGAATGTTGGCCGCACGCTTGGTGCCGGCGAGCAGGTTCCTGCCGTCCTCGGTATCGAGGAAGGAACCAAGCGCCTCGACCCGGCGCACGATCTGCAAAAGGTCGTCGGACTGCGGCGTGATGACGGCATCGATGAGGTCGTGCCGAGCGCCCTGGTCGCGCAGGTAGACCTTCAGGCGATCATGGAAGAAGGCGAGAAGGTCGGCGATGAATGGCGACAGAGATGCCTCCAATTCCATCATACGCTGGCCATCGAAAAACTCTCGTTCCTGATCGTCGGAGCCAAGCGTCCTTGAACTTGCGTTGGCCAGCCCGCCCTTCAACAAGCTGGAGATCAAGCCCGCTTCCGACAACAGCTGGCTTGCCCCCTTGTAGTCGCGAATACGGGCATCGAGCATCGCGACCACACCACGGCTCTCAGCCCCGTCGCCCAGTCGTTCATATGAGGCGAGCGCCGAGGAGACTGCCGCTGTGATGGCGACGCCCAGGGAAAGCCTGATCCTGTTTTCGAGTATGATCCTCACCACACCCAGCGCCGCTCGACGTAGCGCATAGGGATCCTTCGACCCTGTCGGCTTTTCATCGATGGCCCAGAAGCCGGCCAGCGTGTCGAGCTTGTCGGCGAGCGCGACGGTGACCGAAACCGGATCGCTCGGCACGTGGTCGGACGGGCCTTGGGGCTTGTAGTGTTCTTCAGCGGCGGCGGCCACGGATGGATGCTCACCCTGGAGGAGCGCGTATTTGCGGCCCATGGCGCCCTGCAACTCCGGGAACTCGCCGACGACTTCGGTGGTGAGATCGGCCTTGGCCAGGACAGCGGCGCGGCGCGCCAGCATGGGATCGGCGCCGACGATCGGCGCCAGTTCTTCAGCCAGCCTGGCAATCCGCTCCACCCGTTCACCTTGCGTGCCGAGCTTGGCGTGGAAGGTCACGTTGAGGTGGTCGAGACGGGCCATGCGCTGGTCGAGCGGCTTCTTCAGATCGAGCTCGATTTTTTTCGCCGATGCCGCGAGCTCACCGAGATCCGGCAAATCGCCCTGGTCGGTCGTCCAGAAATAGAGTGCGTCGGACAGGCGGGCGCGCACCACCTTGCCGTTGCCATAGGCGATTTCCTTGCCACCATCCTTGGCCTCGATGTTGGCGGTGAGGATAAAGCGGTTGGAAAGCGCGTCACCGACGCCCTGCGACCGCGTCACAAAGCACTTCTGGTTGGCACGGATGGTCAGGCGGATGACCTCGGCGGGAATGGCGAGAAAGGTCTCCTCGAACTCGCCCATCAGCACGACCGGCCATTCGACCAGCCCTGACACCTCCTCAAGAAGCCCGTCGTCCTCGACCAGGTCGAGCCCGTTGGCGAAGGCGAGATTGCGGGCGTCGGCCAGGATGATCTCCTTGCGCCGGTCCGCATCGAGCACGACCTTGCCCGCTTCCAGCTTGGCGACATAGTCGTCGAAGCGGCGCACCGTAATGGCATCAGGCGCATGGAAGCGGTGGCCGTAGGTGATGTTGCCCGAGCGGATGCCGTCGATCTCGAAATCGACCACCACCGGCTCCTCGGTCTCCGGGCCGAAGGTGCACAGGATCGATTGCAGCGGCCGCACCCAGCGCAGCGAGCCCGGCCTGGCCGAGGCCGGCCCCCAGCGCATCGACTTCGGCCAAGGGAAATTGCGGATAATGCCCGGCACAAGTTCGGCGATGATCTCTTCCGCCGCCCTGCCCGGCTTCGAAATGTGGGCGACGTAGAAGTCGCCCTTCTTCGGATCGGAATGGACATGCGCCTCGGCGATCGACGAAAGCCCGGCCTTGCGCAGGAAACCCTGTACCGCCTGTTCGGGCGCTGTCGTCGACGGTCCCTTGATCTCCTCGCTTACATCCTTCGAGCGCGCGGTCAGGCCCCTGATATCGAGCGCCAGGCGCCGCGGCGTCCAGTAGTCGCGTGCCGCCTCATAGGTCAGCCCCGCCTCGACCAGACCGTCGGTCAGCATCTTCCTGAGATCGCCCGCCGCCTTGCGCTGCATGCGTGCGGGGATTTCCTCGGAGCGAAGTTCTAGAAGCAGGTCAGGCATGGATGGGGCTCACGCGGCAAGATGGTCCGCGCGGGGCATAGCAACTCGGTTGGCCGCTGTCACCCTTTCCGGAAATTTTCGCCGCCCTGTCGGGGCGAGGCGATCCCGCTCGTCCTTGGATCAAAGATTTCCATGAACCGAACGCAGCGCTGAAGCGACCCACGCTCAGGCAGGGAACTATTGGCTGAACGACCATGAAAACGGCATCCAGACTTCTGCAGATTGTAGCGCTCAGCGCCTGCTTAACCGCGCAGGCTCACGGCGCGTTCTCGATGCCGGGTGTGAGGCAGGCATTGCGCACGATCGACGGTGCCAGCGGTCAGAACATGCTGCCGATCAACACTTCCCTCGAGGTGATGAAACGTGCCTGAACTCAGGCCGCCAGTCCGCCAGCCTGCGTCTTCAAAAACGCCTCACCGCAGGCCTTCGCCAGATTGCGCACCCGCAAGATATAGCTCTGGCGTTCGGTGACCGAAATCACGCCGCGTGCGTCGAGCAGATTGAAGACATGGCTGGCCTTGATGCACTGGTCGTAGGCCGGGAAGACCATACGGTGCATCGGCAGATTGTCGTTCGACGCCGGCGCACCGGCATCGAGCAGCGCCTTGCACTCGGCTTCGGCGTCTTCGAAGTGGCGCAGCAGCATTGCCGTGTTGGCGTATTCGAAATTGTGGCGCGAATATTCCTGCTCGGCCTGCAGGAAGACATCGCCGTAGGTGACCTTGTCGGCGCCTTCACGGCCGTTGAAGTTGAGGTCGTAGACATTGTCGACGCCCTGCACATACATGGCGAGCCGCTCCAGCCCGTAGGTCAGTTCGCCGGCCACCGGCGCGCATTCAATGCCGCAGACCTGCTGGAAATAGGTGAACTGCGACACTTCCATGCCGTCGCACCAGCATTCCCAGCCAAGGCCCCAGGCGCCCAGCGTCGGGCTTTCCCAGTCGTCCTCGACGAAACGGATATCGTGCAGCAGCGGATCGACGCCGATCGCCGCCAGCGAGCCGAGATACAGCTCCTGCAAGTTCGGCGGGTTCGGCTTCAGGATCACCTGGTACTGATAATAGTGCTGCAGCCGGTTCGGGTTCTCGCCATAGCGGCCATCCTTGGGACGACGCGAAGGCTGGACATAGGCGGCGTTCCAGCGTTTTGGCCCGAGCGCGCGCAGCGTCGTCGCCGGATGAAAGGTCCCGGCGCCGACCTCCATGTCGTAGGGCTGGAGGATGACGCAACCATAGGCCGCCCAGTAATTGTGCAAGGTCAGGATCAGCCCCTGGAACGAGCGGCTGGGATGCATATGGGCGGGGATTTCAATCGTCGGGATTTCAATGGTCACGGGGGCCTCGACAGCAAAGGCTAGCTTGCCGGCACGTCCTAGAGACCCGGCGGCGAAGCGTCAAGCAAGGCGCGCCGGTGCGGACGCGGCGAGCGTGCGATGATGTTGAAAGCTTTGCGAGTGGCTGGCCCATTGCCGGCCATGGCAGCCTGCGGTCTGTTCGGTGCCGGTATCGTCCCGTGTCAACGACAACAGGTTCCGTCATGCCCAGCCCCACCGTCATCCGCCCCGTTGCGCGACAGGATTTCGAGCAATGGCTGCCGCTGTGGGACGGTTACAATGCATTTTATGGGCGCTCGGGCGAGACGGCGCTCGCAAGCGAGATCACCGCGATGACATGGTCGCGCTTCTTCGACGCCTATGAGCCCGTGCATGCGCTGGTTGCCGAACACGAGGGACAACTTCTCGGCCTCGTGCACTATCTCTTCCACCGCAGCACGACGGCGATCGCGCCGAATTGCTATCTGCAGGACCTTTTCACAACCGAGGCCTCGCGTGGCAAAGGCATCGGCCGGGCGCTGATAGAGGGCGTCTACGAGCGTGCCCAGGCTGTCGGTTCGGGCCGGGTGTACTGGCTGACGCATGAAACCAATCACACGGCGATGAAGCTCTACGACAAGGTCGGCGAACGCTCCGGATTCGTGGTCTACCGGAAGATGTTCTGAGGCAGGTTTCCCGCGCATTGTGCTTGCTTGAGTTTCTGGACGGATGGACATCCAAACGAAAACGGGGCTCCGAAAAGAGCCCCGTTCGCATTCAAAAAACCGATTTCACCCTTTCGGGGCGGGCACCGGCTCGGGCTTGACCTTCGGGGTTTCCTGCGCCGTGTTGGATTCGATCGGCGGCAGGCCCTTCATCAGCTTCTGCTGCAAGGTGGCCAGCACATCGGGGTCTGGCTTCAGATCACGCGCCTGGTTCCACTGGAAGGTGGCTTCCAGCTTGCGGCCGACGCGCCAGTAGGCATCGCCGAGATGGTCGTTGAGAACCGGATCTTCCGGCTTCAGCGACACGGCGCGTTCCATTTCACGCACCGCATCGTCGAAACGTCCGAGGCGGAAATAGGCCCAGCCCAAGGAATCGACGATGTAGCCGTCGCTCGGCCTGAGATCGACGGCCTTCTGGATCATCGCCAGGCCTTCCTTGAGGTTCGTGTTCATGTCGACCCAGGAATAGCCGAGATAGTTCAGCACCTGCGGCTGGTCGGGGAACAGTTCAAGCGCCTTGCGGAAGTTCGGCTCGGCCTTCGGCCATTCCTTCAGCCGCTCATAGGCGATGCCGCGCTGATAGAAGATGTTCCAGTTGGCGGCAGTCGGCGTCTTCAGCACCGCGACTGCCTTGTCATAGAGATTGGCCGCGGAGCGGAAATCATCCTTCGACGAATAGACGCCGCCGAGCGCCAGATAGGCGCGCATATCGTCGGGATGCGCGTCGACGAACGCTTTCAGATGGGTGATCGCCTCGTCCTGGCGGTTGAGATCGGCAAGGTTGAGGCCAAGCTGCAGGTCCGAAAGCTCTTTCAAGGGCGATGAATCGGGGATGCGCCGGTAGAGCGCGATGGCGCCCTCGCCGTCCTTCAACTGTTCGGAGACGGCGGCGAGCTGCACGAGGGCTGCATCGCTGTCAGGCTTCAGGGCCAGGGCATATTGCAGGTAAAGACGGACGAACGGTTCGCCACCGCCGCGATTGAGCGCCGTGGCGAGATCAAGCAGGATCTCCGACGCACCGTCCGATGGGCCAGCAGCGAAAGGCGCAACCTTGTCGCCCTTGCTGATCTTGTTGCGCAGGGCGACGATATCCAGCTTGCCCGGGGCGAACGCCTCGGCCTGATCGAGCACCGACAGCGCCTTGTCCTTGTCGCCCTTGCGGGCCAGGAACGACGCGTAGGCCTGAGCGTTGCGCATCCAGGTTTCGGGAGCCGCGCCACCGGCGGCCGTGTCCTGCATCGTCGCGGCGTAGATCGCCTCGGCCTTTTCAGGCATGCCAGATGCATCGGCGATCAGCGCGCGATGGAAGGACTTGAACAGGCCGAACCAGTCCGGGCCCTGCAGCTTGTCGATGGACGCCATCGCATCGCTGGCTTGGCCGGCGCCTTGTTGGGCCCAGCCGGACATGACACCGGAGATCAGCCGGTCGAGATCCGATTCCAGCGACAGCTTGAGCCAGTACTGCGCCTTGGTGAAATCCTTCTTGTGGAAGGAATCGACCGCCAGCGCCAGGCGCGAGAAACGCTCGACATCGGGAACTTCCTTGAGCTTGTCCGCATAGACCAGGGATTCGTCGAAGCGCCCTTGAGCGATCAGCGACAGCATCAGGCTCTGCTGCAGGCTGGTGTCGCTCGGATCGAAGGCCAATGCCTGCTTGTAATAGGCGATGGCGTTGTCGAGGTCATTGTCGGCTTCGGCGATCCGGGCGGCCAGATAGGCTCCCGAGAAGGACGTGATCTTGACCGGTTCGGTGGTTTGCTTGGCATAGGCCGGCAAAGCCGAGATCGCCATGCCTGTCACAATTGCCAGCCTTGTCAGCCAGCGCGCACGTCCTTGCTGCATCGTATCCCTTTCAGCCAGGCGCCATCTCCGCATCAGCGGGATCGACGTAGACTCGATCTTTCCGGGCAAAGCATGGCCTTTTTGGGGTCGCGCTTCAATCCGCCTCGAATTCACAATCCGGGCACCCGATTAACAAACCATGGCGACCAGGGACAGTTTTCGGTTTTCGAGTTCCGACTATCGCCCTGCGCGGAGCCGAACATATCACAGATTCGAGTTCGACACTGAGAGTTCGTCGCCGATATCAGCGCTTGCCCGGCAAGGCTGGCCGCCGCACCTGGGTGTCGCGATAGCCGCCGGCCACAACCATGGTGCACAGTTCGTTCCATTCGCAGCCGCCACAAGCCTTGCGCACGATGTTGAAGGCGAGGATCGAGAGCGCCGCTTCGGCTTTCACCGCCCTAAGCCCCCTGGCGAGGAACCTTCCACCGCCCGACATGCGCTTGATCGTCCCGAAGGGGTGCTCAACGGTACATCGTCGGATCGTCATCAAGCTGGGGTCGGCGTAAATTCTCGCCTGCATTCAGTCCCGCGAGAAGCGGAGCGTACGCGGCGAGCCCGCGGGATACGAACTCCGTGAAGAGCCGCACGCGCTTCGTCTTGCGTGTCTCGCCCTGTGTGAGAAGCCAGAGCGTTCCGTACATGTGCAGGTCGGTACCCGGCACCCTCACCAGTAGGGGGTCGGCATCGCCGACGAAGCACGGCAATGTCGTCATCCCGAGCCCTTGCCGTACAGCAACGATCTGCGCCTCGCCGTCCGTGGTCCTGAATGGAACCTCCGTGGTGCGAACCTCACCCTCGCTGGCCCAATCCGGAATTCCATGAGTGCTTATGACGATCCACCGGATGGGATCAGGCGCGCCCGCGCGCCACGCGGCTAGTCGATCGCAGGACATGTAGACGCCGCCGAACAGCTCCGGTCCCTTCAGGCCGTGAAGATTGAGCGGCAGGGTCTTGCGGTCGTAGACGACGCGGATCGCGACGTCGGCCTCTCGGTTGGTCAGATTTGCCAGCTCGCCGGACGACAAGATTTCCATCTCGATGTCCGGATGGAGACGCGCGAAATCGGCGAAGTCCGGCATGAGCAGGTGCGTCGCGAGGGGCGGTGCCAGCGTCACCCGCAGAAGCCCGCGCACGCTCTGGTCGCGCCCGAAGACGCGCGTCTCCAGCAGGTGCGACGACGCTTCCATCTGGTTCGCGAGCTCGAGGACCTCCTCGCCCGCAGCCGTCAGGCGGTAGCCCGAAGGCAGCTTTTCGAACATGTGCGCCCCGAGGCGTTCCTCGAGCTGGGCGATGCGTCGCAGCACGGTGGAGTGATTCACCCCGAGGCGCCCGGCGGCAGCCCGCACCGAGCCTCCGCGTGCGACGGCAAGAAAGTAGCGAACGTCATCCCAGTCGATCATGGTGCAATCCGGCACCACGCGGTGCGCCTTCCAAAGCCCGTATCTAACACATCGAACAGCAGTACGGGCGGTCATTATAGCCTATGTCGACGAGCGCGACCCAATTCCGCACGGCGGACATCGATCGTCGCGGCTGGCGTCAGTCGTCCAGCCGGATCGATTTCGCACCACCGATGTGCGCGCTTCCGCACTCAACAACTGACGCCGGCGGACCCATTTCGAGGTTCTCGGAGGCAGATGCTGTCCCCACAACACCAAAGGAGAAGTCATGGGAAAGCTAGACGGTAAGGTTGCAGTCGTCACGGGCGGATCGAGCGGCATGGCGCTGGCGAGCGCCAAGCGGTTCGTTGAAGAAGGCGCTTATGTTTTCATCACGGGCCGGAGACAGGAGGCGCTCGACGAGGCCGTCAAGCTGATTGGCCGGAACGTGACCGGCGTGCGCAGCGACGCAGCCAATCTCGACGACCTCGACCGCCTGTTCGACACGGTCAAGCGGGAAAAGGGCAAGATCGACGTCCTGTACGCGAGCGCCGGCACGGGCGAAGCCGTCCCACTGGGCGAGATTACCGAGCAGCACTTCGATGCGGCCTTCGGCCTGAATACGCGCGGCACGCTGTTTACGGTTCAGAAGGCGTTGCCGCTGTTCAACGATGGCGGATCGATCTTCATGACCGGGTCAGTTGCTTCGGTGAAAGGTTTTCCTGGTTACGGCGTGTATTCGGCGAGTAAGGCGGCGTTGCGCTCATTCGCACGCACTTGGCTCAACGAACTGAAGGGCAGGAATATCCGGGTGAACGTGCTGAGCCCGGGGCCGATCGCCACACCGATGCAGGACCAAGTTCTCACCGAGGAGGCGAAGCGGATGTTCGAATCCCTGATCCCGAGGGGAAAGATGGGGCGTCCTGAGGAAATTGCAGCGGTCGCGGTGTTTCTTGCTTCAGACGATTCGAGCTTCGTGAATGGGGTGGAGTTGTCTGTCGACGGCGGCTTCTCGGCCATCTGAATTCGCGCCGGATTGCCGGACGTGGCTGATCGGCGAGAACTAGCGTGTCCATGGTGGAACGACTTCCGCGCTGGGCGGTCGGTCCGGCCGCACGAAAGTCGTTCACGGCGGGACATCCACGCGAAGGTCGCCACACAACGGAACAGATAACCCGCGCCGTCGAAGGCTGGGGAACCAATGTCAACACGGATAGGAGAAGCATTATGAGCTATGCGATTGTAGGATTCGGTAAAATAGGCCAGGCCCTCGCCCACGCCTTCGCCCGTAAAAACATCGACGTGACCGTCGCGAGCCGCCGGCCGCCCGAGGCGTTGGCGCCGCAGGCTCGGGCGATTGGACCCACGGTCGCCGCCAAGTCGCTGCGGGATGCACTCGATGCCGACACAATCGTCTTGGCGGTCCCGTTCGGGGAACATCGCGAGGTTGCGAAGGCCCTGCCGAGTTGGAAAGGCAAGACGGTCATCGACGCGATGAACGCGTTGGTTCCCCTTGAGGAGTTGGACGGCCTCCCGTCCTCCGCCTTCGTTGCGAAGTCGTTCACCGGCGCTAAGTTCGTGAAAGGTTTCAATCACCTGGTTGCGGCCACCCTGGCTGCCGATCCGATCGTCGAGGGGGGCCATCGGGTCGTTTTTCTGTCGAGCGACGACGAGGACGCGATCGCTCCCGTGGCGGATTTGGCCAGACAACTCGGGTTCGCACCCGTCAAGCTGGGAAAACTCAACGAGGGTGGCGCACTGGTGCACGCACGCGGCCGCACTTGGGGCCAGCTGATCTTCCAGGACCTGTTCAAGAAGGAGCAGTAACGGATTTGCTGTCCACTGTCAGGAGTGCTGCTTGCCCCGGCCCATCCATGAGAGTCCACGCGGGCTAAGTCATAATCCGAGGTCCGGAAGCGGCGAGGGCTTCGACGTCCCCTTTCCACCCCCAGGCGAATTTCAGGAGGTCGGCTTACCAGACAGCGGCCCGTGGGGGCGCCATCTCCTGATCAGGTCTTTGCACAGCCGGCCCGCGAAACGCCAGCCGCTCAGTTCACCCGGCTGATGCAGAAATCGATGACGTCGATCAGCGCCGATTTCTGCGGCGTCGCTTCCAGCGGCGCCAGCGCGTCGCGGGCGATCTCGCCGAAATGGCGGGCACGCCCGATCGTGTCGGCAATGGCGCCGTGGCGGGTCATCATGCCGATCGCCTTTTCCAAACCGGCGTCATCGACGACATTGTCCTCGATGGCGCGCTTCCAGAAGGTGCGCTCCGCCTTGGTGCCGCGCCGGTAGGCGAGAATGACCGGAAGCGTCACCTTGCCCTCGCGGAAATCGTCGCCGACATTCTTGCCCAGGTCCTTGCTGGTGCCGCCATAGTCCAGCGCATCGTCGATCAGCTGGAAGGCAAGGCCGAGGTTCATGCCGTAGGAGCGCAGTGCCGCACGGTCATTGCGGGTCGCCTGGGCAATGACCGGGCCAACCTCGGCAGCAGCGGAAAACAGCGCTGCGGTCTTGGCCTTGATAACGGCGAAATGCTCGTCCTCGGTGGTCTCCAGGTTCTTGGCGGCGGCGAGCTGCATCACCTCGCCCTCGGCGATGATCGAGGCCGCACTCGACAGGATGTCGAGCGCCTCCAGCGAACCGACGTCGACCATCATGCGGAAGGCCTGGCCGAGCAGGAAATCGCCGACCAGGACGCTCGCCTGGTTGCCCCAGATCATACGGGCGGTCTTCTTGCCGCGCCGCATGCCGCTCTCGTCGACGACGTCGTCGTGGAGCAGCGTCGCCGTGTGCATGAATTCGACAGATGTGGCGAGCTTGACATGGCCTTCGCCGGCGTAGCCGAACATCTGCGCGGCGGCGAGCGTCAGCATCGGCCGCAGCCGCTTGCCGCCCGACGAGATCAGATGATTGGCAACCTCCGGGATCATCTCGACGTCGGAGCCGGCCTTGGACAGGATCAATTCGTTGACGCGTCCCATGTCGGCCGCCGTCAGATCGATCAAATCCTTGATGGACGCGGGTTCCCGCTTCCCGTTTTCGATGTTGAGAACGACACCCACGACAATCACTCCCGTCTTGGTATAACGCGTGCGACGGCACCCTTGATCCCTGTAGGACTCTAGGGCGGCGGACACGGCCACGGCAAGTGGCGAATTGGCGCGGCGGCGATGACAGCCTGTCAACCGAAGCCGAAAATGACCTCTGCATTATGACGGAAATCCGCCCGCCCGTTTACATATGCACTGCAAACTGAGAGTTTCGCCCGATGATAGAGCTCATTCGCACCAACGACGCCGTCATCATCTCCTTTGTCGAATCGCTGATGCGCGATGCCGGCATCGGCTGCTTCGTCGCCGACCAGAACATGAGCGTGCTCGACGGCTCGCTCGGCATCCTGCCGCGACGCGTCATGGTCGATGCCGACAAGGCCGACGCGGCACGGCGCATCCTGACGGATGCCGGCATCGCCAACGAGATTCGCGGAAAATAATGTCCGCCGCGCCAGCCGCCCTTGCCCCGGACACGCCGGCCCACACGGTCGACGCCTTCCATCGCGGCCGGTTCTGGCTCGTGCAGCCCAAGCAGGGGGCGCATCGCGCCGGCATGGATGCGATGATGCTGGCGGCGTCTGTGCCATCCTCTTTTGCGGGGCGTCTCGCCGATTTCGGTGCCGGCGCCGGGGCCGCTGGGCTGGCGATGCTGTCGCGCTGCCCCGCGGCCACGGCCGTGCTTGTCGAACGCGCGCCGGAAATGGCGGCCTTCGCCGCGGCCACCCTTGCCCATCCCGGCAATGCGCATCTCAGCGATCGGGCCTGCGTGCTCGTCGCCGATGTCGCGGTGTCCGGCCGGGCGCGGGCGGCGGCCGGCCTCGCCGACAACGACTTCGACTTCGTTATCATGAACCCGCCTTTCAACGCCGCACGGGACCGCGCCACGCCCGATCGCCTGAGAAAGGAAGCCCATGTCATGGAGGACGGGCTGCTCGAGAGCTGGATCCGCAGCGCGGCCGCGGTGGTCAGGCCGCGCGGCGGGCTTGCCGTGATCGCCCGACCCGAGCAGCTCGGCGCCATTCTCGATGCGCTCGCCGGGCGCTTCGGTGATGCCGAGATGCTCGCCGTCCACCCTCGCCCCGACGCGGCGGCGATCCGCATTATCGTGCGGGCAGCGCTCGGGGCGCGGGGGAAACTCGCCATCCGGCCCCCCCTGATGCTGCACGCGCAATCGGGCGGTGGCCCCGATGAGCGCAGCGAAATGATCACCAACGGGCTCGCCTCGTTGTTTGGAGATTGAGCTATTCTTGGCCCCCACATTGCCGTTGGCCGGCGAATCCCTACATGCCTGCAACCCATCGACCGGAGACCGCGCCCTCGTGAAACGACTTTTCAACCGCCTGTTGCCGAAATCCTGGCGCTCCACCGTCGTCATCATTCCGGTCATCCGACTGCACGGCACGATCATGCCGGGCGGCCAGTTCCGGCAGAACCTGTCGCTGGCCACCACCGCCGGCCTCATCGAGAAGGCGTTTTCCTACGACGCGCCAGTGGTCGCCATCTCGATCAATTCGCCGGGCGGCTCGCCAGTGCAGTCGCGCCTGATCTTCAAGCGTATCCGCGACCTGGCGACGGAAAAGAACAAAAAGGTGCTGGTCTTCGTCGAGGATGTCGCGGCATCGGGCGGCTATATGATCGCGGTCGCCGGCGACGAGATCTTTGCCGATCCGTCCTCCATCGTCGGTTCGATAGGCGTGGTGTCGGCGTCGTTCGGTTTTCCGGAGCTGATGAAGAAGATCGGTGTCGAGCGCCGTGTCCACACCGCCGGCCAGAACAAGGCTGTGCTCGATCCGTTCAAGCCGGAGAAAAAGGAAGACGTCGAGCGGCTGAAGGCGCTGCAGCTCGAAATCCACGAAACCTTCATCGACCTCGTCAGGGAGAGGCGCGGCACGAAGCTGAAAGACGATCCGGACCTGTTCACCGGCCTGTTCTGGACCGGCATGAAGGGCCTCGAACTCGGCCTGGTCGACGCGCTCGGCGACATGCGCACGGTGCTGAAAACCCGTTTCGGACCGAAGACCCAGCTCAGGCTGATCACGGCGCCGCGCGGCTTCCTCAGCCGCTTTGGCCTGTTCGGCTCGAACAAGGGCTTTTCGGCGCCCGATATCGCCGCGGCAGCGGTCAGCGGCGCGATCGATGCGGCGGAAGAGCGCGCGTTGTGGTCTCGCTTCGGGCTTTGAAAATCCGGCAAAACCGTCTAGCATGAGAGGCTGAAGTCTTATGCATGTCGTTGTCCCAAAACCGTAACCACTTTTGGGCGACATGCATCAACCGACCCGACCGGCCGCCTTCGCCGGCCCAGCGTGGGAGGAGTTTTGGCATGCCGCAGATCATTTTCTTCACCGTCGTTGGCGTCGCTGCCTATTTCGGTTACCGCACCTTCATCCGGGAAGCCGAGCGCGTGACCGCCAAGGTGCGGCGCACCGAAAAGCAGGCGGCCAACGGCGCCATGGGTACGCTGGTCAAGGATCCGAAGACCGGCGAATACCGGCTGGCCAAGGACTGAGCATCATCCCGCATACGACTGACGCCGTGGACACCGCAATCGGGTCGCCTACCTGGCACGCGCATGCCAAGATCAATCTGGCGCTGCATGTCACCGGCAGGCGCGCCGACGGCTATCACCTGATCGAAAGCCTGGCGGTGTTCACGCGCTTTGGCGACCGGGTCGAGATCGCGCTCGCCGACAGCGATGATTTTACCGTGTCCGGCCGCTACGCGTCGGCCGTTCCCCTCGACGCCAGCAATCTTGTGCTCAAGGCGCGCGATGCCTTGCGACGGGAAGTCGGGCTGGAGAGAACCCCGCCGGTCGCCATCAAGCTCGAAAAGAACCTGCCGGTTGCCTCCGGCGTCGGCGGCGGGTCGAGCGACGCGGCAGCCGTGCTGCGCGGGCTGGCACAGACATGGGCTCTGAACTTGGACAGCGCCGAGTTGGCGCGGATCGGCCTTTCGCTTGGCGCCGATGTGCCGATGTGCCTGGCGGCCAAGCCGCTGGTGGCGCGCGGCATCGGCGACGAATTGTCGATGGTGCCGGATTTTTCGGCGCTGGGGCTGGTGCTGGTCAATCCCGGAACCGCAGTCTCGACGGCGGAAGTCTTCGCGGCACTTTCCCGTCGCGACAATGAGCCACTGCCGCCGCTGCCGCGCAGCATCGACTTCCATAGCCTGCGCAATTGGCTGGAGATCACCCGCAATGATCTTGAGCCTGCGGCGCTGGCGATGCAGCCCGCCATCGGCAGAGCGCTTTCCTGGCTCAACAAGGCTGGATCGGGATTCTCGCGGATGTCCGGATCCGGCGCGACGTGCTTCGGCCTGTTCGAGACCGGCAACGTCGCCAAGCGCGCCGCCGCCGACATCCGCAGCCGCCAGCCAGACTGGTTCGTCGCCGCGACGCGCAGCATGACATCGGAGGCCGACTGAGATGGCCAGGATTGACGAGAGCCGGCCTTTCATTGCGATCCGCATCGCGGTGCTGACCGTTTCCGACACACGCAGCCTTGCCGACGACAAATCCGGCCAGACGCTGGCCGACCGCATCACTGAAGCCGGTCACATCCTCGCCGCCCGCGATATCGTCACCGATGACCGCGAAAAAATCCGCGACAAGGTGCTCGGCTGGTCGAAGGACGCAGCGATCGATGTCGTGATCACCACCGGCGGCACCGGCTTCACCGGGCGCGACGTGACGCCGGAAGCGCTGGAGCCGATCTTCGAAAAGCGCATGGACGGCTTTTCGGAAGTGTTCCACCGCATCTCCTACGACAAGATCGGCACCTCGACGATCCAGAGCCGGGCGACCGGTGGCGTCGTCAACGCCACCTTCGTCTTCGTGCTGCCGGGCTCGCCCGGGGCCTGCAAGGACGCCTGGGACGGCATCCTCAAGGCGCAGCTCGACTACCGGCACATGCCGTGCAACTTCGTCGAGATCATGCCACGGCTGGACGAGCATCTGCGGCGCGGGAAATCGGCTCCGTAAAAGCCGAGGCAAAGCATCGGTTTCGTATCGCGTTTGCCAGGCAGAACGGTACCGGCGCCTTCGAAACGCCATTCCAGACCCGACGTCGGAGAAAGTACCTTCACGTGAAGGCGGTCATCGCCGTTCGCGACAAGGCAGATGCGATGAAGGTGCATACTGGCGGGTGCCATTGCGGCAACGCGGTTCAATCAGGAGCAGGTCCCCGTCTCCTTCGATGCCGAAAGCAGAGCGCAGCGCCAAGCCAGGCGTCGCTCGCTGGATGCCTGTCCTGGTGAGTTTCGGATTGTTCCCTTCAACGGATGACCGGCTCGCCATGAAACCGGCGGCGTGACGGCGGCGATACGCCGAAGCCGACTTCCATCATCAGCCGCGGCGTGCGCGCCGGCACAGTGCCCATGTGGAAGCCGAAGGGGTCCTCGACGAAGCCGAGGCCGGCGTCGCCGGTCAGCGTCACCGGGCTCTGCTCGCCATAGACGTCCAGAACCTCTTGCGCGGGATGGCCGACCAGCAGGGTGAGCTGATGCTTGAGGCTGCGGCGCTTGTGACTGCCCCTGACATAGACATGCGGGCCGGTGTCGGCGTCGACCGGCTTGAGATAGAAGAAGAATTTCAGCATGCGCCAGTCGTCGAGATCGAAATGATACTTGCCGAGCGAGGCAAGGTTCTTGTCGGCGTCCGAGGCCGCACCCGTCGGAAAGCTCCACCAGACGCGCGTCGTGATCAGTTTCGCCTGGCCGCCGAGATAGTGCGCGGCGATGTCGAGAAGCAGCGGATCGCGCTGGATGGCGAGTGCCGCCTGGCAGTCGAGGACGCGCTCGAAAAAATGCCCGCTGAGCAGCGAGCGGCCAAAGTGCTTCTCGGCCTCGGCATGTTCACCCGGCATGAATTCGAGACGACGGTCGAAATTGCCGAAGCATGGCGTGCGTTGGGCGAAACTCGCGATCTCTTCATGGATCGCCGGCGGCAGGACCAGGCCCGAAAACAACCCGTCGGAGCGCAGCGCTTCGACCACTGCTTCGCGGTCGACGCCGCCAAACATCGTATCCCCCGCATTGTCGGCCGGACGGGGCCGTTTTGCGCCCAGCCAATGCATCCGGCGCCCAGGCATTGTGCGCGCCAGCACGAACATCGGCAGCCAGGCCGGGTTTTCGCGCAGGTCCGTCAGATAGGTCGGAATGCGCACGGCGATCCGCTGCAGCAGGCTGCCGTCGCGCGCAATGGCCTCGAGACTGGCCGTGCCGGATTTGTCGGGGGGTGAAAGGTTCATTGGGTCCTCGGCTACGGGAGCGGGCGGCATCCGTGCTCGCTCAGTATGACCCAAACCCAATTCACCACTTAAGGAGAAGCTAACCTAACGTCGGATTTTGTGCAATGCACAATGAAGAGAGCAGCTGCAAAAAGTCATTTCGGGGAGCGGTGCTCTTGCCTCGGTGGCGCCACCCAGATTTCGGCGTCGAGTCGCTTTGTCGCGAGGCCGCGTGCGATGGCTTCGGCGCTGCCGGCGCTCTTCGCCGAGGCTACGGCCTGAAGTTTGCCGATCAGCAAGCCGTCGGCCAAGGCGCGGTTTCCCGAAAAGATCCGGGCCAGGAACGGCGTGCGGCTGCCGCGCGCCCGCGAGAACCGCGCCGCCATGGTTTGCCTGGCCGTGTGGGCGACGACCGCGTCGATCCAGCCTTCCACCAGCCGCGCGCCCGGCTCCAGAAGCAGCAGCCAGTCACCCTTGGCCTGGCGGATGCCGGCAGCGACACCGCCAGTCACGTACTGGCAGCCGGCATGCTCGGCGACACGATGCGTCTGGTCGGTGGAACCCGTGTCGCAGACGATCACTTCACGCACCACGCCCTCGACCGCGCCGCCAATCAGCGAGGCGAGCGTGCGGGCAAGGCCCTCCTCGTCATTGCGGGTTTCGATGAGAACACTGAGCATTATTAGCCGAATAGCGGAAAGCCGGACGCAGCGCCAGTTTTTGCGGCGCACCATAGAAAGTTCTTGCTTTGTTCTCATCGACAAAATAGGAATAATTTCATGAACAGAGCGATTCGACACAACGCGGACAGTCCCTGGGAGCGGGCCAAGATGGAACAGATCGTGCGCGCCGACATTGCGGCTTTCGGAGCAGGAAGAGCCGAGATGGCCAATGCGATGATCGAGCAGAGCGGCATGCGTGTCCGTCCGGACCGCAACCGCGGCAGGTCGGCGGGCATCAATCCGTCCGGCCGGTTCGAGCCGGTCAGCCGGCACGTCTTCGACGACGGCTGGAATTCGCTGGAGGAACTGCCGCCCTTCAAGACGGAAGTGCAGGTCGAGAAGCCGCGTACCATCATCACCCGCAACGAATCGCCCGACATCTCCTTCGATCGTTCGATCAACCCTTATCGCGGCTGCGAGCACGGTTGCGTCTATTGCTTCGCGCGGCCGACGCACAGTTTCATGGGCCTGTCGCCGGGTCTCGATTTCGAATCCAAGCTGTTCGCCAAACCGGATGCGGCGCGGCTGCTCGACAAGGAACTGTCGAAGGACGGTTACCAGCCGCGCACCATCGCCATCGGCACCAACACCGATCCCTACCAGCCGATCGAGAAGCAATACCGGATCATGCGCGAGATCCTCGAAGTGCTGGAAGCGCGCGGCCATCCGGTCGGCATCGTCACCAAATCCGCCTTGGTGACGCGCGACATCGATATCCTGTCGCGCATGGCCGAACGCGGGCTGGCCAAGGTAGCGCTGTCGGTGACGACGCTCGACCGGATGCTGGCGCGCACCATGGAGCCACGCGCGTCGACGCCGACCAAGCGGCTGGAGGCAATCAGGCAGCTTTCGGATGCCGGCATTCCGGCTTCGGTGATGGTGGCGCCGATCATCCCTGGCCTGACCGACCAGGAGATGGAACGTATTCTCGATTCGGCGCGCGCCGCCGGCGCGCGCGAGGCGGGTTATGTCATACTGCGCCTGCCGCTGGAGGTCAGCCCGATCTTCAAGGACTGGCTGCTGCGCCACTATCCCGACCGCTACCGTCACGTGATGTCGCTGATCCGCTCGATGCGCGACGGCAAGGACTACGATTCGGAATGGGGCAAGCGCATGAAGGGCGCCGGTCCCTACGCCTGGCAGATCGGCCGGCGTTTCGAGATCACCGCCAAACGGCTCGGCCTCAATGTCGAACGGCGCACGCTGCGGACCGACCAGTTCGTTGCCGCCGGGAAGGACCAGGTGCAGCTGACGCTGCTCTGAAAATGCAGTTTCCTGCGGCGGTTTGATCTGTCGCGGCACAACAATCCCGTCCGGCCTGCCCCGGCCTGCAGACGGTGCCCTCCCGGTCCGGCGCCCCACCCGACCCGGAGGGACTTGCGGAGAATCGGAGCCGATGCGAACCTCGCCGCAACATGGCTCGCGCGCGTTCCGATTCTCCGCTTCTCTTTGAGATCATCGAGAAACCCGACTTCTCCTTCGAGACGAAGGCGATGGCCGATGGTCTGTGGCCAGTGGCGGGCATGGACGAGGCCGGCCGTGGCCCCCTGGCCGGGCCGGTGGTCGCGGCGGCGGTGGTGCTCGACCCCGCCAACATTCCGGACGGGCTCGACGATTCCAAACGCCTCAGTCATTTGCAACGCGAAGCACTGTTCGTGCGGATTCTTGGTTCCGCGCTGGGGGTTTCGATGGCGTCCGTCAGCGCCGAGGGTATCGACGGCAGCAACATCCTCAAAGCCAGCCTGGAAGCGATGCGCCGCGCGGTGGTCGGCCTTTCGGTTCAACCGAAGCTCGCGCTCGCCGACGGGCGCGACGTGCCGCCCGGCCTGCCCTGCGCCGGCCGCGCGCTGATCAAGGGCGACCAGCGCTCGCAATCGATCGCTGCCGCCTCGATCGTCGCCAAGGTGATGCGCGACCGCATGATGTGCGGCTGCGGCAACCATCACGATCGCTATGGGTTCGAGGTCCACATGGGCTACGCCACGGCCCGCCATCGTACGGCGATCGAAGCGCATGGGCCGGTGGCGCGGCTGCACCGCGTGTCCTTCGCGCCGTTCAGGCTTGGCGGGACTGAGGTGATCGAGGAAGAGAGTCTCGCCGGCCTGGAGTGAGCCAAGGAGATTGGTGACAGCGGGTGATGATCTCCGCCCTCGTGGGGAGATTGCGCGCTCTGCCGGTTTCGCTACCTCCGGGACGGTTTTCCACAACAAAAAAAGCCGCCAGGTTTCCCGGGCGGCTTTTTGAATTTCTGAACGCCATACGCTCAGTTGAGCTTGGACTTCACGTCCACCAGCGATGCCTTGAACAGGTCGGCACCGGCCTTGGCGTCGATCTTGCCGGCGAGCAGCGCACGCGCTGCCTCGACGGCGATGTCGACGGCGCTGGCGCGGACTTCGCTGATGGCGTCACGCTCGGCCTGACCGATCTTCTGTTCGGCAAGCGCGGTGCGCCTGGCGACATAATCCTCGGTCTTCTTGTGCGCTTCCGCGGCAAGCATGTCGGCTTCGCGCTTGGCGGCGGCGACGATGTCGGCGGCCTCCTGTTCGGCTTCCTTGCGCTTGCGCTGATACTGACCGAGCAGCTGCTGGGCCTCCTCGCGCAGCCGGCGCGCTTCGTCAAGCTCGTTGCTGATCCTGGCGGCGCGGGCGTCGAGCGCCTTGGCGATCAGGCCCGGCACCTTGATATAGACGGCAACGCCGAGGAAGATGATGAGGGCAACCGTTGCCCAGAGCGTCGCGAGAGATGTGTAATCCATGATGCGCTCCTCACCGGGCCACGGATTTGACGGCGGCCGCGATCTCGGCCTTGCTGGCCTTGCCGCCGACCAGTGCCTCGACGATGGCCGAAGCGGTGCCTTCGGCGATGCTGCCGACTTCCTTCATGGCATTGGCCTTGATGGAAGAAATGCGTGCTTCGGCCTCGCCAAGCTTCTCGTCGAGCGCTGCCTCGACCTTCTTGCGTGCGGTCTCGGCTTCCGCCTTGGCCGCATCGCCGGCCTGCTGGCCGATTGCGTTGGCCTTGGTCTTGGCTTCCGCCAGTTCCTGCTCGTAGGCAGCAACGGCGGCGTCGGCCTCGCCCTTCAACCTGGCTGCCTGGTCGAGGTCCTGCGTGATGCGATCGTTGCGGACATCGATGATGCCCCCGACGCGCGGCATCACGACCCGCTTCAGGAAGAGGTAGAACAGCCCGAAAGTGATCGCCAGCCACAGAAGCTGCGACGGGAACGTCGCCGGATCGAATGGCGGAAACGTGCCGTGCGCTTCGGCAGGCACGCCGGTGCCGGAATGCGTGTCGCCTTCCGTCGCAGCGTGGCTGGTGTCGGCTGCAGGTGCGGACTCTTGCGCGAAGGCAGATGTCACGAACATGGACTATCCCCGAAATTCAGGCCTGCCGCTCGCGCGGCCGGCCTGTCCAATCTTCCCAACGCTTGACCGAACAGCGCTCAGCCGAACAGGGCCAGAAGCGCGATGAGAAGCGAGAAGATGCCCAGAGCTTCGGTCACGGCGAAGCCGAAGATCAGACGGCCGAACTGGCCATCAGCAGCCGACGGGTTGCGCAGAGCGCCCGCCAGGTAGCTGCCGAAGATGTTGCCGAGGCCAATGCCCGCGCCACCCATGCCCAGGCAAGCGATGCCGGCGCCGATGTACTTTGCTGCTTCTGCGTCCATTTGTTCAACTCCTTTGGATCTAAAATTCCGTTGCAATTCCATCCGGCGCCAATGTTGGAAACTCTTGGGCCGGAAACTTCTTGCTCAGTGCCCGGGGTGCAGGGCGTCGTTGAGGTACATGCAGGTCAACACCGCAAAGACGTAGGCCTGCAGGAAAGCGACCAGCAGTTCCAGCGCCGTCAGCGCCACCGCCATTGCCAGCGGCAGGACCGAGCCCGCCACGCCGACCGCGCCGAGCGCGCTCAGGCTGACGACAAATCCCGAGAACACCTTCAGCGTGATGTGGCCGGCGAGCATGTTGGCGAACAGACGAACCGAGAGGCTGACCGGACGCGACACGAAGGAGATCACCTCGATCAGCACCACCAGCGGCAGCAGGAACACCGGCACGCCATGCGGTACGAACAGCTTCAGGAAGCCGAGACCATGCTTCATGAAGCCGTAGACGACCACGGTTCCGATCACCAAAGCGGCGAGGCCGAAGGTGACGATGATATGGCTGGTGACGGTGAAGAAATACGGGAACAGGCCAAGCAGATTGGCGACCAGCACGAACATGAACAGCGAGAACACGAACGGGAAGAACTTCATGCCCTGCGTGCCGGCGGCATCGCGCAACATGTTGCCGACGAATTCATAGGCCATCTCGGAGATCGACTGAAGCCGGCCCGGAACCAGGCTGCGGCTCGAGGTCGTGAGAAACAGAAACGCGGCGGCGACGACCACGGTCGCGACCATGAACAGCGCCGAATTGGTGAAAGACAGGTCGTAGCCGCCGATCTCGATCGGTATCAGCTTGTTGATATGGAACTGGTGGATCGGATCGACCTTGTCAGCTGCCACGTTGAAACCCCGTCAATGCCGCGTACGGCCTCGTTACGATTACCGCACATGAAGCGCGATCATTTCCAAAGGTCGCCTGAAGGGCGATCATTTCTTGTCGTCTTGGTCACGGCGCGATTTATCGCCCTGTCCGAATTCTGCCACAACGCCCGCGGAACGCATGACATTGAGCACGCCGGCGCCAAAACCCAGCAGCAGGAACACGATCAGACCCCATGGCGATGTCCCCGCCAGACGGTCGATGATCCAGCCGATGCCGGCGCCCACCACCACCCCGGCGATGAATTCGCTGGAGAGTTTGATCGCCTGGCCATATCCGGCCGCACTGCCCGCTTTCGCGTCGTCTTTCCCCTCGAGCCGGTCCGGCCGCCTTGCCGCAAGCGATGCTTCAAGGTCACGCCGGCGGCGCTCAAGATCGTCGTCGCGGATGTCGGTTTCACGCTGCTTGCCGCGGCCGGTTTCTCCGGTTCCGTCTGGCCCGTTCTTGTCGGCCATCGTAACCCCCCTGCCCGGTCAGACCGTCACCGTCCGTCCGCTTCTAAAGTCGCCGGCAACATAGTTAGAGGGTTTGCGCCAGTCAAGCCACGGGCGGAAGTTCATTGTCATGTATTTTAGGCAATAAAATCAATTGGTTATGAAGGTGCGACATCGTGCCCGCCACGATGACGGGGATGCATGGCGCGAATCCCCCAAACAATGGCTCTTTGATCGGCTGCGTGCGGCGCGAAAAGATCAGCGATCGTCCAGCGCTCAGCTCCAGCCGCCGCCATAGGTGCGGTAGAAGATATGCAGGCCGATCTTGGTCATCTTGTGCATCGTGCGCGCCCAGCCGGGATGGACATATTGGGCGTAGTAATGGGTCGACGATCCGACTTCCGGGATGAAGATCTTGCCGGCGGTGACGGCCATGGCGATATCCTGCGCGGTCTTGTAGGCGGCTGGACTGTCGATGCGCTTCCTCCTGCCGTCGCAAGCGAAGGAGAACTGGCAACGGTTGAACCAGCTGTCGTTCTGGTAGACGACGCCGCAGATCGAATTCGGATAGGCCGGGTTGCGGACGCGATTGAGGATGACCTGGGCGACGGCGGCCTGACCGCGCACGGATTCGCTCATCGCCTCGAAATAGATGCCGTTGGCAAGGCATGCCTGCTCCTTCTTGGAGAAGACACTTGCGGGAAGCGGGTTCTGGATCCACGAGTGGTCGCCCTTGGCCATCGGCGGAATGAAGCGGCCGTCATTGGGCTGCTCGTCCTGAAGCAGAGCTTCGAAGGGTGAAGCCTTGGCATAGTCGGGCTCGGCCTGCGCATAAGCGGTCGCCAGCACGTCGGGATGGTCGTTGTTGACCAGCGCGGCAAGCATCGCCGGCACTCCTGGATCCGGCTTCTTGTCCTCGCGCGCATGGAATGCCGCGGCGATCTGGATCTCCTTGCCTTTGATCTGCGGTTTGGCGAAGGCCATCTTCAGGCCGCTGTCCATGCTGGGCCGCAGCAAGGAGGAGGTGCGCTCGAAGATCGAGCCGGCATTGAAATTCTTCGGCGGCGCGACGGGAGACATCTGGACGATGCGCCCCTTCTTGTCGGCGCGCACGACGCGATCCTCGTCGGGCGTGCCGCTGACCTTGCCGCCCTTGCCACGAAACGACACGTTGCCGACGCCTGCCAGATGGACACCCGATCCGGAGATAGAGCCGGTGACATCGGAATCGACGAACGGCATCTCGGCCGCATGGGTCGAGCCGGCGACGGACTTCTCGACATAGGAATTCCAGCGGGTGTTCGATGCTTCGAGGCCGGAGACAAGGCTCGTCATGTCCTGGTAGGCGGCGACGGTCGGAAAGCCGATCCAGATGCCAAGCCCGATGACGAACGGAGACAGAAAGCCACGTTTCTTCTCACCGGCGGCGGCAACAAGCCGTTTCAACACACGTCGATGCACTGAACTCTCTCCAGGAACGCGACTGACCCCACTGGAGAGCAAAATGATGCATTAACCTTGATGGGACGTTAACGGGTTCGATCGGGTTTTCTCAGTCGGCTCAAGGTCGTGGTTCCGAAGTCGGGCGGTTTTGCGGCGAGAAGGATGACGGTCATGCGCGCCAAGCCGCGGGGCCATCCCTGCGTTGGGCCGAGCTTAACCGGATATCCATCTTCCGGCCGTCACATGGGACGGTTTCGAAACAGCGGCTGAGCAGAGCCGGACGACGAGGCAACGGTCGTGGAGATCCCAACCGCCAATGACGTGAATTCGACGGCGGCACCCGGACGCCCCCAGCTCCACAATCTGACGGCGCTGCGGGCCTTCGCGGCCCTGTCGATATTCGTCCATCATTTGCGGGAATTTGGAATCGACGCGTCTCGATCCATCGGCGGTGTGGATCTCGGCTGCGCCGTCTCGTTTTTCTTCGTCCTGTCGGGCTTCGTGCTGTCGTACAGTTTCACCGGACGCTTCCATGATTGGCGCTCGGTAAGAAACTTCATCGTCCAGAGATTTTTCCGGCTCTGGCCTGTTCACATGCTGTGCTGCTTCTTTGCCGTGATGACGCTTCCCGTGCCGACACGTCTGCTCACCGCATATCTGACGACAACGCTGCTGAGTTCCTGGATTCCGACTTACGGCACGGCTTACGCATACAATGGCGTCTCATGGTCGATATCGGTGGAGTTGTTCTTCTATCTTCTGCTGCCGTTCATTCTGATCCTGCGGCCAAACCAGATCATGCTCGTGATTTGCGGCTGGACACTCGCCGTTCTCGGTCTGCTGGCTTTCATGAGCGTTTTGCCGGGACCGGTATTTCCGCCTCCTTCCAACTGGCCATGGCAGGATTTCTACGTCACGGACGCATCCTTCGTTCAGCTCTTTCCGCCTCTGCGCATGATGGAATTCCTGGCCGGAGTAGCCGTCTGTCAACTGTTCCGACGTCGGCGCATCCCTGATGGCTGGGTCGCGTCATGTCAGATCGCCGCAATAGCCTGCCTGGCGCTTTATGCGAGCGCGCATGCCGAGATCACGCAATTTTTCAGCAGCCATGCGTCGATCATGGCGTCCAGCGCATTTCGCGAATATGGGATGTATCCCCTGTTCACGGCCATGGTCTATGTCTTTGCACATCAGTCCGGCATCGTGACACGCATTCTGTCGTGGCGTTTTCTGACTTTCTGTGGCGAGATCAGCTTCGCGTTCTACATGGTGCATCAAATCATCATTTATAACCTGGCATTCGTCTTTGAGATTCACCGACACCACAGTCTGATGGTGGCTGCAATTTCAGCAGCGATATTGAGCCTCGGCTTTTCGATCATACTCCATCGGACGGTGGAGAAACCCTCCATCGACTGGGCCAAACGACGGTTCCCGATGTCCCGGCAAGCGCCGTCCTTGGGGAAGTTGCCCCTGGTTGCCCCGGCCTGACCTTGCATCACGCCGATCCGGTTGGCGTTGGCCGCAGGAAGATCGGCCAGGCGATCAACGCGCAGATGGCGGCCGACAGCCAGACGCCGGACCATGATCCGACAACCAGAAGCCCAGGGATGGCGACCGGCACCAGGAAGAAGGCGACAAAGACGAAGCTGTTGGCGAGACCGAGCGCCGTCCCGGCGTTGCTGGCGCCGGCAAGCGTGGCGAGTTCGGTGTAGGCAACGCCGTGCCATGCCGAAACACAGATGCCGGCGACGATCAGGGTGGCAACGATCGTTGTCGCGAGCACCGGCTGCCAGCCGGGAATGGTGGCCACGACAAACACAAGCAGCGTTGAGGGTGGCGAAAGCGCCCGCGCTCAGCATGCTGAAAAGGCGCAGGAACGAGCGACGATTGCCGTGACGGTCGGTGAAGCGGCCGCTCCAGACGCGCATGACCATGGCGCCGACCTGCACGGCTGCCAGGCTGGCGCTGATCACTGCCGTCCCCATGCCGCCGAAATCATGCAGGAAGACAGAGGCGAAGGTGAGTACCGCCACTTGCGGGACGCAGAGCAGGCCGATGGCCATTGCGATGCGCCAGACGTCCGGATTGCGCAGCGGTGTCGGGCGGGCCGGCACCATGGCGTCGCTGGCGGACGTCGCGTCTTCGCCAATTGGCGGCTGGCGCAACCAGCGCCACGCGAAAAAGCGCCGTGACGGCGGAGGAATACGGCCAGCAGGCCGTAGACCATTGCAAAGCCATGCGTCCGAGGCGAGCGACGGCAGGGCAAGGGAGCCGAGCCCGCCGCCGAGCGGCACCGCGGTCTGCCTGATGCTCCATGGCGAAGCCACGCTCGCCTTCACGAAACCAGGCCATGATGGCGCGCCGCTCGAGCCGTTGACGCTGCCGCCGAGCAGGCCGGTGACGAGCAGCCACGGCGGCCAGAAGCGCAACCCCGGGGATGTGTGCCGGTGACGGCACGACCAGGAATGCCATGAGGAGCAGCCATGCCGCGGTCGCGCCGAGGCCGGTGAGCAGCACGCGGCGATCGCCCAGCGGTCGGTGAGCAAATCCCCATGGCAGTTCGCTCAGCGCCACACCAGGCCGAGAAGGCCGAGAACCACCCCGAGCTGGCCGTTGCCGAGATGGTAGCCCGAGCGCAAGAAAACCGCTGTCGCCGGGATGCCGGAGAAGGTTGCCGAAAAACTGGCATTGGCGGCAACACCGATGCCCAGCACCTTCCAGCGATGATTGGAGCGGACTGTCGCGGCACCAGCGGCGGCTCCACCCGCCTGCTGCCGAGGCCTGCCCTGGCTGCATTGCAAATCCGTAACGACGAGCGACATGGCTTAAATTTCCCTTGACGGTCCGACTGCATCCGGACCTTGACGGCCTGTCTCTATCGCCATAGGTTCATGCTGAATATCGGGAAGTTTTTGACTAATTGTCCTGAAAATCAGGATTATCTTCATGCGACGCGTGACATTCGACCTCGACGTTCTG
>NZ_JBHUGY010000025.1:0-63086 GCF_042682105.1 Mesorhizobium calcicola
TCGAGTAGAAGGCCGCCGTGGTTCCCCCTCCACCACGGCGGTCTTTTTTTTACCCCGGACAGGCCTTCACAGCCGTGGTCCAATGATCACGGGCTTTTCGTTTTCCTGTCCTGCCTTTACGGTTCCGGCTCTGAATCGAAAGGCTTCGCAAATGTACGCAGTTTCCCCCGTCCTCGACCGTCTCGACAAGAATCTCGACCAGAGCCTCGAGCGCCTGTTCGGCCTGCTCAGGATCAAGTCGATCTCCACTGATCCGGCCTATGCCGCCGACTGCCGCAAGGCGGCGGAATGGCTGGTGGCGGAGCTCAAGCTGATAGGCTTCGAGGCCAGCGTTCGCGACACGCCCGGCCATCCGATGGTGGTTGCGCATCATGACGGGCCGGCCGGTTCGCCACATGTGCTGTTCTATGGCCACTACGACGTGCAGCCGGTCGATCCGATCGAATTGTGGGAAAGCGATCCGTTCGCGCCTGCCATCAAGGAGGTCGAACCTGACCACAAGGTGATCACCGGGCGTGGTTCGGCCGACGACAAGGGCCAGTTGATGACCTTCGTCGAGGCTTGCCGCGCCTGGAAGCAGGTGCATGGCAATCTGCCGTGCCGCATCACCATCCTGTTCGAGGGCGAGGAGGAATCCGGCTCACCGTCGCTGAAGCCGTTCCTCGAGGCCAATGCCGACGAACTCAAGGCCGATTTCGCCACTGGTCTGCGATACCGGCATGTGGGACCGCGACACGCCGTCGATCTGCGTCGGGCTGCGCGGACTGGTCGGTGAGGAGATCACGGTGAAGGCCGCCGATCGCGACCTGCATTCGGGCCTCTATGGCGGCGCCGCCGCCAACCCGATCCGCATCCTGGCCAGGGTCCTTGCCGATATCCACGACGAGGACGGCCACATCACCATCCCGGGTTTCTATGACGGCGTCGAGGAAACGCCGTCGCAGATCCTGAAATCATGGGAGACGCTTGGCGAGACAGCCGAGACGTTCCTCGGGCCTGTCGGCCTGTCGATCCCGTCGGGCGAGAAGGGCCGCTCGGTGCTGGAATTGACCTGGGCGCGGCCGACCGCCGAGTTCAACGGCATCATCGGCGGCTACACCGGCAAGGGCTTCAAGACGGTGATCGCGGCGGAAGCCTCGGCGAAGGTCTCGTTCCGCCTCGTCCACAAGCAGAACCCGGCCAAGATCCGCGCCGCCTTCCAGAAATTCGTCAAGGAGCGCATTCCGGCCGACTGCTCCGTCGAATTCCACCCGCATGGCGGCTCGCCGGCAATCCAGCTTTCCTACGACTCGCCGTTCCTGGCCAAGGCCAAGAATGCGCTGTCCGACGAATGGCCAAAGCCCGCAGTGACGACGGGCAGCGGCGGGTCGATCCCCGTCGTCGGCGACTTCCAGACCTATCTCGGCATGGAATCGCTGCTGGTCGGCTTTGGCCTCGACGACGACCGCATCCACTCGCCCAACGAGAAATACGAATTGAGCTCCTTCCACAAGGGCCAGCGCTCGTGGGCGCGGATTCTGGACGCGTTGACGCGCTGAGACGGCGGAAAATCACGGCAATCGAGTGAGAATCAACTTTCTGTTGATTTTTCAGCGGATCGCGGCGAGGACGGACCCCGACATTAAAGCTCTGCAGCGTCCCTTGTGTGTCAAGGGACGCTGAGACTGTAGGCGCGACCGGAGAAGACAATGGCCGACATCCGTTTCCACAAGAATGACCTGCCCGACCTTTCGCACTACAATGTCGGGGCGGTGGCCATCGACACCGAGACGCTGGGTCTCAACCCGCATCGCGACCGGCTGTGCGTGGTGCAGATTTCGCCTGGCGACGGCACGGCCGACGTCATCCAGATCGCGCCGGGCCAGAAGAAGGCGCCAAACCTCGTCAGCCTGCTGAGAAATCGCGGCGTGACCAAGCTGTTCCACTATGGGCGCTTCGACCTGGCCGTGCTTTACAATGCGTTCGGGGTGATGCCCGAGCCGGTGTTCTGCACCAAGATCGCCTCGCGGCTGACCCGCACCTACACCGACCGCCACGGGCTGAAGGACATCTGCTTCGAGCTTCTCGGCGTCGGCCTGTCCAAGGCGCAGCAATCGTCGGACTGGGCGGCCGAAACGCTGTCGCCCGAACAGCTCGAATATGCCGCTTCCGATGTGCTGTATTTGCACCGTCTGCGCGATGTGCTGGCCGGACGGCTGGCGCGAGACGGGCGGACCAAGGAGGCCGATGCCTGCTTCCGCTTCCTGCCGACGCGTGCCAAACTCGATCTGATGGGCTGGGGCGAAGAGGATATCTTCGCCCACAGCTGAGGTCCTCGCGGGGCCAGTTGGAACCAGATGCAGGCCGCCGCGTTCTATCGGCTCGGTTTGTCGGTTCAAAGGGGATGACATGGCGGACAGAGAGCCGATTTCGACCGCGCCGACCGACGGCTCCAAGGTCTCCGTCACCTGGAAGGACAGCGACGGGGTCATTAACGAATCCATCGCGCAATATCGCGACGACGGCTGGTGGGTCTACACCGACAGCCACACGCAAAAGAAGGTCGAGCCGACCAGCTGGCGGCCTGCCGCGAGCGACGATGACGACTAGCGGCGAACCGCTCTATCTCTTTGTTTTGACGCAATTCCCCAGGGAACACTTTTCCTGGAATTGCTCTCGTGAGCGCGCCGCTGGCGACGCCGGCTGCTTTCGAATAGCCTGAAGCCGTTGATATCGAGGCCGATTCGGAGTTTTCCGCTCCGCGCTCGCCCTCTTGCTCGGAGGAAAATCGTCATGGGTGTCGAAAGCCTGCTCGTCTTCATCATCATCGGTGCCATCGCCGGCTGGCTCGCCGGTCTCATCGTTTCGGGTTTTGGGTTCGGCCTGGTCGGCAACATCATTGTCGGCATCGTCGGTGCGTTCATCGCCGGCTGGCTGTTCCCGCGGATCGGCTTCTCCATCGGCGGCGGCGTTCTCGCTGCAATCATCCACGCCACGATCGGCGCCATCATCCTTTTGGTGCTGGTCAAGGTCCTGAAGCGAGCTTGATGCTCGATAACCGAAAGAGCGCGCCATGAAACAGAATACGCTCTATCTCGCCATTGGCGCGCTCTTCGTCGTGGTCATCGCGCTCGGTGTCTATGTCTATCGCGAGCAGACCAAACCGAAGGGCGTCGAACTCAAGATCGACGACAAGGGCATCTCGATCCAGCAGAATTGATGGCATCGGACCGGCGCTGACCGGCGCCGCTTTGTTGTGGCACGCAGGTGGCGCTGATGCCCGCTCGCGCCGATCCGCAAGCAATTGAATCCACATTGTTTCGATTTTTGCCGACTTAACCCGCCTTTAAACCGCCGCATCTACTCTTCAACCCGAACGCCATAGGCATCGGGGATATCAAGCACAGCGCATGGCGAACCGCAGAGACAGCCGCATCGAACCCAGTTTCGAGGGACCGCCGCCGGCGAAATCCTCGGCGGGCCTTTCGGTGAACGAGGAGGATCGCGTCGTGCCGAGCAACCGCAAAGCCTCCACGAAACGCAAGCCGGCCAAAGGTAAATCGTCGCGCGGCGGACGCGGCAGAGGCCGGCGCGGCCTGTTCGGCGTGTTCGGACGGATGTTCTACTGGTGCTTCGTGCTCGCCATCTGGGGCGGCATCGCGGTTGCCGGCATCGTCGTCTATTACGGCGCCAAGATGCCGGCGGCAACGACCTGGTCGATCCCCGACCGCGCCCCCAACATCAAGATCGTCTCGGCCGATGACCAACTGCTTGCCAATCGCGGCATGAGCGGCGGCGAGGCCGTCGGCCTGCACGAAATGTCGCCCTATATCCCCGAGGCCGTCATCGCCATCGAGGACCGCCGCTTCTACTCGCATTTCGGCATCGACCCGATCGGCCTGTCGCGCGCGATGGTGACCAATTTGCTCGGCGGGCATTTCTCGCAGGGCGGCTCGACGCTGACCCAGCAACTGGCCAAGAACCTGTTCCTGACGCCCGACCGTACGCTGGAGCGCAAGGTGCAGGAGGTGCTGCTGGCGCTGTGGCTGGAGCACAAGCACACCAAGGACCAGATCCTCGAAATGTACCTCAACCGGGTCTATTTCGGCTCCGGCGCCTATGGCGTCGAAGCGGCCTCGCGCCGCTATTTCGGCAAGAGCGCGCGCGACGTCACCCTGTCGGAGGCAGCACTGCTCGCCGGCCTGTTGAAGGCGCCGTCGCGGCTGTCGCCGGCGCGCGATCCGAAGGCCGCCGAGGAACGCTCGCAGCTTGTGCTTGCCGCCATGCGCGACGAGGGCAAGATCAGCGCCAAGGAACTGGCCTCGGCGATGAGCGCGCCGGCAACGCGCGCGCCGTCCTACTGGACCGGCTCGGAGAACTACGTCGCCGACACCATCATGGAAGAACTGCCCGACCTGATCGGCGACGTGCGCGGCGACATCGTCGTCGACAGCACCGTCGACCTGACGCTGCAGAAACTTGCCGAACAGTCGATCCGCAGGCTGATCGACGATAGCGGCAAGAAGCTCAACGTTACCCAGGGCGCCCTGGTGTCGATCGACGATTCCGGTGCGGTGCGTGCCATGGTCGGCGGCTACGACTATTCGACCAGCCAGTTCGATCGCGCCTCGGAAGCGCGTCGCCAGCCGGGCTCGGCGTTCAAGCCGTTCGTCTATATGGCCGCCCTTGAGGCCGGCCGCACGCCCGACAGCGTGCGCAACGATGCGCCGATCAAGATCGGCAACTGGACCCCCGACAATTACGGCGGCAAATATTTCGGCAAGGTGACGCTGGCCACCGCGCTGGCGAAATCGCTGAATTCGGTCGCTGCCCAGTTGACCATGGAGGTCGGGCCGAACGCGGTTGTCGAGGCGGCGCACCGCATGGGCATCCAGTCCGAGCTGCAGTCCAACACATCGATCGCGCTCGGCACCTCGGAAGTGACGCCGCTGGAGCTGACATCGGCCTATGTCCCCTTCGCCAATGGCGGCTACAAGCCGGACATCCATTTCATCCGCCGCGTGACGACCACCGACGGCAAGGTGCTCTACGACAGCGGTGGCGGCAGCGCGCCGCGTGTCGTCAAGCCTGAGATCGTCGGCATGATGAACTCGATGATGACAGGTACGGTCGAGACCGGCACGGCCAGGAAAGCGGCTTTCGCCTGGCCGTCGGCCGGTAAGACGGGCACCAGCCAGAATTCGCGCGACGCCTGGTTCGTCGGCTACACCGCCAATCTGACCACCGGCGTCTGGTTTGGCAATGACGATGGCAGCCCGATGAAGAAGGTCACCGGCGGCGCGCTGCCGGCGCAGGCCTGGCACGAGTTCATGGTTGCCGCACATGAGGGCGTGCCGGTGCGGCCGCTGCCCGGCACCTGGAAATCCACACCGGCCGACACCATCGTGCCCGACGAGATACCTTCGGCAAACAACGCGCCGCCGGTTCCGTCGGTGTCCGTTGGCCAGCAGGCGCCGACCGCGCAGGCAGCGGCGCCGGTTGCCCAGGCGCCGGTCCGGGCGGTCCGTCCCGCCCAGACCGTCGATGCCGATGGCCTTGCCATGCCGGAGGACGACGGCGCCACCGCTTCGATCAAGCATCCGGTGCCGCCCGGCAGCGTCGGCGGTCCGCTGAAGAAGCGGCAGACCTCGATCCTCGATATCCTTGGCGGAGGCTAGGCAATGGCCGGCAACCCGGTCGAGCCGGGTGATGCGAAAGGATACAAGCGTCTAAGCGTGTGGCAATGGCTCTCGCTGCTGGGAATGACCGTTTGTATCGTGATCCTTAGGCATCTGCCGTACCTCTATTTCCCCAATCCTAGATACCTGGATCATGAAAGAATTGGGGCGATTATCGGTTCAGTTCTCATGGGGCTTTTGCTGCCCTATGGAGTGGCCTCGATCTTCGGGCGTGTGGACGGACGATCGCGTGGCACTTTCTTGCGGGTCCTTTGGTTCTTGGCGGGTCTGGTTTTTCTTCTGAATCTCGGCCTGCTTGCCCAATGTCAGACATGCTATTGAATGGCCGGTGCGGACGGCGAAGTGGCCGCTTGTGATCTCATGGCGGCCCCTCGCCATCGTAACCATATTCGGCTAGATCACGCGCCGGAGACCGTTACATGGCTGAACTCGACACCAGAAAAACCATCGTGCTGACCGGCGCCAGCCGGGGCATCGGCC
The DNA here is from genome assembly GCF_042682105.1 of Mesorhizobium calcicola. Lineage (NCBI taxonomy): Bacteria > Pseudomonadati > Pseudomonadota > Alphaproteobacteria > Hyphomicrobiales > Phyllobacteriaceae > Mesorhizobium > Mesorhizobium calcicola. The sequence goes on from NZ_JBHUGY010000025.1 coordinate 6,159, forward strand.
ACGCCACGGTCAAGCGTTTTTCGCGCGAGGGCTGGCGCGTCATCACCTGCTCGCGCCAGGCCTTTGCCGAGGATTGCCCGTGGCCGGCCGGACCGGAAGACCACATCAAGGTCGATCTCGCCGACCAGGAAGATGTCGGCATCGCCGTCTCGGAAATCCGCCACCGGCTGGAGGCACATGGCGGCCAGCTGCATGCGCTGGTCAACAATGCCGGCATCTCGCCGAAGCTCAAGGACGGCAACAGTCGGATGGACTCGATCGGGACGCCGATGCATGTCTGGCGCGACGTCTTCCAGGTCAATTTCTTCGCGCCGATCATGCTGGCGCGCGGGCTGTTCAAGGAATTGGCGGCGGCCAAGGGCTCGATCGTCAACGTCACCTCGATCGCCGGCACCCGCGTGCATCCCTTTGCCGGCACGGCCTATGCGACATCGAAGGCGGCACTCGGTTCGCTGACGCGCGAGATGGCGCATGATTTCGGCCCGCACGGCATTCGCGTCAACGCCATCGCGCCGGGCGAGATCGACACCGCGATCCTGTCGCCTGGTACGGACAAGATCGTCGAGACCATTCCGCTGCGACGCCTCGGCACCACGGCGGAGGTCGCCGACATCATCTTCTTCCTGTGCTCGCAGCAGGCGTCCTACGTGACCGGCTCGGAAATCCACATCAATGGCGGCCAGCACGTGTGAGCTGGTCGACTTCAGGCTAGGACGGTTCACCGTTTCACAGAAACGGCGAACCGCTCTATCTCATTGTTTTGACGCAATTCCGGACGGAAAACTGTTTCACACTTTTCCTGGAATTGCTCTAGGACTGCTCACCCGGCTATGGTGAGAACTGCCTTGCCGTCGATGCTGCGCTGTCGCAGTGCGTCCAGGGCTTGGGCGATGTCTGTCCACTGCACGATCAAGGCCACGCGGGTTTCCAGCCGGCCGGCCGCGACCAAAGCGAGCAGCGAAGCGATGTCCGCGCCAATGCCTGAGCCGGAAGTGTAGTAGGCGAAAGTCTGAAGCCTCGCCCCCTCGTGACCCGGAACGAACTGGCGGAATCCAATGGGGGTGAGTTCGCCGCTGCTCGAGCCGAACATGACAATGGTGCCGCCAGGTGCGACGCGTTCGATCGCGTGTGCGAGGCTTTCGCCGCCGACTGACTCGGTGATCAGCGAATACGGCCCCTCAGCCAGTTCGATCGCTTCGACAACCCGCTCGGCTCCGAGGCCGCGGAGATCTTCGGCATGCTTCGCGGCGGCGACCGCGGTCACCGACGCGCCCTGCTGGTGGGCGATCTGGATCTGAAAACGACCGACCGCACCGCTTGCGCCGGTGATCAGGACCCGCTGGCCGGCCAGGTTGCCGCCATGGCGCAGCGTCCGCAGCGCCGTCGTGCCCGCCACGGGGAGCGTGGCCGCGGAGACGAAGCTGACGTCATCCGGCAGGACGGCAAGACGATCGGTTGACACGGCGACACGTTCAGCCCAGCCGGCCTCGTCGACCAAAGCCACAACCCGGGAGCCCACGGCTGGCCCGGAGCCATCGCCAGCTGCCCGTTCGACAACCCCAACGATGTCCTGGCCGGGTATCCAGCCGTTCGGACGTATAGCGAGCAGGCGCAGTTCACCGCGGTTCAACGAGGTTGCGTGGACCGAGACAAGCGCCTCGTTCGCGAAGGGCTGAGGCTCCTCGAACTCGGCGAGCCTCAGCCCGGTGGCGCTGTCGGGAGACGTAACTAGGGCGAGCATGGTTCATACCTCATCGCTGTGTTGTGGACGCATAGCCTTCAGGCGGTCGCTAAAGCTCCGCACCCTCCGACGTGCTCATTCACAAGCGTGAACCTATCGACTTTCCCTTTTGAATAATTTAGATATCAATGCAATTGATCGCTAAAAACCGTCAATCATGAGACAGCCTCTCCGCTACCCCTGGCTCGATTTCGATGTGGATGAGCTTTCCGAGCCGGCGATTGCCGTGCGCGTTGACGTCACCGAGACCAGGGCTGAGGTCCCCTCCCATTGGCACCGCAAAGGCCAACTTGTCTTCGCGCTCGGTGGCGGCGTCACCTGCCGCGTCCCCAGCGGCCTATGGATGGTGCCGCCGCATTGCGGCGTGTGGATTCCCGGCGGTATGGAGCACAGCAATATCGCCACCGCCAATGCCCGGATTTTCTTTGTGTACATCGAGCCGGGCGCGGCCGAACTGCCGGATCGGTGCTGCACGCTGTCGATCTCGCCGCTGCTGCGCGAACTGATCGTCGAGCTGGCCGATCACGGGCAGGACGACGATTCACGCAAGGCTGTGCTGGCCAAGGTTCTGCTCAGCGAGCTGCCACGCATGCCAGTCCAGCAACTGCATATGCCGATATCGTCGGAGCCGCGCTTGAGGCGGATCGTCGATGCCTTGGCTGAAAATCCTGCCGACCGCAGCAATCTGGCAGAATGGGCTCGACGTGTCGCTCTCAGCGAGAGCAGCCTGGCACGCCTGGTGGTGAGAGAGACAGGCCTGAGCTTCGGACGCTGGCGCCAGCAATTGCATTTGATCGTCGCGATACGGGAACTGGCCTCGGGCGCGAGCGTGCAGCAGGTTTCGACAGATCTCGGCTATGAGTCCGTCACAGCCTTCATCACCATGTTCAAGAAGGCGCTCGGCAAGCCGCCCGCACAGTATCTCAGCAGCGTTGCGCAAAATGGCGGGTCCGCCTTCGTTGCGTGATCAATTCGATTGAGGACAGGTTGTCGAGTTCGACAGGCCAATGCTGCCGCCGGTCACCGGCCCATCCTTGGCATGCTGAAGCTCAGGCTGCGGCTGCGGCTTGTGCCCCAGCACCTCTTCGACGATCCCTCGCGCAATCTCGCGCTCGCCCATGATCACCGTGTCGGCGCCGAGCCCCTTGAGATGCTCGACCTCGGCGTCGGAATGGGCGCGGGCGATGACGTTGATGCCGGGATTGGCGGCCCGCGCCCGCAGCACGATCTGTCCGGCCTCGAAGGCGTTGGGAATGGCCAGGATCAGCCGCCTCGCGCCTTCAGGATTGGCGGCGGCGAACACTTCGGCGTTGGCCGCGTTGCCGGACACAGTCTCGATGCCGTCGGCCTTCAGCCTGGCCAGTGTCTTATCTGCATCCTCGATGACGAGGAAGGGCAAGGCTGCCTGTTTCAGCGCGGCGCCGACGAGGCTGCCGACACGGCCATAGCCGATCAGTATGGCGTGGTCGACGAGGATTGTCCTGGATGGCGGCCCGTCTTCCGTGTTGGTCGTCGCAACCGAGGCCACCTGGCCCGGTTCCGTCGCCGGACCGACCGGCTTTGCTTCGTCTGGCGGCGCCGTCCTGGCGGCACGCCGCTCCAGCCATGGCTTGATCCAGTCGACGGCCAGGAACATCAACGGGTTGAGGACGATCGACAGGATCGCGCCGGCCAGGATCAGGTCGCGGCCCTGTTCGGGCAATAGGTTCAGTCCGACGCCGAGCTCGGCCAGGATGAAGGAAAATTCGCCGATCTGGGCCAGGCTTGCCGAAATCATCAGCGCCGTGGCCAGGGGATAGCCGAAGGCAGCGACGATGACGAACGCCGCCAACGATTTGCCGATGACGATGATGGCGAGCGTCGCCAGGATCGGCCAGCCATTGCTGAGCAGGCTGAACGGATCGAACAGCATGCCGACGGAGACGAAGAACAGCACGGAAAAGGCATCGCGCAGCGGCAGCGATTCCTCGGCGGCGCGATGGCTGAGCTCGGACTCGCTCATGATCATGCCGGCGAAGAAGGCGCCCAGCGCCAGCGAGACACCGAACAGCTTGGCCGCGCCGAAGGCGACGCCGAGCGCGATGGCCAGCACTGCCAGCCGGAACAGTTCGCGCGAGCCGGTGTGGGCGACATAGTGCAGGATCCAGGGAATGACCCGGCGGCCGACCACCAGCATGACGACGACAAAGGCGGCGACCTTGGCCAGCGTGAGGCCGACGACGCCCCAGATGCCGTAGCTGGCCGGCAGCGACAGCAAGCCGCTCACGTGGGCGTCCGCCTGCTCCTGGCCGCCGAGCACGCCGGCAAGCGCCGGCAGCAGCACCAGCGCCAGCACCATGGCCAGGTCCTCGACGATCAGCCAGCCGACCGCGATGCGGCCGCGTTCGGTCTCGATTATTCGCAGCTCCTGCAGGGCGCGCAGCAGCACCACGGTCGAGGCGACCGACAGCGCGAGGCCGAAGACCAGCCCCGCGCCCATCGACCAGCCGAGCATCCAGGACAGTCCGGCGCCGAGTGCGGTGGCAAAGCCGATCTGGACGATGGCGCCGGGCACGGCGATGGCGCGCACCGACAGCAGGTCCTTCAGCGAGAAGTGCAGGCCGACGCCGAACATCAAGAGGATGACGCCGATTTCGGCCAGTTCGTTGGCGAGGCCGGCATCGGCGACGAAGCCGGGCGTGTTCGGGCCGACCAGCACGCCGGCTACGAGATAGCCGACCAGCGGCGGAATGCGGAAGCGGTTGGCGAGAGCCCCGAAGACGAAAGCCAGCCCCAGACCGGCGACGATGGTGGCGATAAGGGGCGTGTCATGCGGCATTGTCTATGGAGCGCCTTTCAAACCAGCGATGTCGGATATGCGCCGCCCGAAGCCGCCGCCTGCCTGCAATATGGTGGATGGGGTGTCGGCGATGCAACCCGCAAGGGCGCGAAATCGATGGTGAAGTCGCAAATACTCGACCGGCGGCCGAGGAAGCCGCCGGTCGGTTTTGAGGTCGGCGACGGCCAACGATCAGGCTGCCTGCAGCAACGCCTCGATCTCGAATATGGCGTGGTTGGTAAGTGTCTTGGGGATTTCGGCGGTCACTTTGTCCTCGACTTCCTTGTGCAGCTTCTTGCGCATGGTCCCGAGAACCATCGGCGGTGCGACGAGCACGATCTCTTTGAACTCGCCGCTATGCGCGAGCTTGTAGAGCCGGGCGGCGATCTCATCGGCGAAACGCTCCTTGCCGATCCGATGCCAGTCCGTGTCCTCGACAGCGCTGCGGTGCACGGAGGGACCATCATTGTATCGGCCCGGGCTGTCACTGCCTTGCTCGCGGGTGGGCGGGTTGTCCTGCTCCATTTCCTGCACGACCTTGAGGTCAGGATATTTGTTATCGCCGGCATTCCGCAGGAAAAGCGCCTTCTCGCCGTCAGCCACCATGATCCAGATGCCGTGCTTCAGGTTGATTGTGCTCATGATGACAGGCTCCTTTTTGGGCCGCTCCGGCATCTTGCGAAACGCCGCGGCCGGGTTTTGATTTGACGCAGTGGGCTTTTTAGGGAACGCGTCCCGAACCGGTAATGTTCCAGCCACGACGTTCGACATTTGGAGTGTCCAATGCCTGCGGCCTTAATCTACTAAATTGGTAGAATTTAGAAAAAACTGTTTTGCGGCATTTCGCATTCGGCGCTAAAAGAGGTGGAAATCAAGGCCTGCGACAGCGGCTTGAATCCGCTCCGTCTGCCAACGGGGAATATTTTTCTCTTGGCCGGGAAGCTTTAAGAAAAGCGATTGCATCCCGACAAGCGATGCGCGAGTGCGTTCCTTCTGGTTTTTCGCGCCCGCGCGTAGAACTGCAGGCCCGTTCAGGATTCCGCTCGCGTCCATGTCGCACACAACTCCAAAGCTCAACGCCTTCCCCGTCTTCGTACGGGTCGAGGGGCAAGCCGTGGCCATCGTCGGCGGCGGCGAACAGGCGCTGGCCAAGGCGCGGCTGATCGGACAGTCGAGCGCGGTCCTGCGCATCATTGCGGAACACGCCGAGCCCGACCTGTCGGCCTTCATCGCTCAGACCGGCGCGAACCATGTGGCCGCCGCTTACGACGCGTCGCAGCTCGAAGGCGCGGTCATGGCGTTTGCCGCCAGCGGCGACGGGGAACTCGATCGCCGCGTGGCCACGGATGCGCGCCGACTGGGTATCCCGGTCAATGCCGTCGACCGGCCCGAACTCTGCGATTTCTTCACCCCGGCGCTGGTCAACCGCGCGCCGGTCGCCATCGCCATCGGCACGGAAGGGGCAGGCCCCGTGCTTGCCCAGATGCTGCGCGGCCGCATCGACCAGATGCTGTCGCCGTCGCTTGGATCGCTGGCAACGCTTGCAGCGTCATTGCGTGGCGCCGCCGAGAAGCTGCTGCCGAAGGGCGGTGCCCGCCGGCGCTTCTGGAGCGACTTTTTCGGTGGTGGGCCGGCCCATGCCGTGGAAGCTGGCCAGCTTTCGCAGGCGCATGACGCCGCTGTCGATCTATTGCTGTCGAACACGCCGGTTTCGGGCCATATCGCGCTGGTGGGCGCCGGCCCTGGCGCCGAGGATCTTTTGACCTTGCGCGCACACCGCCTGCTGATGGAGGCCGATGTCATCGTCCATGACGCGCTGGTGCCGGAGGCGGTCGTTGCCATGGGCCGCCGCGATGCCGAGCGCCTGCCGGTCGGCAAGCGCAAGGGCTGCCACACCAAGAGCCAGGCCGAGATCAATGCGCTGCTGGTCGAACTCGGCCGCGAAGGCAAGCGCGTCGTGCGGCTGAAGTCGGGCGATCCGCTGGTGTTCGGCCGGGCCGGTGAGGAGATGGCGGCATTGCGCGATGCCGGCATCTCCTATGAGGTTGTTCCCGGCGTCACCGCTGCCTTCGCCGCCGCCGCCGATTTCGAATTGCCACTGACCTTGCGTGGTGTTTCCTCGTCGATGGTGTTCACGACCGGCCACGACCTCAAGGGCAATTCGCTGCCCGACTGGGCCAAGCTTGCCATTTCGGGCGCCACGGTCGCCGTCTATATGGGCCGCTCGGTGGCGGCCGAGGTTGCCGGCCGGCTGATCGAAGCCGGCCTGTCGCCGGACACGGCGGTCGCCGTGGTCGAAAATGCCAGCCTTGCCAACCGCCGCCGCTTCCATGGCACGCTCGCTGACCTGCCGTCGCTGGAAGCGCGCGCCGATCTTTCCGGCCCGGTCATGACCATCATCGGCGATGCGGTTGCCGGCGCCAACTTTGAACGGTCCGAGCCGCTCACGGCACACAGGCATGAAGGCGCGGCGCTAGCTGCCACTGAGGGAGTTCAGCAATGAAGATACTGACCGCCAACCGCCTGACCGACGGCATCGCCGTCTGGTATGCCGATGGCGGCTGGGCCGAGACGGTGGACCACGCCGACCTCGCCCATGACAAGGCGGCCGAGGATCGCCTGGAGGCGATCGGCGCCAAGGCCTACGCCGACAACGAAGTGGTCGACGTCAATTTGATCGATGCCGATGTCGTCAACGGCGTCGTCGAGCCGGTGCGGTTGCGCGAGAAGATCCGCGCCGCCGGCCCGACCATCCGCAACGATCTCGGCAAGCAGGCTGCCAAGCAGGCGACTTGGGCAGCTTAACAAGACACCAGGCATGGGCGGACGCACCCTGAAAGACGAAGCATGTACCGTTACGATGAGTTCGACCACGATTTTGTCCAGGCCCGCATCGCCGAGTTCAGCGACCAGGTCCAGCGCCGGCTTGCCGGCGAGATCACCGAGGACCAGTTCCGGCCGCTGAGGTTGATGAACGGCGTCTATCTTCAGCTGCACGCCTACATGCTGCGCATCGCGGTGCCCTATGGCACGCTGAACGGCAAGCAGTTGCGCATGCTCGGCCACATCGCCCGCAAATACGACAAGGGCTATGGCCATTTCACCACGCGCCAGAACATCCAGTTCAACTGGCCGGCACTGTCGGACATTCCGGCAATCCTGGCGGATCTGGCAAGCGTCGAGATGCACGCCATCCAGACCAGCGGCAATTGCATCCGCAACGTCACCGCCGACCATTTCGCCGGTGCCGCCGCCGACGAGGTCGCCGATCCGCGCCCCTATGCGGAAATCCTGCGCCAATGGTCGTCGGTGCATCCGGAATTCTCGTTCCTGCCGCGCAAGTTCAAGATCGCGGTGACAGGTGCCGAGCGCGACCGCGCCGCCATCCAGACGCACGACATCGGCCTGCATCTGAAGAAGAACGCCGCCGGCGAGCTCGGCTTCGCCGTCTACATCGGCGGCGGCCAGGGCCGCACGCCGATGGTGGCCCGGAAGATCCGTGACTTCCTGCCGGAAGCCGACCTTCTGTCCTACTGCACGGCGATCCTGCGCGTTTACAACCTCTATGGCCGGCGCGACAACAAGTACAAGGCGCGCATCAAGATCCTCGTCCATGAGACCGGTGTCGAGGAAATCACCCGCCAGGTCGAGGCCGAGTGGCAGGAGCTCAGGGATGCCGGCCTGAAGCTGCCGGACGCCGACATCCGCGCCATCGAGGCCTATTTCGCGCCGCCGGCGCTGACCGAGCGGCCGGACGGCGACGCGGCTGTAAAGCTGGCGCGGCTCGATTCGAAGAGCTTTTCCGATTGGCTCGACCAGAACGTGGTGACCCACCGCCATCCCGACTATGCGGCCGTGACCATTTCGTTGAAAGGCATCGGCGAAGTGCCGGGCGACGCTTCGGACAGCCAGATGGAAGCGGTCGCCGACATCGCCGAGAAATACGCCTTCGACGAGCTGCGTGTCAGCCATGAGCAGAACCTGATCCTGCCGCATGTGGCGCGCGCCGACCTCAAGGCGGTCTACGATGCGCTGGTCGACATCGGGCTGGCGACGGCGAATTCCAACTTGATATCCGACATCATCGCTTGCCCGGGCCTCGACTATTGCGCGCTGGCGACGGCGCGCTCGATCCCGATCGCGCAGGAAATCTCGCGCCGCTTCGCCTCGCTGGAGCGGCAGCGCGAGATCGGCGAACTGAAGCTGAAGATCTCCGGCTGCATCAATGCCTGCGGCCACCATCATGTCGGCCATATCGGTATCCTCGGCGTCGAGAAGAAGGGCTCCGAGCTCTATCAGGTGACGCTGGGCGGTTCGGCCGACGAGAACACGTCGGTCGGCGAGATCATCGGCCGCGGCTTCAGCTCGGAAGAGATCACCGACGCCATCGAGCAGATCGTCGAGACCTATCTCGGCCTTCGGCTCAACCCACAAGAGAAATTCATCGACGCCTACCGCCGTGTCGGTCCCGCGCCGTTCAAGGAGGCGCTCTATGCTGGCGAAGCCAAGGCCGCTTGACCGTATCGTCGACGTCGATGACGGCATCGCCGCGAAAGCGGCGGGGCTCGATGCGCTTTATGGGCACCTGACCCCGCTCGAGATCATCGAACGCTCGGCCGGCGAACTGTTCCACGACGAGATAGCCGCTGTGTCGTCTTTCGGCGCGGATTCGGCTGTGCTGCTGCACATGATCTCCAAGATCGACCGGACGCTGCCGGTCATCTTCCTCGACACCGGCAAGCATTTCGAGGAGACGCTCGGCTATCGCGACGCGCTTGTCGCCGATTTCGGGCTGACCAACATCCGCGTGATCAAACCGGAAGAAGCAGCACTCGAACGGATCGACCCGACGGGCAGTCTGCACCAGAGCAATACGGACGCCTGCTGCGACGTGCGCAAGGTCGAGCCGCTGGCGCGTGGCGTTGCGCCCTTCCGCGCCTGGTTCACCGGCCGCAAACGCTTCCAGGCCTCGACACGGGCGGCACTGCCGGTGTTCGAAGCGGTCGGCCCGCGCATCCGCATCAATCCACTGGCGCACTGGACGACATCGGACCAGGCGGACTACATGCGCGCGCATGCGCTGCGCGAAAATCCGCTGGTCGCCTACGGCTATCTGTCGATCGGCTGCTTTCCATGCACGCAGCCGGTGCAGCCGGGTGAGGATGCGCGCAGCGGCCGCTGGGCCGGTCATGCCAAGACCGAGTGCGGCATTCACCTGTCGGGGCTGGAGAAGTCGCTGACCGACGCATCGCTATAGGATATGCTGATATTCAGGTGAGGCTGGCCTGCGAACGGCAGCTTCCTGCGCTTCCGGCGCTCACGTACTTCAAGTACGCTCCGCTCCGGTTCTCGGAAGCCACCATTTTCGGCTCGGCCTGACCTGAATCTCAACATACCAGGGATTCTTTTGGGCTTTAGGAATTTTTGATGACCGAACCGACGACACCGGAGACCCGCCTTTGGACCCGGACGGGTTTTCGCGAGGATGAGTGGGCTCATGCCGAAAGCGCCGATGCGCTGTCCGGCAATGGCCGCTTCATCCTGCCGCTGCAGGCGTTCCTCGTTCTCGACCCGGAGGTGCGCCGGTCCGCCAGGGAACGGCTCGGCGTCGTGCTGCAGCCCGGCGATCAGCTCGAGAAGATAGCCGACCTGCTCGAGCAGCTGTCGCTGGTGGCGCTGGTCTTCCCGGCCTTCAATGACGGCCGCTCCTTCTCCAAGGGCGAACTGCTGCGCAGCCGCTATCATTTCGAGGGCGCGGTGCGTGCCACCGGCCAGGTGCTGGTCGATCAGTTGCCGCATATGCTGCGGCTGGGTTTCGACGAGTTCGAGATCTCCAACCCGGTGCTGTTGAAGCGCCTGGAAGAGGGCCGCACCGGCGGGTTGGGGCTCTACTACCAGCCAGCCGCCGTGCCGGAGCCGAAGGGGCCGAAGTACTCCTGGCGGCGCGTGCGCACCAGCTGACGCTGCGGTAATTCCGAGCGCCTTTACATCAGCGGTGATCAGGCCTTCTCTTGTCGTCCGGACGGAAACATCCGCCGGCATTCAAGAGTCTTGGAGCGTCCTTTGCGCGTCCTTTGGACGCGCGGGGCTCCAATGGGGAGGAGATCATGGTTTTCGATTATGTCATTGCCGGTGGCGGGTCCGCCGGCTGCACGCTTGCCGCGCGGCTCTCCGAGGATCCGTCGAAAACGGTCTGCCTGATCGAAGCCGGCGGCGAGGGCAGGGATCTGCTCATCCGCGCGCCGGCCGGCGTCATCGCGCTGTTGCCGGGCCGGCCGAAGATCAACAACTGGGCCTTCGAAACGGTGCCGCAGCAAGGGCTTGGCGGCCGCAAGGGATACCAGCCGCGCGGCAAGGCGCTGGGTGGTTCGAGCGCCATCAATGCCATGCTCTACACACGCGGGCACCGCGGCGACTATGACGAATGGGCCGATCTCGGCTGCGACGGCTGGTCATGGGACGAGGTGCTGCCTTATTTCCGGCGTGCGGAAGGCAATCAGCGCGGCGGTGATGCCCTGCATGGCGGTGATGGGCCGTTGCGGGTCGCCGAGCAGCAGGAGCCGCGTGCGCTCTCCAAGGCCTTTGTCGAGGCCTGTGGCGAAAACCAGATCCGGCGCAACGATGATTTCAACGGGGTCGAACAGGAAGGCGCCGGACTTTATCAGGTCACGCAATTCTGGGGCGAACGCCGCAATGGCGAGCGCTGTTCGGCGGCCGCGGCCTATCTGCATCCGGCGATGAGCCGGCCAAACCTTACCGTCATCACCGCGGCGCATGCCACGGGCATCGTCCTTGAAGGCAAGCGAGCCACCGGCGTGCGCTACCGCGCGGGCAAGGGCGAAGCCGTAGCGAAAGCCAGGCGCGAGGTCATCGTCTGCAGTGGTGCCTTCGGCTCGCCGCAGCTCTTGTTGCTGTCCGGAATCGGCCCCGCTGTCGAGCTTTCAGCGCACGGAATTCCGATCGTCCATGAACTGCCCGGCGTCGGCAAGAACCTGCAGGATCATCTCGATTTCATCATGGGCTGGACATCGAAGGATGCCGACATGATGGGCATCGGCCTGCGCGGTCTGCCTGGCCTGCTGCGGCACCTGCGGCGCTGGCGCAAGGATGGCGGCGGTATGATCGCCACGCCCTACGCGGAAGGCGGCGCCTTCCTCAAATCCGACCCGGCGATAGAGCGGCCCGACCTGCAACTGCACTTCTGCATCGCCATCGTCGATGATCATGGCCGCAAGCTGCATATGGGTTATGGCTTTTCCTGCCATGTCTGCGTGCTGCGGCCGCATTCGCGCGGCGAGGTCGGGCTGTCGGCGCCGGACCCGCTGGCGCCACCGCGCATCGATCCGCGTTTTCTGTCCGACGAACGCGACGCCGCGCTGTTGCTCAAGGGGGTCAGAATGATGCGCGGCATATTGGAGGCGCCGGCGCTCGCCAAATACCGCGCCAAGGAAATCTACACCGCCGGCGTTTCGAGCGATGCAGTGCTGATGAACCATATCCGCGCCCGCGCCGATACGATCTATCACCCGGCGGGCACCTGCAAGATGGGTGTCGATGATCTGGCGGTGGTCGATCCGCAACTCAAGGTGCGTGGGATTGAAGCCTTGCGTGTCGTCGACGCCTCGGTGATGCCGACGCTGGTCGGCGGCAACACCAATGCGCCGACCATCATGATCGCCGAAAAGGCGGCGGACATGATCAAGGCGGCTGCCTGATCGGGAGTTCTGGTCGAACCAGTATTGCCGTTTTCGTCTGTTGTGGAACGCCCTGCGGCGGCGTCAGTCGCGATCGACATGATCTGGTCTTACCAATCGTGCGATTTGCGCTTTTTCTTTTATCGTCCTGCCCTTAGGATAGGCTTATTATTTCACGATCCGAAATAAATATGACCACAAGGGAGGAACAGGGAATGGCTGGCAAGAAGATACTGATGCTCGTTGGCGAATTCAGCGAGGAATACGAGATTTTCGTCTTTGAGCAGGCCATGCATGCCGTCGGCCACACCGTGCATGTCGTCTGCCCCGACAAAAAGGCCGGCGATATCCTGAAGACATCGCTGCACGACTTCGAAGGCCACCAGACCTATACGGAGAAGCCTGGCCACGACTACATCCTCAACAAGACCTTCGCCGAGGTGAAGCCGGACGACTATGATGCCGTCTATGCGGCCGGCGGGCGCGGGCCGGAATACATCCGCATCGACAAGCGGGTGCAGGCGCTGGTGCGGCATTTCCACGAGGCCGGCAAGCCGATCTTCACCATCTGCCACGGCGTACAGATCCTGATCGCCGTCGACGGCGTGGTGCGGGGCCGGGAAGTCGCAGCACTTCACTATTGCGAGCCTGAGGTGACGCTGGCCGGCGGCATCTACATCGACGTCGCCCCGACCGGCGCCCATGTCGACGGCAATCTCGTTTCAGCCAAGGGCTGGCCGGGCCTGTCCAATTTCATCCGCGAATGCCTGAAGGTGCTGGGCACCGAAATCCGCCATGGCGAGATCCTGATGCGCGACGAGCGCCAGGCGGCCTGATCCGGAGCAATTCCAGGAAAAGTGCGAGCGGTTTTCCGTCCGGAATTTGCGACCAGACAAAGAGAGCAATTCCAGGAAAGTGCGAACGGCTTTCCGTCCGGAATTGCGTCAAGAAACAGATCCAGGAATTGCCAATGCCGCCGCGCCCTACGGTGCCGCGGTTCTTATGCCGCTGCCAGCGCCTCGCGAAACGACACCAGTTTCCTGCGGTTTTCGTCCCACAACGCCAGTTTGACGCAGCGCAAGCTGTCGAGCAGCGTGACGCGACCGATGCCGCGCAGTTCGGGATAATCGCGCAGCACTTCCTGCAACCGGTAGCACGGAACCTTGGCGGAGAGGTGGTGGACGTGGTGGACGCCGATGTTGCCGGTGAACCAGTTCAGCACCGGCGGCAGGTCGTAGTAGGACGATCCGTGCAAGGCGGCATGCTGGAACTCCCAGTCGGCATCCTTTGCCCATTCCGTCTCCTCGAACTGGTGCTGGACGTAGAACAGCCAGATGCCGGCCGAACCGGCAAGGATGACGATTGGCAGATGGACGACTAGGAACGCGCCGGGGCCGACGAACCAGATGAGGACGGCTGCCGCGACCGCGATGCCCAGATTAGTGGTCATCGACGACACCCAGGGCGTCAGGCCGCCGCGCATCATGCCAATGGGCAGCCTTTGCTCGAAGATGAACAGCCAGATCGGCCCGAGCCCGAACATCACCAGCGGGTGGCGATAGAGACGATAGGCAAGGCGGCCGCGCCATGACAATTGCCGGTATTCGGCAACGGTCAGCGTCCTGATGTCGCCCATGCCGCGTTCGTCAAGATTGCCGGCGCTGGCATGATGCGTCGCGTGGGCGCGCCGCCAGCAGTCGTAGGGCGTCAGCGTCAGGATGCCGAGCGCGCGGCCGATCCAGTCGTCGGCGTAACGATTGGCGAAGAAGGAGCCGTGGCCGCAATCGTGCTGGATCATGAAGATGCGCACCAGAAACCCGGCGGCGGGAAGGATCAGGATCAGCCCCCACCAATGACCATAGGAATAGGCAGCCGAAGATAGCCCCCAGAGCATTGCGAACGGAATGAGGGTGATGGCGAGTTCGACGGCGCTGCGGCGCCTGTCAGGCTTCTTGTAGCGCGCCAGAATCTTCAGCCAGGCGCGCTTGCTGTTGGCGGCCGCTTCGGGGGAAATCATGTTCATCAGGAAGCATAGGCGGGGCGTCTCGCCACCGCAAGACGAGGATCACGCGAAATTACTGTGCGTAATTGTCGCGTGGCCCTGCGGTCGAGCCAGCCAATCGGAGCTCGGCAGCTTGATGGTTCACGGTGGGCTTTGAAGTCCAGTCGTTGAGAGGCCCGATGCTCTGTATCGTCTGAGTATCGGGTTTTCCGCTTTTGGGGGGACGATCTCTACTCGCGGTCGAGGATGGGACAGCCGCGCTCGGTTCCAAAAGTCACGCGCACGCGGTCGCCATCCTGTCTGCCGCGGACCGTGATCTCCCGGCGGCCGACGGACTCTATCCGTGCCCGACGGATGCCCATTCGCTCCGCCTTGTCGAGGGCTCGGTCCTCCGTGCAGCCGCGTGATTGACGGCGGTCGCGCCGGTAGTAGCGTTGGGTGTCTTCGCAATCGTTGTAGTCGGGATCGCAATCTTCCAGGAGCTTCAGCCGCGGGCCGTGTTTGCCCAATTCCAGCTGCAGACTCTCTGCCTGTGCCGGAAAGGCCATCAATGTAACGGCGCCGAGGCCGACCAGCGCCGACAGCAATGAGGTGATCGAAACCCTGCGCATTACGTCCTCCATGGAAACCACAACGCATCCATCATTAGATGGTTCGGTTCTCTCAGGCCATTGCCGATAGAGGTTTGTTGCCAAGATTGGTCGTTGCGTTACTGCCGGCGCCAGCCGACGTTACCGTCCTCCGCCCCGTCGAGGCGGTCGAGCAACTCCCTCAAGCGGTCGGGAATGTCGGCCTCGGTGCGGAAGGCCGGCAAGGTGCGCAGAAAGCGCGTTACCGCCTCGGCGCGGAACTGGCGCCTGACCTCGGCTGCCAGCCTTTCGCCCTTTTCGGCTTTGTTGCGGGTCATCATCTCAAATCCTGTGTTGGCTTCGAAACTCCTCCAGCAAGGGAATGGTTCCCGCATCACGCGTTTGTGGCAAGCAAAGCCGGCGATTAGGGTAAAATTTGAATTAAAATCGAAAGACCTTGCCGTTTGTCGTTCTGCCCTGGCCGCGAGCCTCCACTGTCGCTTACCCCTTGATTTTTGGCCGCCAAACCTCGATATCGGGCTCAAAATCCATACCATTCGAGATTGACGGGAAACGGCGATGAGCGACCAGGCAAAAGACGAACGCGCGCCCGATGAAGTCGAGGCGACCGAGGCCAATGTCGAGCGCACGGAAGGCAGCATCGATGGCGACTATGAAGCGCTTGTGCGGCTGCTGAAGGAAAATGAAGAACTGAAGGACCGCGCGCTGCGCGTCGCGGCCGAAATGGAAAACCTGCGCCGCCGCACCGCGCGCGACGTGCACGACGCACGCACTTACGCGGTGGCGAATTTCGCGCGCGACATGCTGTCGGTGTCGGACAATCTGCGCCGGGCACTCGACGCCATCCCGGCCGAGGCCAAGGCATCGGGCGATGCCGGCTTCAAGGCGCTGATCGAAGGCGTCGACCTCACCGAGCGCGCCATGCTGTCGGCGCTGGAACGGCATGGGGTCAAGAAACTCGCGCCGGAAGGCGAGAAGTTCGATCCCAATTTCCACCAGGCGATGTTCGAAGTGCCCAATCCGGATGTCCCGGCCAACACCGTGGTCCAGGTTGTGCAGCCGGGCTATTCGATCGGCGAGCGGGTGCTGCGCCCGGCCATGGTCGGCGTCGCCAAGGGCGGCCCGAAGGTTGCCGCCGAAGCGCCAGTCGAGCCTGGGCCTGTCAATGAGCAGGCCGAGAAGGACGCTTAGATAGGGAATAGGGGAATAGGGGAATAGGGGGTCGTATCGGCGGCGCAGCTTCGTGCTAACATACTGGCATACTCCCATACTCCCATACTCCCCTACTGCCTTATTCCCCTTGGTCCCATGAATCCCATCGCGCTTCTCGACTATGCCGGCGTCGCCGTCTTTGCCGCGACCGGGGCGCTTGCTGCTTCACGCAAGCAGCTCGACATCATCGGTTTCCTGTTCCTGGCCAGCGTCACCGGCATCGGTGGCGGTACGTTTCGCGACCTGATCCTCAACGTGCCGGTGTTCTGGGTGGGAAACCGCGACTACGTGCTGATCTGCGCGGTGGTGGCGGTTGTGGTGTTCTTCACCGCGCACCGTGTCGAATCCCGCTACAAGCTGCTGCTTTGGCTCGACGCCATCGGCCTTGCCGCGTTTTCCGTGATGGGCGCGGCCAAGGGACTTGCCATCACCGGCTCGCCGGCGGTGTCGGTGATCACCGGCATGCTGACCGCCACATTCGGCGGCATCCTGCGTGACCTTCTGGCGGGGGAGCCTTCGGTGCTGCTGAAGCCGGAAATCTATGTCACGGCCGCGCTCGTCGGCGCTGCCGTCTTTACTGCAGGCGATGTCGCCGGCTTGCCACAGATTGTTTCAGGATTGGGCGGCTTCATCGCGGCGTTAGCCGTGCGCGGCGGCGCGCTTCGTTTCGGCTGGGCGTTTCCGTCCTACAAGAGCCGGCCCGGCCGGCGGCCGGAAGATATTCCGTGAAGATGAAAGCGCGTAGCGAATAGGGAAGGCGGCCGATATTGCTTCTATTCGCTATTCGCTATTCACGCCGCGAAACGCTGGGCTTCCCCGCCATAATAATTGACGTAGCGGGCGCCGATTTCCTTGACCGGCATCACGACGAACACGTCGACCGTCGAGAATTCGCGGTCGATGACGCAGCCGTCGCCGATGCGGGCGCCGACGCGCAGATAGCCCTTGACCAGCGGCGGCATCGCCGCGATCGCCGCCTTGGCGTTGACCGCCTCAATCGGCATCAAATCCATCGAACAGTAACGCCCGGACACCGCGCGCACGTCCCAGGCCGAATTCGTCCGGCAGTGGTGGGCGAGATAGGTGAGCGCCTCGGCATGCGCGGCCGGCACGGTGCCGTGGAAGGAAGCGCAGCCGGTCATCACACCGATTTCGTAGTGGTTGATATAAGCCCAGATACCTTGCCACAGCGCCTCGATGGTGCGCTTCGAGCGGTATTCGGGCAAAACGCAGGAACGGCCGAGCTCGAGAAAACGCTGGCCGGGGTGACGGGCGATGAGCTTGGTCAGCTCGAATTCGCCTTCGGAATAGAACCCTCCGGCCGCGGCTGCGATTTCTTGCCGCAACAGGCGATAGGTGCCGACGATACGGCGATGTTCGGGGCCGGAAAGTGAAGTATCGAAGACAAGCAGATGGTCGCAGAGCGGGTCGAACCGGTCGGCGTCGCGGCGATCCTGCGCCTGGAACAGATCCTTCCTGGCGCCAAGTTCATCGTAGAACACCCGGTAGCGGACTTCCTGCGCGGCCGCGATCTCGGCCTCGTTGCGGGCGAGCCGCACTTCGAGATTACCGATTCGGCCGAGTGCTGCGCCCTTTGTGACGGAATCGACGCTACGTCCGGCAAGCAAGGCGCTGCTGGCGTTCGGCCGAGTGTCACATTCCGGCATAACTGTATGCACGAGTGATTCTCCTTCGAGCCATCCCTCTTGGCACGGGGATACGGTGTAGGTGCAACAGGATTGTGACAGTACCGTGATACGACGTCGCGGGCAATACTTCGTCGGCTGGTGAATACGGTCAACCGGCTGCGTTATGTGAGGAGACGGGTCGGCGCAGAGGAAGAAAAGCGGCTCAGGCCGCGACTTGTCCCTCGACGGCATTGACCAGCGCGTCAGGGTCGAGTGGCTTGGTGACGAAGCCGCTGGCGCCATGAGCCAGCACCGCATGGCGGGTCTTTTCCTGGCTGTCGGCCGACAGCACCATGATCGGCACCGGCGGCGCGGCGGTTTCCTCCTCGTGGCGGCGGATGGCGGCAATCGCGTCCAGCCCGTCCATGACCGGCATGTGCAGATCCATCAGCACCACGTCGAAGCGGTGTTTGTGCCCGGCGCCGGTGACAGCCTCGACGGCGGCCTTGCCGTTGCCGACCACCTCGACGCGATGCCCGGCCTTCAGCAGCGTGGCGCGGGCAAGCATGGCGTTGATGTCATTGTCCTCGGCGATCAGCACCGACAGGCCTCGCTGGCGGCTGCCGACGGCACGAAGTGAGGGCGCGCCGTGCTTTTCCGGCTGCGGCTGGGCGAGTGCGAGAGCATTGCTGCTCAACAGCACACGCAGAAGCGTTCCGCCACGCACCGGCCTGGCAAGGAAGGTTGCGTAGCCGCTGGCGCGGAACTCGCCAAGCATGCCGCGGTCGGTCGGCGCGATCAGCGTGATCGCCTCGCAGTCGGTGAAACCGTTCTGGCGCAGGCGCTTGAGCAGCCTGCCGTCGCTCTCTTCCATGGCCGCGTCGACCAGAAGCACATCGCAGCCGTCGGCGAAGGGCGCTGCCTGCGCGACGGTGGTGGCGACATCGACCGCGCCGCCATTGGCGCGGATGGTGCGGGCGATGGCATCGGCCTCGACGGCGTTTTTGGACAGGATCACCGCGCGCTTGTCCGAGAGCGCGTTCTGCCGGCTCTGCGGCGCTTCGGTGGCCGATATTGCCGGGACTTCGAAGACGAACTCGGATCCCTGGCCAAGCCGGCTCGATACCGAAATCGTGCCACCCATGGCGGCCACCAGGCGTTTGGAGATGGCAAGACCGAGGCCGGCCCCGCCATGCGTGCGCGTCGACGTGCCGTCGGCCTGCTCGAACTCCTCGAAAATGCGCTCCAGGTCCTCATCATGCAGACCTGGACCGGTATCGGCGATGGTGAAGCAGATGCGGTCGGTGGTTTCGGTGCGCGCGCGCGCAATGCTCACCAATACGCCGCCGCTATCGGTGAACTTGATGGCATTGCCGATGAGGTTGAGCAGCACTTGCCTGACCTTGCCCGGATCGGCGGTGATCAATTGCGGCACGTCGGGTTCGACATGGCAGCCGAGCCCGATATCCTTGGCGAAGGCGCGGGCAGCCAGCAATTCGATGATGTTGTCGGCGATCTCGCGCACCGACATCGGCTGCGGTTCCGGGTCGAAGCGCCCTGCCTCGATCTTGGAGTAATCGAGCAGATCCTCGATCAGGGCGAGCAATGCGCTGGCCGAGGTCGAGACGGCGCCGACATAGGTCTGCTGCTCCGGCGACAGGCTGGTGTCGGCCAGCAACCTGGCCATGCCCATGATGCCGTTCATCGGCGTGCGAATTTCATGGCTGACCGTGGCGAGGAAGCGCGATTTGGCCTGGCTGGCATATTCGGCCCGCTCGCGAGCGGTGATCAGCGAGGATTCGGCCCGTTTGCGGGCGGTGATGTCGCGGGCGATGGCGCGATGCGACGCGGCGCCGCTGTCCTTGTCGCGCACCGACAGTTCGATCCACGAAAACCAGCGCGGACCGCTGGGCGTGCGGATGGCGACATCGGTGGAGCTCAGGCACTCATGGTCGGAAAAGGCGGCATCGGGAACGATGCCGACATCGATGCCGAGTTCAGCCAGCGTCTTGCCGGCCAGGTCGCGCTGGTCGGTTTCGACGAGATCCGCAAAGACCTTGTTGGCATAGACGATGTAGCCATCGCGGTCGCGATGAATGACGAGGTCGCCAAGTGCGTCGATCAGGCCGCGAAAGCGTTCCTCGCTCTCCTGCATTTCCCACATGCGGTCGGCCAGCGTCTCGATCTCGGCGCGGCTGCGGGCGGTGGTCTCGTCAAGCAGCGCCGCGGTGCGGTGTTCGCTCCGCCTGGTGCGCAGATGCATGGCAAGGCCGGCGAGGCCGATTGCCAGCAATGCGACGCTGATAAAGACCGGTGCCCCGGTCAGATGCGCCAGGCCTGCCAGGACGACGATGGCGACGAAGGCCAGGAACGGAAGGCGGCCTTCCCGCCTGGCGGGTTCCGGTCCGGGCACCAGCGGCGGCGCGGCGACAAAGCGCCGCGTCGACACCGGTGGGGGCGCCCCATCGATGCCTTCGCCAGTGTCCGCCTGTTGGCTGCCGGATTCCGCGATCATGCGAAATCCTTGCCAGACAGACATTATGGAAAATTGCGGCGGATCGTTCGAATTTTAGCGGATGAGCGCTTTTTGCCGGGGCGACGATGGATTTGCCACCGGACGTGGCAATTCCGTCCGCCTTCTCCAGGCAGTCGAGCGGTTCACATATCCACGACGACGCGCCCGCGGATCTTGCCGTCGACGATGTCGCGGGCGGCATCGATGATGCCGTCGAAACCGATGGTCGTCGACAGGCTGGCGAGCTTGTGCAGATCGAGGTCGGTGCCGATGCGCCGCCATGCTTCGAGGCGGACTGCCTTCGGCGCCATCACCGAATCGATGCCGAGCAGCGAGACGCCACGCAGGATGAAGGGGGCGACGCTGGTCGGCAGGTCCATGCCGCCGGCCAGGCCGCAGGCGGCGACCGCACCGCCATAAGAGGTCATCGACAGGACATTGGCCAGCGTGTGGCTGCCGACCGCGTCGACACCGCCGGCCCAGCGCTCCTTGGCCAGCGGCTTGGACGGCTGGGCAAGCTCGTCGCGCGATATCACTTCGGCAGCGCCAAGGTTGATCAAATAGGGGCTTTCGGCGTTGCGACCGGTGGACGCGATGACATGGTAGCCGAGACTGGACAGGATCGAGACCGCGACCGAGCCGACACCACCGGCCGCTCCCGTCACCACCACCGGGCCGCGATCGGGCAGGATGCCGTGCCGCTCCAGCGCCATGACGCACAGCATGGCTGTATAGCCGGCGGTGCCGACCGCCATTGCATCGTGCGCGCTGATGCCTTGCGGCAGCGGCACCAGCCAATCGCCCTTGACGCGGGCACGCCCCGCAAACGCGCCGAAATGGGTTTCGCCGACGCCCCAGCCGTTCAGGATGACCTTGTCGCCGGCGCGCCAGTCGGGATGCGAAGACGAGATGACGGTGCCGGCGAAATCGATACCCGGCACCAGCGGCCAGCGCCGCACCACCGGCGCCTTGCCGGTGATGGCAAGGCCGTCCTTGTAGTTCACCGTCGTTGCCTCGACCGCAACGGTGACGTCGCCTTCCATCAGGTCGGCTTCGGTGAGATCGGTTACGGTTACCGACTGCTTTTTCTCGGCGTCACGCGAGACGAGGATGGCTTTGAAGGTTTCGGGCATCTCTTTCTCCGCGATCTTGTTTGGCGACATGGACTGTGCGGCGATGGCCGCACGGGGTCAATCGTTCGAAGGTCTGGGCTCGCGCCGCCAGCCGAACAGTTCGTCGAAGACGACCAGTGCCGCGCCCACCGAGATGAAGGCATCGGCAAGGTTGAAGATGGCGAAGGACCAGACCGGCGTGTGGAATAAAATGTAATCGACGACGTGGCCGTAGACGGCGCGGTCGATCAGATTGCCGAGCGCGCCGCCGACGATCAGCGCAAAGCCGGTGCGGGCAAGGATCTGGGACGGCGCGATGCGCGTCGCCAGGAACAGCACGAAGGCAACGACCGCCAGCGAAATGACGATCAGCCCGGTGTCGCCGAAGGACGAGAACATCGAGAAGGCGATGCCGGTGTTGTAGGTGCGAAACAGCGCCAGGAAAGGCACGAGGTCGAGCTTTTCCTGAAAGGGCAGGCCGGTCTCGACCAGGTGTTTTATCCACTGGTCGAGCGCTATGGCCGCGATGACAAGCAACGCGTAAGGGGACCATGATCTCACAGGCGGGCAACCTTCATTGCGGGTCCACGATTGGTTCGAGCCTCAGTGCGCCGCGCCGGATCTCGAACAGCATGATGCCGGTGGCAACCGCAAGATTGAGCGAATCGGCGCGGCCCGCTTGCGGAATTCTAAGCAGCCTGTCGCAACTCGCCGCCAGGCTTTCGGGCAGCCCCTGCTGCTCGTTGCCCATCATCAGCAGCACCGGGCCGCGGGAAAAATCGACCGAGCGGTAGTCGACGGCGCCTTTCAAATGGGTGCCGGCGACGAGGCCCGAAAACCCGCCTCGCCAGGCAAGGAAGGCCTCGGTCGTCGCCTTGGCCACCGGCACGGCGAAGATCGAACCCATGGTGGCGCGCACCGTCTCGACGGAAAAGGGATCGGTGGTGTCGCCGACCAGGATGACACCCTTGGCGCCGACCGCATCGACGGTGCGGATGACGGTGCCGAGATTGCCGGGATCGCGCACCCGGTCGAGCGCCACCCAGACATCGCCATTGTCGGCGCGGACATCCTTCAGCGGCAGGAATTTTTGCGAAAAGACGCCGACAACCATTTGCGGATTGTCGCGGCGGGTGATGGCGACGAGCACTTTTTCCGACACTTCGAGCACTGTGCCGCCGGCGGCCACCGTGCGCGCCGCGACCTTCTCCACCGCGGCGTTGCCGCGTCCGGCCTTGGCGAACACCAGTGTCCTGATCTGCCAGCCAAGATCGAGCGCGTCGATAACCAGCTTCAGTCCCTCGGCCATGAAGGCATTCTGCTGATCGCGGAATTTCTTCAGGGCCAGCGCCTTGATGTCCTTGACCAGCGGGTTGGCGAGGCTGGTCACTTCCTTCACCAGCCCGGGTGCGCCTGCATGCCGCTCGTTCATTCAGGCCACCCAACGCGAAAACAATGAGGTCGAAAGCGCCCGGCCGGCGGACTTTTCACGGATGATCAGCTCACCTGATTCGACCGTGCCGCCCATGCCGGCAAAGGTGTCGCGCATCAGGGCATGAACGGCGAAGAACGAAGCGCGGATCGAATAGGCCGTCAGCACCACGGCAAGCGGCTTCGGCGTCAGGATCGAACGGCAGAGGTCGGTCAAATCTGGCAGGTCCTCGAACAATTGCCAGACCTCGCCCTTGGGGCCACGACCATAGGCCGGCGGGTCGAACAGGATGATGTCGTAGCGGCTGCCGCGGCGTTCCTCACGCTCGGCGAATTTCACCGCGTCGTCGACGATCCAGCGGATCGGCTTGCCGCCGAGCCCGGCCATCTCCTGGTTTTCGCGAGCCCAGCCGATCGCTTTCTTCGAGGCATCGACATGGGTGACCTCGGCGCCGGCGCGGGCCGCCACCAGCGAGGCGAGACCAGTATAGCCGAACAGATTCAATACCTTGACCGGCCGTTTGGCGGCCGCAATCAGCCCGGCCATGTGGTCCCAGTGCGAGGCTTGCTCCGGGAAGACGCCGACATGGCGAAACGAGGTGAAACGGCCGAGATAGTCGATGCCGTCATGCTTCATCGGCCAGGTCTCGCCGAGCGGCGTCTTGGGGAAGCGCCAGCGGCCGATGCCTTCCTCGTCGGTATCGCCGGTGAAGATGGCGTCGGCGCGCTCCCAGTCTTTTGCCGGCAAGGCCTTTTGCCAGATCGCCTGGCCCTCGGGCCGCACGATGCGGTAGGGGCCATATTGTTCGAGCTTCTGCCCGGCGCCGCTGTCGAGCAGCGCATAATCGGCATTCGGCGCCACTTCGAGGATCACAGGAAGGTGCTCGGTCGGCAGGGCGCCATCGCGGCGGGCAAGGACGCGCGGCTCTGGTTTCGGCGCGGGCTGGCTATCCGGTTTCACGTCACGAGGTTCGCGCGGCCTGGTATCTGCTTTAACCGCCGACGGATTCTCCGTCCGGCGCGGCTGCGGGGGCCCGCTCTTCGCCGGCTGGTGCGGGCGGCCGTCGCGGCGTTTGTCGCGAAAAGACTTCAAGAAGCAGCATCTCCGGCGGTTCGGCCCGCTTCTGCCACAGCTTCACCCTTGTGCGCAACAAACGGCGATCTGTCGACGATTTCAACTGGTCAGCCATGCCCGATCGAAAGCAGGCCGACAATCAGTGATACGAAACCGGCGGCCTTGATGCCCGTGACAACCATGTGGCCGGTTTCCCAACGCAGCCGGATCGTATCGAAGTTTTCCGGAATAGGTCCGGGCACCCACGTCCCCAGAACATCATTCGCCGGATTGACCAGAACAGACCACACCGCCAGGGAGACGGCATAAAGCACGGCAGCAGCCAGCACGAACCAGAAGGCCGGACGATCGGCACGCAGCAGCCATGCCAGAAGTCCCGGACAGACGATTGCAGCTGTGTCCAAGGGAGCGCCAATCCGCAAACAGCACGAACTGGCCATTGAAAACGGTGGTCTCAGGCCAGAGGGATGGCGACCATTTGGTCAGCCGAGGAACCGATTCCAGGACATGAGCGAAGGACGGTCCAAGGCTGAGCGCTGCGATGGTGGCGGTCAGGGCACACCAGAACAGCAGAAAGCCGCGTATCTCCGTCATTTCGGGACAACGGGGTGGATGCCGAAGGTGTTCCTGCCGGGTGCCATGTCGTTTGCTGTTGAAAAGGCGTCACGCTTGTTTTTTCGCG
The DNA here is from genome assembly GCF_042682105.1 of Mesorhizobium calcicola. NCBI lineage: Bacteria > Pseudomonadati > Pseudomonadota > Alphaproteobacteria > Hyphomicrobiales > Phyllobacteriaceae > Mesorhizobium > Mesorhizobium calcicola. The sequence goes on from NZ_JBHUGY010000025.1 coordinate 30,659, forward strand.
CGCTTCGTTTATGAGGGGCCGCATTGTTGTTTCTGGAACGGGAGCGAAAGATGACGACCATCTTCACCGCGCACCCCTCGAGGGTTCCGGCGTAGGCCAGCATTTTGCTGACTTGCCGCCGGTCGAACGGATGCCTGACGGCGTCCGGTTTGTGACCTTTATCCAGAAGTGTTCCATCATGGGCAATTTTATCGGAGGCCTCGGCCTCCCTTCGTCGTGCGCAGCACCTGCTGCGCACATCCAGCATTGTTTTTCGCCGCAGACATGGATCGAGGGCGCGGCGCTCCAGCAGCTCGGGAACGTCGCGGCCTTGCCCGGCGTCACCTCGGTTGCGGCCTTTCCAGACCTGCATCCCGGCAAATACGGTCCGACCGGCATTGCCGTGCTGTCAGAACGGCTGCATCCGCAACTGATCGGCAACGACATTGGCTGCGGCATGTCGCTGTTCGAGCTCGACCTGCCGTTGCGCAAGCTCAGGATCGACAAGGCTGTCGAATGCCTGCGCCGGACCGAAGCGGAGGATATCGACCCGCATGCGGCGCTCGCTGCCTCTGACCTGCCGACGGATCTCTATCCGGATGCGCTGGGCACGATCGGCGGCGGCAACCATTTCTGCGAGCTGCAAGCGGTCGACCAGACCGATGCGGCTGGGGAAGGCCTGTTCGACCGCCAGAAGCTCTATCTGCTGGTGCATTCCGGCTCGCGCGGGCTTGGTGCCTTTGTCTTCGGGCAGATGCTGGATTTCCAGTCGGCGGTGACGGCCGGGCTCGATCCGGAGTCGGCCGCGGGCAAGGACTGGCGTCGTCAGCATGATATTTGCGTCACCTGGGCGTCGCTCAACCGCAGGCTGATCGCCGAGCGCGCGGCCAGCGCCTTGCGCAGCGAAGCCCGGCTGGTGGCTGATGTGCCGCATAACCTTGTCCGCGACCGGGCCGATGGTTTCGTCCACCACAAGGGCTCGGCCGCGGTACGGGCGGGAGATGTCGCACCGATCGCCGGTTCGCGCGCCAGCCTGAGCTATGTCGTGCGGGCGCTCAACGGTACGGGCCTATCGCTCGGCGGCATTTCGCACGGTGCCGGCCGCAAATACGACCGTGCCACCATGCACGGCCGTGCCGGGCGCAACAGGTCGGAGCGCGACGCCTTGCTCAGAAATGCCTGGGGCGGGCAATTGATCTGCGACGACCGCAACCTGGTCATCGAGGAAGCGGCGCCCGCCTACAAGGACGCCGGACAGGTGGTTCAAGACCTTGCCGATGCCGCCCTGGTCGTGCGGCTTGCGGCAATGAAGCCGCTGGTGACCTACAAGAAGGCGATGGAAGGCCCGCCCGATCGGACACGCAAGAATCCATCTCGCGAACGTATGGCAAGGAGGGCGAACCATGGCCGCGATTGACATGCTCGTCACCTCAGGCAACGGACCGGTCGAATGCCGCATCGCCTTGATGGCGCTGGTGGAGACCATCGAGAAGGAAGCCGTTCGGCTCGGCTGCACCTGCGAGGCCTCCTTTGGTCACAGGCCGGACCGGCATGGCGCCAAATCCGCCGTGCTCAGCCTCGAGGGCCGCAACGCCGAAGCGCTCGCGCGGGAGTATTGCGGCACCGTCAAGTTCGTCTTCAAAAGCCCGGTGCGTGCAGGCCACAAGCGCCAGAACTGGTTCGTCGGCGTGAAGACGGTGGACCTGGCGGCGGCGGCGCCTGCCGCGGCTTCGATCGCGGTGTCGGATGTTCGTTTTGAGACGCTGCGCGCCGGCGGACCCGGCGGACAGCATCAGAACACCACCGACAGCGCCGTGCGGGCCGTCCATCTGCCGACGGGTATTGTGGTGACGGCACGCAACGAACGCTCGCAACACCGCAACAGGGCGATCGCGCTGAGGCGGCTGGAAGCGATGCTGCGGGTTCTCGCTGATCGCGAGGCCGAACAGTCGAAAGCGGAGATCTTCATCGCCAACAAGGCGCTGGAGCGCGGCAATGAGGTCAAGGTGTTTCGGCTCTGACCTCCGAGCGAAGTGGCGCGGCGGCGTCGCCGGATGGGAAAACCGTCCTGGCTTCCTGCCGCGCTCCTGCGGTTCTATCGTGGCCTTGTCCCAAGTCCCGAGAATCATGTCCCGCTCAGAACGCCTGCTCGACCTGATCCAAACGCTACGCCGGCACCGCCGGCCGGTGAGCGGACAGGCGCTGGCCGCTGAACTCGGGATTTCGATCCGCACGCTCTACCGCGACATCGCCACGCTGCAAGGCCAGGGCGCACCGATCGAAGGTGAAGCTGGCCTGGGCTATGTGCTCAAGCCCGGCTTCATGCTGCCGCCGCTGATGTTCAGCGACGAGGAGATCGAGGCCATCGTGCTCGGCTCGCGCTGGGTCGCCAAGCAGCCGGACCGGCGCCTCTCGGCCGCTGCCGCCAACGCGCTGGCGAAGATCGCGGCCGTGCTGCCGGACGATCTGCGCGAGGATCTCGACGCCTCGACGCTGCTCGTCGGACCTCCCGACGCAGCTGTCGAGGGCATCGACCTCGGACTGGTGCGGCAGGCCATCCGCAACGAGCGCAAGCTCGGCTTTTTGTATCGCGACGCTGGCGGCGCCGCCTCCGAACGCGTGGTCTGGCCGTTTGCGTTGGGGTTCTTCGACAAGGTGCGGGTCGTGGTGGCGTGGTGCGAGATGCGGCAGGATTTCCGGCATTTTCGCGCCGATCGCATCGCAGAGCTCAAGGCCACCGACAGGCGCTATCCGCGTCGTCGCCAGGCGCTGCTGAAGGAATGGCGGGCGACGCTCGACAAGCCGCGCGGCTCGTGACGGCTACTGCCAGAATCTGACAGTAGTCCATCCTATTGTCGCCAGGTCGAAACGCTGAACCTTGGAGAGCAGACATGACATCCCCGAATTTCGTCATCCTCTATGTCGACCAACCACAGCAGAGCGGTGCCTTCTACAGCGCGCTGCTCGGTCGCGAGCCGGTCGAAAGTTCGCCGACCTTCGTGCTGTTCGTGCTCGACGCGGGCTTCAAGCTCGGCCTCTGGTCGCGCCATACGGTGGAGCCGGCCGCGACCGCAGCAGGCGGCGGCGCCGAAATCGTCTTTGCGCTGGATACGCCGGATGCGGTCGATGCCGCCCATGCCGACTGGTCCAGGCGCGGGCTGAAAATCCTGCAGACGCCGACCGACATGGATTTCGGCCGCACCTTCGTGGCGCTCGATCCCGACAACCATCGCCTGCGCGTCTACTGGCTGTCCGATGGGGAACAGGCCAATGGGGAACAGAAATGAGCGCGTACTGGATCGCCGTTGCCTCGGCCGAACACGTCCGGCGCGGCCGTCAGGGCGGCTTCATGCAGGTCAATCACGGCAAGGCGGCACCGCTGCGCCGCGTCAAACCCGGCGACGGCATCGTCTATTATTCGCCAACCACCATTTTAGGCGAAAAGGACGGTCTGCAGGCCCTTACGGCGATCGGCACCGTGCGGGAAGGCGAGCCCTATCAGGGCGATATGGGCGGCGGCTTCACGCCGTTCCGGCGCGATGTCGAGTGGACAAAGGCCGAGGAAACATCGATCAAGCCGCTGCTCGACAGGCTGGACTTCACCGCCGGCAAGTCGAATTGGGGTTATCAGCTTCGCTTTGGCCTCTTCGAAATCAGCGCCCATGATTTTTCGCTGATCGCCGAGGCGATGGGCGCCAAAATTGCCGCGGCAGCAAACTAGAGCACGTCCGGTTTAATCTGGGTCATAACCTGCGGCCTTGAAGTAGTTCTGGCATTCGGCTGGGGTGAAGAGGTCGACGAGCGATCCGACGGCGGTCCACAGGGCTGTGATTGTCCTCTCGGCTTTGGCCCGCATAAGAGCCTTGAGTTTTGAGAAGGCGTTTTCGATCGGATTGAAGTCGGGGCTGTAGGGCGGCAGGAACATGAGCCTCGCGCCGGTCGTCTCGATTGCATCGCGAACGCCGGCGGCCTTGTGGGCGGGAAGGTTGTCCATCACGACGATGTCGCCCTCCGACAGGGTCGGGACCAGCACCTGCTCGACATAGGCCAGGAATACGTTGCCGTTCATGGCGCCGTCATAGACGAACGGGGCGGTCATGCCCGTCAGCCGCAGTGCGCCGGTGAAGGTGGTGGTTTTCCAATGGCCGTGCGGCACGCCCGCCCGGCAACGCTCACCGCATGGCGCACGGCCCCGCAGCCGGGCCATCTTGGTCGATAGTCCAGTTTCATCGATGAACACCAGCTTTGCCGGATCGAGGTCGAGTTGGCCGTCGAACCACGCACGACGGCGCTTCAGGATGTCGGGACGATCCTGCTCCAGTGCATGTGCGGACTTTTTTTGAACGTCCAGCCGTGCCGGCCAAGCCAGGCGCTTAAGGCGCTGCGACTGATCCGAGCCGATCGCTCGACCGCCAGCCGCTCTACCATCTCGTTCAGCGTGATGTCCTTGCGCTCATCGATCAACCCCACGATGAAGGCTTTATGCGCATCGAGGCTGGACGCGCGTCGACGGCCTTGCGGCCGCGGCGTCCGCTCGCCGATCTTCGCCCGTGCGATCCACCGGATTGCACTCGATATGCCGACGCCGAACCGCGCCGCCGCCTGCCGGGCAGACATGCCCGCGTCCGAAGCCTTCAAGACCCGCGATCGAAGATCGTCGCTCAGTGCTCTTCCCATCATCCACCTCATCAAAGTGGATGTTGAATCACCCGCGAAGCCCGACGTCACATCACAATCGATTCATTGATCGCGGGACGTGCTCTAGGCCTTGAGTGCCTTGTAGACGGCAATGCCGGCGGCAAGGTCCTCAAGCGCTGCGCCGACCGACTTGAACAGCGTGATCTCACCTGCGCTCTCGCGACCCTTCTTCTGGCCGCGCGCCAGTTCGTGCAGATCGGCGACGATGGCGTCCGGCTTCAGCACGCCGGAGGCCAGTGGCTGGACGATGTCGCCAGCCTCCTTGGTGGCGCCGGCGCGGGTGTCGACATAGACGCGGGCAATCGCGATCGCGTCATCATCGCTTTCGCGCATCGTCGGGGTGAAGCCGCCGACCAGGTCGACATGGGTTCCCGGCCGCAACAGGGCGCCCTTGATCAGCGGTGTGGCGGTGATCGTCGCCGAGGAGATGATGTCGGCCTGCCCAAGTTCGGCGTCGAGGTCGCTTGCGGCGCTGGCCGCGAAGCCTTCGGCGCACAGATCGGCGGCGACCTTCTCGGCATTGGCCGGGGTGCGGTTCCAGATGCGGATGGCCTTGATCGGCCGCACGGCGCAATGCGCCTTGGCGAGGAAGGGCGACAGCGCGCCGGCGCCGACCACAAGCAGCCTCGAGGCATCGTCGCGGGCGAGATAGGAGGCCGCGAGCGCCGAAGCGCAGGCGGTGCGCCACTGCGTCAGCCGCTGGCCGTCGATCAAGGCTTCAGGTTCGCCGGTGGCACCGTTGAGCAGAAGATAGAGGCCCATCACCGCGGGCTTGCCGATGGTGTTGTTGTCGGGCGAGACGGTGACGATCTTGACGCCGATGTGACCGCTGGCCGACGTGCCGGCGGCGTTGAAATCGGTCCATGCCGGCATCAAAAGCAGTGTCGAGGCGGCGCCGTCGGGCCGTTCGACCGTATGGTGATGCCTTACCGGTTGCACTGCACCATCGCGAAAGGCCGCGCGCAGCGTCTCGACCAGGCCGGAAAAACTGAGCGCACGGTCGACCGCGTCGGCATCAATCATCCTCATGGCATCACCCCGCTATCATCGAATGGCTGGAATGCCCCGTCGGGGCATGCCGGTCAAGCGATGATCAACTCGCCGCGGCAAGCGTGGCAGCCCAGGCTTTCACCGCCGCCAGGTCGGGCAAGGCCACGCGCGTGCTGTTCCTCAATTCGTGCGTCGCCTGGGTGACATCAGGCGTCCACATCACCGAGGGGATGTCGGTCTTTGCGGCGACAACGATCAATTCCAGCAGCTTTGCCCAGACATAAGCGTGGATCTGGACGTGATCCTGGACGTCGAGGCCGTAGCCGGTGCCGAGGCCGAAACTGCCATTGTTGGCATCGCCGTGCTTCATATAGACCGGCACGACGATGTCCTCGCCGCCGTTCAGGCTGGTTTTGAGGCTATCGAAGACACCGTCATTGGCCTTTGGCGACAGCTCCATCGTGTCGATGCCGATATATTGCGGGTGGCCCCGGCCGCGTGTCGGACCCTTCTGGACGCTCGCCATGCCGCCGCCGTTCAGCGGTTGCCCGCGGGCTATGAACTGATTGCCGGAATTGGCACCCCATAGATACAAGGTGTTCTTGCCCCAGGTCGGCCAGACCGTGTCGGCGTCAGTGCCATCCCACCATTTGTCGGGCAGTCGCGGCACCATGCCGAAAGCTATATTCCCCGCCATGTTTCACCCCCCAAAGGTCTACGCCCGGACCGATGTCAGAGCCTGTGACCTTGGAGCATTTTACATGAGTTCGAAGTCAAATACGCTCCGTCGTCTTGTTTATTGTTTGAACATCCCGAAAACCGGCTTCCCTTATCGGGATGATGCTTCACGCTCGAAGAACAGGATCAGGCCAAGGGTCTTGCCCATCGCCTGAAAAATGTTGCGAGAGCCGGCAACTTCATCCCCGGCCGACGTTTCAACTCGTCGGCTTCGGCAATGTCGATCCCTGGGCCGACCCTTCGGCCGACCCTTCGGCCGACCCTTGGGCCGACCCTTGGGGCGAGCCTTGCGGTGCCGCCGGCGCGCGGCTGACCGCCTGGCGCAGGTTCTCGGCCTCGACGCCGCGCTGGCGCGCCAGCTTGCGATAGCGGCCCTGCTTGACCCAGGTCGCCAGGCTGCCGACGACCATGCCGACGGCGAGAGCCAGGAACAGGAAGATGAACAGCGGCAAGGTCAGCGTCAGCTTTGGATTGCCGGGATTGAACGGGTCCAGCGTGAAGGAGACCAGTTCGCGATTGGCCACGGCGAGCGCGATCAGGATGATCGCCAGGGGCACGAAGACCACGATGAGCATGAAGCGATTGAACATGATGTTTTCCGTCGGAAGCTGGCCTCTCCGAAAGGCCGTCTGGCGCTGACGCCGCGCCTACTTGCCGCCGTTCAGCCTTTCACGCAACTCCTTGCCGGTCTTGAAGAACGGCACCCATTTCTCCTCGACCTCGACGGATTCGCCGGTGCGCGGATTGCGACCGGTGCGGGCGGGACGGTTTTTCACCGAAAAAGCGCCGAAACCGCGCAACTCGACCCGGTTGCCCTCGGCGAGAGCGTCGGTGATTTCATCGAAGATCGCGCCGACGATGTTTTCAACGTCGCGCAGGAAAAGATGCGGATTGCGCGTGGCAATAATCTGCACAAGTTCGGACTTGATCATCAGACGGGTCCCCGTGAAAGCAGTGCGGTCAAAATTATGAGGATGATTTTATTTGCTTTTTCACTCGCCCCAAACGGCATCTCAAGGGTGCCAGACGGAAACGAGACCGTCAAGAAACAAGCGGTCGGCGCCGAGTTCATGAATGACATCGCCGCTGTAGGCCGGCAGGCCGAGCGCGCTGCCGATCGTTTGCGCCATCGCTTTCGAGAACAGGAAGCCGCCGCGCTGTTCCGTGTCCTTCCACTCGACCACCTTGAGTTTGGCATCGACGCCCTTGGTCGCCAGCCAGTCGACCGCTTCGGTCTCGCCGCCGACGGCATCGATCAGCCCGTTGGCGACGCCCTGGCGACCGGTGAAGATCGAGCCGTCGGCAAGCGCCAGCGCCTGCTCGCGGGTCATCTTGCGGCGTTCGGCAACGATGCCGACGAACCAGTCGTAGCTGTCGAGGATGAGCTTGCGGACCATGGCGCGTTCGTCGTCATTGGTCGGCTTGAAGGGAGACGGCGAGGCTTTCAGCGGCGAGGATTTCACTTCCTCCAGCTTGACGCCGAGCTTGTCCATCAGGCCGCTGACGTCCGGATACTGGATCAGCACGCCAATCGAGCCGACGATCGAGGTCTTGCGGGCAACGATGTGATCGGCGGCACTGGCGATCATGTAGCCCGCCGATGCGGCGAGCGTGCCGACTTCCGCGACCACCGGCTTGTCGGCTGCCAGCTTGCGCACCTCTTCATAGATCGATTCACCGCCGACTGTGGTGCCGCCGGGCGAATCGATCGACAGGATCACGCCTTTCACCTTCGACGACTGGCGGATGGTTTCCAGCCGCTTGATCAGTTCCTCGTCCTCGGTGATGGTGCCTTCGATCCTGACCTTGGCGATATGGTCGACGGCCGCGCCGGCGAAGTCGTCGCCGTAGAACCAGACCGAAAGCGCAATCACCCCGAGTGCCACGATGCCGATGGCCGCAACGCGCCAGAATGTCAGTTTGCGCCGCAAGCGGCGGCGGTCGATCAGGTCGTCGGCTCTCGGTACCATGGTCAGCCTTTCAGTCGGCGGGAAGACACGCTTCTAGACCATGATCCGCCCATCTGGAAGCAATTCTCTTTCCAGCACGACGAGACAATCCGCGCGGACGGCCGCGATGGCCGTGCCGGATGCACGATCGACCGGGCCGGCCAGGCGGGCATCCGCCCCGCTTCGGGCACAGGTCTCTTCACGCATTTGTGTGATCGCCGCGAGGTCTGGCGACGAGACCGACAGCTGACAAATCTTACGCCGCATGTCCGTTTCTGCTAATGAAGAACGCGCAGTTGTGCAGATCTCGTTTTCATCTGTACAAAAGCGGCGGTCACATTTTTGCAGTTTTCATGGGCTTGTGCTTGCTTGAAGGCGCGGGCGTCCCACCTATAGGCGGTGTTTTCAGGTGGGCAGGGGTTTAGAAGAAAGCAGTGAATGTTAGCGCGACCGATTGAACCGACCAACGCCGAGACGGAGTTGGTCCCCACGGCGGACGGCCGGATGCGTGGCGATGCTTTCGACCGCGCCCAACGTCATTCGCGCCGCGTGCGCGTTCTCAAGTTTGCCGTGCCGCTGGCCGCGGCCCTGATCGCCATCGCTTTCCCGGTCTATTCCTATCTCGCCGCACCGGTCTCGGTCGCGGTCCAGGCGGAAGGCACCGCCTTTTCCAACGGCAAGCTGGTGATGGCCAATCCCAAGCTCAACGGGTTCACCAAGCAGAAGCAGCCCTATTCGATGACCGCGCTGCGCGCCATCCAGGATGTCAGCACGCAAGGGATCATCGAACTGGAAGGCATAGACGCCAAGGTGCCGGTCGGGCCCGACAATGTGGCGGCGATCAAGGCTTCGCGCGGCACCTACGATCGCAACGGCAATACGATGAACCTGACCAGCGACGTTATCATCACCACGACCGACGGCATGCAGGCCAAGTTCAAATCGGTCTTCCTCGACATGGGCAAAGGCACTATGAAGACGGGAGATCCCGTCGATGTCAGCCGTGTGGGGTCACGGATCACGGCGGATTCGATGTCGGTCCAGGACAATGGCAAGGTTCTGGTTTTCGAGAACAAAGTGCGCGTCAACATCGATTCCGCCGGCTTGAAGACGGCAGAGGGAAACAGCGGAGAAACCAATGCGGCTCAGTAGTTCGACGCGGCTCGTGGCTGCAACTTCGGCGTTGCTGCTGCTTGGACTGGTGCCGTCATTGGCGCAGTCCACCACCCAATCAGGTCTCAAACTGTCCGGCGACAAGCCGATCCAGATTGAAAGCGACAAGCTGGAAGTCCGCCAGGCCGACAATGTCGCCATCTTCACGGGCAATGTCAGCGTCGTCCAGGGGCCGACGCTGATGAAGGCCGGCAAGATGACGGTCTATTATGTCAAGGACCCCAACGCCGCGGCCAAGGGCACGGAAGCCGCGGGTGCGGCGATGACCGGCTCGGCCAACATCGATCACCTGGAGATTTCCGACAAGGTTTACATCAAGTCGGATGCGCAGGTCGCGACCGCCGATCAAGGCAGCTTCGATATGAAGAGCCAGGTTCTGGTGCTTTCGGGTCAGAAGGTGGTGCTCTCCCAAAACGACAACGTTCTGGTCGGCTGCAAGCTCGTCGTGCAGATGAAAACCGGGCTGGCCCAGGTTGATCCATGCGCCGGGAAACGCGTCGTGATGTCGATCACACCGCCGCCGAAATCGGGAGCGGCGAACCCCTGATGGTCAGCCTGTCGTCGCTGACGGCGCGTCTTCCGGGACGGGCCGCCGGCAAGCTTTCGGCGCCGTCCACGATGACCGTCGATAAGGGAAAGTTCAAGGGAACCCTGATCGCCAAGGGTCTGACCAAGAGCTACAAGGGCCGTAAAGTCGTCAGCGGCGTCACCATAGGCGTGCGCGCCGGCGAGGCCGTCGGGCTGCTCGGCCCCAACGGCGCCGGCAAGACGACCTGCTTCTACATGGTCACCGGCCTGGTGCCGGTGGATGAGGGCACGATCGAAATCGACGGCTTCGACGTCACCTCGATGCCGATGTACCGGCGCGCGCGCCTCGGCATCGGCTATCTGCCGCAGGAAGCCTCGATCTTTCGCGGCCTGAGCGTCGAACAGAACATCCGCGCCGTGCTCGAAGTGGTCGAAAAGAACCGCAAAGAGCGTGAGCGCAACCTCGACGAACTGCTCGAGGAATTCCACATCAGCCATCTGCGCAAGGCGCCGTCCATGTCGCTGTCCGGCGGCGAGCGGCGGCGCCTGGAAATCGCGCGCGCGCTGGCGACGCGCCCGGCCTACATGCTGCTCGACGAGCCCTTTGCCGGCATCGATCCGATCGCCGTCGCCGATATCCAGCAATTGGTGCGCCACCTGACGGCGCGCGGCATCGGCGTGCTCATCACCGATCACAATGTGCGCGAAACGCTCGGCCTGATCGACCGCGCCTACATCATCCATGCCGGCCAGGTGCTGACCCATGGCCGGGCCGACGAAGTGGTGGCAAACCCGGATGTGCGGCGGCTTTATCTCGGCGAGGGTTTCACGCTCTGAGCGTGAAATTTGTTTCCTGACACGATTTTTGGTGCCCCGAACGCTCTTTTTCTCTGATTTTGCGCCGAGATAACGCTCCGGTAAGCGAGTTTTGCTAGCTATTGCCTTGACAAGCAAAAGCCGGGCCAGTTTCTATACCGGTTGCAAAATTCCTGTCCGGAAGTCCGGATGCGTAGACGAGGCGTTTGAAACCAGACCATGGCGTTGGCGGCCAAACTACAACTACGACAATCGCAGTCGCTGGTGATGACGCCGCAGCTGATGCAGTCGATTCGGCTGCTGCAGTTCACCCATGTCGAGCTCGAGCATTTCATCGACGAGGAAATCGAGCGCAATCCGCTGCTGGAGCGCGCCGAACCGCAGGACGATGCCGCCAGCGACCAGGCGCAGAAGATCGAGGCGGAGCCGCAAGCCACCACCGACGGCGACTGGTTCGAAAACGAGACGCAGTGGAGCGCCGAGGCGATCTCGGACAAGCTCGATACGTCGCTCGAAAACCTGTTTCCCGACGATCCGGGGACGAGCGAGCGGCTCGGTCCCGACCTGACGGCGCAATGGAAATCGGCATCCGGCAATGGCGCCGGCTCCTCATCCGAGGGTTTTGATGCCGGCGATATGGCGGCCGCGGCGATCACGCTGCGCGACCATGTCGGCGAACAGGTGGCGCTCGCCTTCGCCGATCCGGCGGCACGGCTGATCGCCGCCAACCTGGCCGACGGCCTCGACGAGACCGGCTATTTGCGCGCCGACCTGGCCGAGATCGCCACCCGTCTCGGCACGGACGTTGCCGCGGTACGAAAGGTCCTGGCGGTGTGCCAGACTTTCGAGCCGGCCGGCCTGTTTGCCCGCGACCTTGCCGAATGCCTGTCGCTGCAGCTCGCCGTGCGCGATCGGCTCGATCCGGCGATGAAGGCGCTGGTCGCCAATCTCGAACTCCTGGCGCGGCGCGATTTCCATGCGCTGAAACGGATCTGCGGTGTCGACGAGGAGGATCTGCTCGACATGCTGGCCGAGATCCGGGCACTCGATCCGCGGCCGGGCATGGCGTTTTCAGGCGGCGCCAGCGACGCGATCGTCGCCGATGTCGAGGTGCGTGCGGCCAATGACGGCAGCTGGACGGTCGAGCTCAATGCCGAAACGCTGCCGCGCGTGCTGGTCGACCATATCTATTTCGCCCAGGTCTCGCCGCAGGCGAAGAACCAGGCGGAAAAGGATTTCCTGGCCGAATGCCTGCAGAACGCCAACTGGCTGACGCGCAGCCTGGACCAGCGGGCAAAGACCATCCTCAAGGTCGCCTCGGAAATCGTTCGCCAGCAGGATGCCTTCCTCGTCCATGGCGTGCGCCAGCTGAAGCCGCTCAACCTGCGCACGGTGGCCGACGCCATCGGCATGCACGAATCGACGGTCAGCCGGGTCACCGCGAACAAATACATGCTGACGCCGCGCGGCGTGTTCGAACTGCGTTATTTCTTCACCGCCTCGATCGCCGCGTCGGGCGGCGGCGATGCGCATTCCTCGGAATCGGTGCGTGACCGCATCAAGCAGCTGATCGACGAGGAAAAACCCGTCGACGTGCTTTCCGACGATGCGATTGTCGACATGCTGCGGGAGAGTGGCGTCGACATTGCCAGGCGGACGGTCGCCAAGTACCGGGAAGGCATGAATATTCCCTCCTCGGTGCAGCGCCGGCGCGAGAAACGGGCGCTGGCCAGCGCCGGGCGCTGATACGGTTGGATCTTTCCACAGACCAGCACTTCATTGACAAGCCGCGGTGAAGTGGCTAGAAGCCCGCCCGCATGAGAAGGGCGAGATGCCCGCATGCGGATGGTCCGTCACGACGTTGGCCTCGGGACGGTCAAAGGGCGGCTTGTGATCAACCGGAAAGTTCGGATTTAAAATCGGCGCTCGTGACGCCGCAAAGCTTGTGCGCACGGACCACGAGTATAAACTCGGGCCAGTTTGAAGCCTGAGCAAGGAAGGTCAGTTTTCAGATGAATCTGCGCATATCGGGAAAACACATGGATATCGGCGATGCGTTCCGCACACGCATCAACGATCGTGTCGGCGAAGCGATCGGCAAATATTTCGACCGCGGCTTTGCCGGACACGTCACGGTCATCAAATCGGGCTCGCGCTATTCGGCGGATTGCATGATCCGGCTCGATTCCGGCGCTTCGCTGCAAGCCACCGGCGATGCCCAGGATCCGACATTGGCCTTCGAGGCCGCGGCGGATCGCCTGGAAACCCGCCTGAGGCGCTACAAGCGGCGGCTGAAATCGCACAATTCGGGCAGCGCCAACGGCGACCTGACCGACATCGCCTACACGGTGATGGCGCCGCTGGCCGATGACGACGAGGACATGCCGGACAATTTCGCGCCGGCCATCGTCGCTGAATCGACCATGACGCTGAAGACCATGTCGGTGGCGTCGGCAGTCATCGAGCTCGACACCAAGGACAGCCCGGTCTTCGTCTTCCGCAACGCCGGAAACGACCATCTCAACATCGTCTATCGCCGGCCCGATGGAAACATCGGCTGGATCGACCCGTCCACGACCAAGGTCGCACAAGCGTGACGACCAGGGTCGCACAGGGATAAAAGCCGGCCGCACGAGGGGTGGGGACTGGTGACGGCAGGCGAATAAGGATTTTCAAGCATGGATCTGAGCGATCTTATCAACGTTCCGGCGATCCTGCCGGCGTTGAAGGCGAACTCCAAAAAGCAGCTGCTGCAATTGCTGTCCGAACGGGCCGCGGCGATTTCCGGCATTCCGGAGCGGGAAGTGTTCGACACCATCCTGCAGCGTGAACGGCTGGGCTCGACCGGCGTCGGCAACGGCATCGCCATTCCGCATGGCAAGCTGGCCGGCGTGAAGCGCATCGCTGGGGTTTTCGCCCGGCTGGAGACGCCGGTCGATTTCGAATCGCTGGACGATCAGCCGGTCGATCTGGTGTTTCTGCTGCTGGCGCCGGAAGGGGCGGGCGCCGACCATCTCAAGGCCTTGTCGCGCATCGCGCGGGTGCTGCGCGACGCCGACACGGTGGCCAAGATCAGGGGTACGCGCGACGCCGCCGCAATCCATGCGCTGCTGTCGGATACGCAAGCCTCGCACGCGGCCTGATATTTTCTGGATTGAATTTACCCAAGGGCCGCCGTGGGCGGCCCTGTTCGTTTGAGCCCGGCTATTCGCCGGGTGCGCCTGGCTAGTGAATGGCGACCGTGGTCAGGTCGTTCTCCATGGCGCCGGCCAGAGCGCGGTCACGCGCATCCGAGAGGAGGATCGGCTGGCCATTGGCGGCAAACAGCGCCCACAGTTCCATACCGGGCGCGATTTCACCGAGATTCGGGAAACGGCCGAGCAATTCGTCGCTCGAGACCTTTCTGAGATAAGCGACCGAGCCCTCGCCGAGATGGGCGAATTCGCCGCTGGTCATGGTGATATTTTCAGTTCTGGTCATTTCAAAGCCTCCTTGGCGCGAGGACGCCGCTCAAGGCCATCCCGCATGAGAGCCATCGGTAAAGATCAGTCTTTCACCGATATGTTTATTTTCCGTACCAGCCGTTCGGACTCCGGCCGATCGAGATCGATCGACAACAGGCCGTTCTTCAGTTCCGCCGCGATCACCCGCATGCCGTCGGCCAGCACGAAACAGCGCTGGAACTGGCGCGCGGCGATGCCGCGATGAAGAAATTCGCGCTCGGTGTCGTCGGTCTGACGGCCGCGCACGACCAGCTGGTTTTCCTCCGTGGTGACATCGAGATCGCATTCGGCGAAACCGGCGACCGCCAATGTGATGCGCAACCTTTCGGTCTTGCCGTCGGCGCCGCTGAGGCGTTCGATGTTGTAGGGAGGGTAGCTGTCACCGGACTTCGCAAGGCGCTCCAGCGTTTTCTCCATGGCGTCGAAACCAAGGAGAAGCGGGCTGGAAAAGGGCGTCATTCGGCTCATGTTACACTGTCCTCTCAAGAGCGACATAAAGTGGAAAAACCCAGATGGCATTTTTCCCGATGGCCTTGATATGGTCCGCCCCGCGACCAAGTTCAAGCCGTCAAAAGACCCGCCCAAAAAGACCAGATCGTGGACTCACAGGAATGATCGACATGGCGCTTGAAACGGCGAGCGGATGCAGGGAGAAGCGCGCAGGCCGGGACAGTCTTGCCCGGTCGAGCGGTTCGACATGGCAGCTCGCGGCCGCTTCGGCGTCCTTCGGATGTTTCGGATCAGATTCATCCAAGTCCATGGCCCCGCCAAACAAGGAATTGAAATGCCTCAATCACGCAAGATCATCATCGACACGGATCCCGGCCAGGATGACGCCGTCGCCATTTTGCTGGCGCTCGGCAGCTCCGAGCTGGAGATCGTCGGCATCACCGCCGTTGCCGGCAACGTGCCGCTGAAGCTTACCGAAAAGAATGCCCGCAAGATCTGTGAGTTGGCCGGCCGGCCGGACATCAAGGTCTATGCCGGGGCCATCCGGCCGTTGATGCGCGAACTGGTCACCGCCGAGGAAGTGCATGGCAAGACCGGCCTGAACGGACCGCAATTGCCCGAACCGACGATGAAGCTGCAGGACCAGTACGCGGTCGATTTCATCGTCGAGACGCTGATGAAGGAAGAGAGCGGCACCATCACGCTTTGCCCGCTCGGGCCACTCACCAACATTGCCCTGGCGCTGATCCGCGAACCGCGCATTGCGCCGCGCATCAAGGAAATCGTGCTGATGGGCGGCGGCTTCTTCGAGGGTGGCAATGTCACGCCGTCCGCCGAATTCAACATCTATGTCGATCCGCAGGCGGCCGACATCGTCCTCAAATCCGGTATTCCGATCGTGATGATGCCGCTCGACGTCACCCACAAGGCGCTGACCACCGCCAAGCGCACACAGACCTTCCGCGCGCTCGGCACCAAGGTCGGCACCGCGACCGCCGAGATGCTGGAGTTCTTCGAGCGTTTCGACGAGGAGAAATACGGCACCGATGGCGGGCCGCTGCACGACCCCTGCGTCATAGCCTATCTGTTGAAGCCGGACCTGTTCAAGGGCCGCAACTGCAATGTCAGCGTGGAAACCACCTCGGAACTCACCATGGGAATGACCGTGATCGACTGGTGGGGCGTCACCAAGCGGCCGAAGAACGCCATGGTGATGCGCGACATCGACCATGATGGCTTCTTCGCCCTGTTGGTCGAGAGGCTGGGGCGGCTTTAACTCCCGATCGCATGCCGCCCTGTTGTAATTCTGGGGCGGCATGCACCGGCCCGTTCACTCGCCAAGCAACCGGAAGGTATCGATGCCGTTCTCATGATGCTGCCGTTCGATCGAAACGCCAGATCCGGCGGCTCGCGGCACTGCGTCGTAGACGAACACCAACGGGCTATTTTCGTCGAGACGGATTCCGTAGAGGTAGCGGAACCCGCCCGTCAGCCCGGTATCAGGTGCTGGAGAGGCGTCGAGCACGCTGGCGACTGTACCTGTCAAGCGCTCCACATCGACGATCGGGCTGCTTTGCCTCGCAATCAGGGCGCCGATTGCCACAGCGCACACGCCCACAACCAGGCTGGTGATGACTATGCCCCGAAGATTTTCGCGCAGGGTCATGAAGGCAAGGCCATACCGCGCTTTGGCCATGGTTCAATTCGCAAACCGGTAGAAGACGAAGCCATTGTCGCGTGTCACGCGCTCGATGCCGACGCGTGAGCCGATCAGGTGCGGGCGATCGTCGTCGACGAGAACTAACGAACCGCTCTCAAGGGAAAGCACGTAAATACTGCGACCTTTGCCTCACTGGGCACTTTTGATCGTTGCGGCGACTACATCATCTGAATGGATCGGGCTTGCGTCATTGGTCCATTTGTTCAGAGCCGAGGGAACCATCACCGCGAACAGAGAACCAATCAGGATCACGCCAGGCGCGTTCCTTTTTAAATCAGCATAAGTCCAAGACATAGATATGAATCCACGGCGCGGATTCATGTGGTGGCCAGAAGGCTGATTTTCAATCAGCCCTCATCAGCTGTAGGTCTGCCGTTACTTCGACCGCGAAAACGCCAGCCACAGGCCGCCGCCGACCAGGAAGCTGCCGCTGATCCTGGACATGAGCTTGATGCGGCTGGCCGACAGCAGGCGCCCGGCGCGGCCGGCGGCGAGTGCATAGGTCGAATCCGAGATGGCGGCGAAGATCATTGCGGTGAGGCCCATGACGGCGATCTGCAGCGAGTAGTTGCCTTGGGGCGCGATGAACTGCGGGAAGAAGGCGCCGAAGAACACCAGCGTCTTGGGGTTGCTGAGTGCCACCAGCAGGCCCTGCAGGAAGAAGCCGCCGCGCGGTTTCCTCGCCGTTCCATCGGCATTCAGCTTACCCTTGGAACGGAACATCTGCACGCCCATCCAGATCAGATAGGCGGCGCCGATCAGCCTCACCCATTCGAACCAATGGCCCATGCCCGAGATCAGCGTGTTGAGGCCGATGCCGACGATGGCGATCATCACGGCAAGCCCGGCCTGCGTGCCGGCGACATTGGCAAGACCGGCGCGAGAGCCATGGCGGATGCTGTTGGCGATGATCAGCGTGACCGTTGGGCCGGGCACCAGGATGATGACGATGCAAGCGAGGACATAGGCGGCGTAGAGTTCCAGCGACATGATTTTTCCCTTGGAATGCCGCCAATGCGGCGCAACGGACGACAATCAATGCATGGCGGCGCTGTCGGTGCAAGCCGGTAGGCGAAGCGCCGCGATACGTCGGTGCACCCGCGTTCAGGCGCCGGCCTCCCAGGGCAGCGTCGCTTCATACGCCGCCGCCGCCTTCAGCACGGCGAGGTCGCCGCGCGGCCTTCCGATCAGCTGCATGCCCATCGGCCGGCCCTTGTCGTCGAAGCCGACCGGCACGTTGACCGCAGGGCAACCGCCCAGCGTGGCAAACGCGGAAACCTGCATCCAGCGATGGTAGCTGTCCATCGCTCGTCCGGCAACCTCACGCGGCCAGTGCGTGCCGACTTCGAAAGGAAAGACCTGCGCGGTCGGCAGCGCGATCAGATCATAGCGGTCGAAGATCGACAGCAGCGTGCGATGCCAGGACGTGCGGATGACCGAGGCCGCGCGGATCTGCGGCGCCGTCAGCCGCATCGCGTTCTCCACTTCCCAGATGGCTTCCGGCTTCAGCAGGCCGCGCTTCGAGGGGTCGTCGTAGTGGGTTTTGAGCGCACAGCCGCTACTGGTCTGGCGCAGCGTCACGAAAGCCTGCCACAGCGCTTCGAAATCGAAATCCGGCTGCAGCGGTTCATGGGGGAAAGATGCATCCGCGAACCGGCCGAGCGCGGCCTCGCAGAGATCGAGAATACCGGCCTCGACCGGCAGATGACCGCCGAGGTCGCCGAACCAGGCGATGCGGCCGCGAGCCGCTGCTGTTCCAAGCCCTTCGAGGAACGAGCCCGGTTTCTCATAGGACAATGGCGCGTGCGGATGATAGCCCGCCTGCACATCGAGCAGCAGTGCCATATCGCCGATATTGCGGCCCATCGGCCCGTCGACGCCCATCTGCGCATGAAAGACCTCGAAGTCCGGTCCGCCGGGGACGAGCCCTTGCGACGGGCGGAAGCCAAAAACATTATTCCAGGCCGCCGGATTGCGCAGCGAACCGCCGAAATCGCTGCCATCGGCGACAGGCAGCATATCGAGCGCCAGAGCCACCGCCGCGCCGCCGCTCGAGCCGCCGGCGGTCAGCGCCGGATCGAAAGCGTTCAGCGTCGGCCCGAACACGGTGTTGTAGGTGTTGGAGCCAAGACCGAATTCGGGGACGTTGGTCTTGCCGATGATGATGGCGCCGGCATTACGGATGCGTTCGACGAAGAAATCGTCTTCCTGCGGCACGAAATCGGCGAAGATCGGCGAGCCCAACGAGGTCCTGAGGCCCGTCGTCGAGGCGAGGTCCTTGATGGCGATCGGCAGACCGAAGAGCGGACCGGTTTCGACACCTGCCTGTCGCCGGGCATCGGTCGCATCGGCCTCACGCAGGATATCGCCGCGGTCGCGCAAGGAGACGATGGCGTTGACCAGCGGATTGACCGCCTCGATGCGGTCGAGGAAAGCCGTCACCACCTCGCGGGCGGAAAGCGTCTTTCGGCGGATCGCGTCGGCGAGTTCGACAGCGGACCGGCGGCAGATATCGCCGGCCGGCGGCACGGCATGTTTCGTGCGAGGGCGCAGCATCTCAGTGGGTTCCCTGAAGCGCTTGATCGACATCCTTGGCCAGTGGGATCGCTGGCTGGGCGCCAGGCTTCAGGCAAGCCAGCGAGCCGGCCGCACCGGCACGCGCCAGCGCCTTGTCGAGCGTGAGGCCGGACGACAGGCCGGCGGCGAAGTAACCGCAGAACGTGTCGCCGGCGCCGACCGTGTCGACAGGGGTGATCTTCATTGCCGGAACGGTCAGGAAATCGGTCGGCGTCGCCGCCAGCACGCCATCGCCGCCGAGCGTGACGACGATGGTGCGGCCGGTTTTGCCGGCATAGTCGCGCATGCGCGCCGCTCGGTCGCGGCCGTTCAGCGACAGCGCTTCGCCATAGAGGTCGAACTCGGTTTCGTTGGCGACGGCATAGTCTGCCTTGCCGAGGAAAGCCGCTGCCTCGCTTTGGAAAGGCGCGGTGTTGAGCACCGTGACGGCGCCGGCCGCTCTTGCCTGGTCGAGCGCGGCATCGACGGTGGCCAGCGGAATCTCATGCTGCAGCAGCACGACATCGCCCTTTTTCAGAAAGGCTTTTGAGAGATCGCCGGGCAACACGGAAGCGTTGGCTCCCGGCACCACGGCGATGATGTTCTCGCCATCGTCGCCGACCATGATCAGGGCCGTACCCGTCGAGGCAAAGGTCTCGGCGACGCCGGACAAGTCGACCTTGCCGTCGCGCAGCAATGCCAGCGCCTCGGCGGCGAAGCTGTCCTTGCCAACGGCGCCCACCATGCGCACCGAGGCGCCGGCGCGCGCCGCCGCCAGCGCCTGGTTGGCCCCTTTGCCGCCGGGCGTCGTTGCAAAGCTCGAGCCGCCTACCGTTTCGCCGGGGCTCGGCAAGCGGTCGACATTGGCGATCAGGTCAAGGTTGATCGAGCCGATAACGATAATCACGCAAGGCCTCCTGCCAGAACAAATTCAAGTGTTGGAGCGTCCTTCATGCGTTCGAGCGAACGCAGGTCGTTCCAATCGCGCGGGAAGCTAACCTGTAAGGCCGCGGCTTGCCAGACCACGTGAATGGTCCAGCTCGATTTGTGCTCATTCACAGCGCACGTTGACCGTGCCCTGATAATTGCCGGCGGGAAAGACGCCCGATGATTTGGTGGCGGTGAGGTCAACCTGGATAGTGTGGGTGCCGTTGACGACGCGTTGAGGTACGCTTCCGGAGGTGTCGACGCCGGTGCCGTCGAGGCGGTAGACGGTGCTGAAGTTGACGTTGGTGCCGCCGCCGCTTGGCGCCGAGGAGAACGATGCGGGCGCCGGCGCGGAAACGGAATAACAGTCGAGCAGGTTGAGCAAGGTGCAAAGCAGCGAGTTGGCGGTGATGGTGGCGCCCGCGCTCGATCCGCCCGCCTGCTTGGAGCCGAACACGTCGAGGCCGGAATTCACCGTCATCGTTCCGGACGCACCGACCGTGATCGTGCAGGTGCCGACGATCGCCGCTTGCACCGGAAGGCAGAAGCCGGCAAGTGCCGCCATCGCAACCAGCGCGTGGCTATTTCTTCTTCTTTTTCTTGCCATCGCTTCCGGTCCTGATGCTCCAGCCTTCGTTGGCCCATCCAGGTGATGCGGCCTCGGGAGCGGGTGCGGTGGCGGCCACGCTCGCCGTCGGGCCGTCGGCGCCGAGGCCCATTTTGAGGAGTTTCAGCTCGAGCTGCAGGCGCTCGACCTCAAGCTCGTAGAGGCGGCTGCAATCGACGCGTTTCGGCGAGCGCCCGATCGGGACCACCACACGGCCGTAGGTGGCGACGTCATTGTTCGACTGGTTGTTGCCTCTGATGACGCCGAGGTCGAGATAGGCGCCGGTACCCGATACCGCGGAACGGCAGGTGGTGCCGTCGGAAGCGTGGACCTCGTCCTGCCCCTGAGGCAAGGTCACACCGGGCAGGTTGAAGCCGCTCTCATTCTGATTGAGATTGTAGACATCCTCGGCCAGAACCGGCGAGATCCTCGCCAACATCGCTGCAAGCGCGACTGTCAGGATTTGCGGTGCCCAAAAAACTTTCCGCATATCTGTGCCCTTATCTGCGTCTGTTGATTGGGAAAGGGGATGCTTTCGGTACAGATACGCACTTTACGCTCGGCAGCGCCGCCGAAGGGCACGACCACAAGGACAGGACGGGAAGCCTGGGAAGCCAGTTGGAAGACACTTGGAGAAATCCTGGCTTCCACCGGCTGAAAATCCTGATCGTAGACGTGGATTTCGATCCTGATCTTCTGGCTGTAAGGATTGGCGGGGAAGACTCGGACCGCGAAGACGTCGGTGAAGCTGTTGACCTCGCCTCGCATCGGCGACATCGACTGAGCCGCGGCGGCAACAGGCATCAGGCCGACGGCCAGTGCCGCCGCCAGGATTCGAGCAAGTGCCAAGGTGGCCTCCTTCCCTAGGGCTATTCGCAGCGCAGCGTTACCGTTGCCTGATAGTTTCCGGAGGCGAAGCGGTTGCTGCCGCCCTTGGTGCCGGCGAGGTTGACCGAGACGAGGTCGGCGCCCGGAACGGTCAGGCTGGTGGCCGAACCTGTTTCGGAGATCGGGTGGGCGCCGCTGGCGGAATAGGTCGGCGTCCAGGTGGTGGCCGTCGCATCGGCAGCCGGCGCCGTGGTGATGGTGACCGGATCGACGCTGAGCGACACACCTCCGGTGGTCGTCAGCGTGACCGTTCCGGCCGATCCGCCACTGTTGTGCGAGCTTAGCGACTGGAGATCGGGACTCACCGTCATCGTGCCGTTGGTGGCGACCACGAGCGTGCAGGTTGCGGTGATCGTGCCATTGAAAATGACATTTTGCGTCGTGGCCAATGCGGTCTGGTCAATACAGGCGACCAGCAGGGCTGCGCCGAAGCTGGCGCGAAACAAATTCATCGAGACCTCCTATTAAGCCGGATCGCCCGAATTAATATCGGTCATCATCACTTTATCGTGGTTAATTTGGGGTTAACTTAAACAATCGGCGAAAATAACAAACGTGTAACCAGGGGTTGTCTTTGGTTGCACTCAAGAAAATCCGATGCAACAATCGTGCTTATACTTGATAGATCTGACTTTTATAGATTCTTCCGGCGACAATCGGAAAAATCGACATTCACGACGACACTTGCCCCGCTTCCCAGCCCAGGATGGCGCGCTTGCGGGTCAGGCCCCAGTGATAGCCGGTGAGATCGCCGGACTTGCCGATGGCGCGGTGGCAGGGAACCACGAAAGAGAGCGGGTTGGCACCGTTGGCGGCACCGACGGCACGGCTGGCGCTCGGCGCACCTATGCTGGCGGCGATCGAGGAATAGGTGCGAGCCTTGCCCATCGGGATCTTGAGCAGGGCCTCCCAGACGCGAACCTGGAAGTCGGTGCCGATCATGACGACGTGCAGCGGCTGGTCGGGCTGCCATAGCGTCGGGTCGAAGATGCGCGCGGCATAGGGTGCCGTGGCGGACATGTCCTCGACATAGCTGGCGTTCGGCCAGCGGCTGGACATGTCGGCGAAGGCGGCGCGTTCCTCGCCCGGGTCGCTGAAGGCGAGGCCGGCAAGCCCGCGGTCGGTAGCCATGATCAGGGCGGTGCCGAACGGCGAGGGATGGTAGCCGTAGCGGATGGTGAGCCCGGCGCCGCGCGTCTTGTAGTCGCCCGGCGACATCGCTTCATGGGTGACAAAGAGATCATGCAGCCGGCCCGGGCCGGACATGCCCAGCTCGAACGACGTTTCGAGCAGCGGCATGCCCGAATCCAACAGCTTGCGGGCATGGTCCAGTGTCACCGCCTGCAGGAAGGCTTTTGGCGACAGGCCGGCCCAGCGGGTAAAAAGCTTCTGCAGGCCGGTCGGCGTCTCGCCGACCTCCTCGGCCAGTTCTTCCAGCGACGGCTGGTCACGATAGTCGAGGCTGATCTTCTCGATGGCGCGGCGCACGATTTCGTAGTCGCTGCCCTCGGGCGTGATGTCCTTTTTGAGAACGGCTGTCTGTGTGCTCATGGAACTGTCTCCTTGGTCAGGAATATCGCCCCTTGGGGCGTCGATCGCCACCCGAAACTTGCCTTCCGGCGGCGCATACCCAGATAGACACGGGATTTCGAGAGCCTGTTCCACCCCGATAAGATCGGGATTGGGCTATGTCTGTTTGTATGAGCATCTTTCCCGAAAACCGGATTCCGCTTTTCGGGATCATGCTCTGACCAGGAGACGCTGATGACCGGCGAAAAAATAGATCTGACGGGAGAAAGGGAGACCTTGCTGCTGACGCTCTACGGCAAGGCGCTGGAGAGCGGGTTGCCGGATTCGCTGCTCAGGGATCATTTCGCCGACGAGGCGGCTCGCAAGATCGATTATGATTTCTCAAGGCTCAAGGTCGACGGCAATCTCGGTGTCGGCCTGGCGATCAGGGCGAAGACGCTGGACGTGCGCGTTCAGGACTTTCTCGCCAGAAATCCCGACGCCATCGTGCTGCATCTCGGTTGCGGGGCTCGATACGCGGATATTTCGCGTCGATCCACCACCAGGCGTGGACTGGTTCGATGTCGACTATCCGGAAGTCATCGAACTCAGGCGCAAGCTTTACCCGTCCCGCGACCACTACCATCTGGTCGCTTCGTCGGTAACCCAACCGGATTGGCTGGCTGAAGTGCCTCGCAATCGCCCGGCCATTGTGGTGGCCGAAGGACTGACGCCCTATCTCCCCGCCCACGAGGGCCACGCCTGCTTGCGCGGCTTGTCTCGCATCTTGCCAGTGGCGAACTGATGTTCGATGCCTACAGCCGTTTCGGCCTGAAGCTGCTTCGCCTCAATCCGGCCATCAAGGCGACGGGTGCGCAGGTCCACTGGGCGATCGACGATCCGCACGAACTGGAACTGGCCGTCCCGAAGCTGCGGTTCGTCGAGGACATCTCGGCCTACAAGCCTGAACACGCCGCCCGCATGGGCTGGGTCGCCAAGCTGTTCGTTCGCCTGTGGCGGCACATTCCAGCACTGCGCAAGGTCGGCAGGCTTTTGCGGTATCGGTTTTGAGGTGCTGGTTTCTCTTTGTTTGACGCAATTCCCTTGGGAAAAGCGCTACGCACTTCCCCGGGGAAACCGTTCACACTTTTCTGGAGTTGCTCTATCGCGTCTTGGCGGTCGCCAGCGCGCGCGAAAAGGCGGTGGCGAAGCTTTCGCGATCGTCGGGATTGAGGAAGCCGCCGATCGGCACGTTCTGCCCCTGTGCTTCCACAGCCATCCTGGTGATGCCGATCTCCGCGTGACGGGCGACTGAAAACCGCACCCAGAACGGGTTGAAGCGATGCGCTTCCGATTTTCCCGATGGTGCTGTCTTGCGGATATCGAGTCTGGTGCGCGAAACCGACACCTCCTCGCGGGCGCGCGCCGCACGGTAGTTGGCGCGAAAAGCGATGTAGACGGCGACCACGTCGAGGCCGAAGAAGCCGAACGCCGGCCAGGCGCCGCGCGACAGGAAAAACGCGCCTGTCACCAGCCAGCCGGACAGCAGCGCGCCCATCAGCACGGCAAAGCCGGTTCTGCCCAGAGACCGGTGCGGGGTCAGCAGCGCCTGAAAGAATGGCTCGTCGGCCTGGAATGAGGCGTTTGTATCGCTCATGAGGGGATACTATAGGAAGGGAATGGCGAGCCCCAAGTCAAAAAAATCCAGCGCACCCGAAAATGACCTTTTGCCCGGCCGGCGCGATGGCTCGAACGCCAAGCCGCGCCCGAGACCGGTGAGGCCTGGTTCGCGCTACAGTGCTGCCGAAGTGCACGAGATCTTCCGGCGCTTTTCCATTCAGCGACCCGACCCGAAGGGCGAGCTCGAACATGTCAACGCCTTCACCTTGCTGGTGGCGGTGGTGCTGTCGGCGCAAGCGACCGATGCAGGTGTCAACAAGGCGACGCGGGCACTGTTCGAGGTCGCCGACACACCGCAGAAGATGCTGGCGCTGGGCGAGGCCAAGGTCGGCGATTATATCAGAACCATCGGGCTCTGGCGCAACAAGGCCAAGAACGTCATCGCGCTGTCGCAGGCGCTGATCGGCGACCATGGCGGCGACGTGCCCAACGACCGCGACCAACTGGTCGAACTGCCGGGCGTCGGGCGCAAGACCGCCAATGTCGTGCTCAACATGGCCTTCGGCCAGCACACGATGGCGGTCGATACCCACATCTTCCGCATCGGCAACCGGCTCGGGCTGGCGCCCGGCAAGTAGTTCATGTGCAGGTGCCGCTTGGGGACCGCGATGTCCATCGGCTCGCAAAGCACACCGCCTGTCATGTGGATTGCCGGGGCCTGGTAGGCGAGCTTCGCGAAATTCACGAAATCCGTGATCGTCGAGTTTCGCCTCTTGCCCTCCAGATCGAGCACATTTGGCGATCCGTAGGCCGGGACAAAGATGCTCTTTCTGCCACCGAGGCTGATCGTCTTGGCTGGATTTCTGGCAACGACAGTGAAGGTTTCGGGGGCTTTGGCGACAAGCTCCAAGAGCTGGTTCCTGTCGATCCTGACCCGCTGGCCGACGACGTCGGCACCGGCCGCGCGCCAGAGTTCGACTGCCTCATCATCGCGGAATTCGATACCTATCTCTTCCAGTATCTGCATGGAGATATTGTGAAGCCGAAGCAAATCCTCCTGGCTCAGCAAGTCCATATAGGGTAACCCGCGCTCAAGCGGCGGCAAGAAAGTACCGTTCTGTCAGATCGCAATTTTTGCCGAGCGCCTCGGCCACCTGATCTCGCAGACATTTTTTCATCCCTAATTTACGCGGCAATATAGGATTCTTGCTGTGACGCTAACCACCAATAAAAAATGATGTAACTTATGAACTGAAGTTATGACCGTGAGTGACCGAAACTATCGTTGTCACACACGAATCCCCCTGCCGGGAAGCGGGTTCCGCCGCCCAGCCGCCAAGTCCCGCACAAAATTTCAGAGTCGTAGTGGCCGGAAAGTGAGCGCGCAGCTGCTAGTAGACGGCTTTGGCTCCCGCGACCTCCAGCGTGGTCCCGGCAATGAAACAGGCGGCATCCGAGCTCAGGAAGAACATCGCATCGGCGATTATTTTCGGGTTCGCCAAGCCGGCCGAGAGGATTCGACCTACTGAGTTCGGCCACCGCCGTGGCGGGATCGAAACCGCGATGTACAAAGCCGGACCGAAGCATGGGAGTATCGATCTCCCCGGGGCAAACAGCATTGACCCTGATGCCGTCTCCCGCATGGTCTCGCCCAAGACATTTTGAAAAACGTGGCGACGGCAGCCTTGCTGGCGCAGTAGGCTGCGTGACTGGGCCCGGGATAGACGCCCCAGGTCGAGGAGATGTTGACGATCGAACCGCCGCCATTTTCCTTCATGAAGCGCACTGCCCGCCGGCAAGTGTAGAATATGGCCGTCAGATTGATGTCGAAGGTTCGCTCCCAATCCTCATCGCTTGTTTCCAGGATCGTCCCGCGCGTGATGATGCCGGAATTGTTGACGAGGGCATCAAGGCGGCCGGTCAGGTTGATTGCAGTGTCGATGAGGTCCTCGCAATAGGCCTTGCTTCTCAGGTCGCCGGGTCGGGCCAGGGCATTTTCCCCAATCTTGTTCAATGCGGTAGTCGTGTCCTGCAATGCTTCCGCGTTGGCGTCACCGGCGACGACAAAATATCCGTTGGCCACGAACTTCGCGCAGATTGCTCGGCCCATCCCGCCAGCAGCTCCGGTGGACGATCGCGGTCTTACGTTCAGTCTTCATGATCGTTTATCCAGCGGATCGAAGAGATATCGGCGGCAGGCACGTGCATCCAGGAAGCATGGTCTTATGTCCCCCTAGAGGCGCTCATGCACGCCTCGCAGGATTGACGATGCGGTGATAACGCCCACATCTGCTCCGCTCTCATCGATAACGACCATCGGCGTGTTGCCGTGTCGATTGGACAGGCCAAGCAGTTCTTCGATCGGCGTATCAAGCCTTAGCCGCGGAGCATCGGCCAGAGGCTGGCCCTGTCCGACACTTTCGAACTGCTCAAGCGGCAACATCACCGTTTCGGCCTTCAGGAGCTTAAGCCGGCTGCTTCCCTGGACAAATTTTTCGACATAGGGGTCATTTGGACTGCCGATTATCTCGTCGGCTGAGCCGATCTGAAGCATCTTTCCGTCCTTTCATCACACCGATGTGGTTGTCCCAGCCGGACGGCTTCATCGAGGTCATGGGTGATGAAAAGCGTGGTCTTTGCCAACTTCGTCGAAAGCGCCTTGAACTGATCCTGCAATTCCCGGCGAATGAGCGGGTCGAGGGCCGAGAGGGCTCGTCCATCAACAAGATGGAGGGATCAGCCGCCAGCGCTCGAGCAAGGCCGACCCTCTGTTTCATTCCGCCCGAAAGCTGGTCGGGGTAAACGGTCGCCCCAGCCGGCGAGCTGGACGAGCTCGAGCTTTTCCTCCGCAATCTCACGGCGCTGCCGGACGCTCGCCTTTCGCAGTTCCAGGCTCAAAGCCACATTGTCGCGAACCGTGCGATGGGGGAAGAAGCGCTACGTTCTGGAAGACCATCCCCATCGTGCGGGCGCGGAGCTCCGATCGACAGCAGCGGATTGCCGCAGGCCGACAAGGCGTTGACGGATCTTTCAGACGCGCTTTACGCCGGAAAGCTCGTCGTCAGGGGATCGATCGAGCATCGCACGCAGACCATCGCCGGAAAGGACTACAGCCTGCCCTGGCTGGTCGCGACCGGCATCGTGCGCGCAGCCAGGGACAGCGAACGCAAGCATTGTTCGTCGCACTGATATTCACAGGGGTCACGGACCAAGCAAACGCTCCACCTCGGCCGCGATCCGCAGCAGATGGTGGTCGCGGCCATTGCGCGCCATCAGCATCAATCCTGCCTGTCGCACCATGCCCGGCATCGGCAGCGAGATCGCACAGAGGTCGAACTGGTTGGCGACCTGCGTGTTGCGCAGCAGCAGGCCTTCGGTGCGGTCGCGCAGGCCTGCGTCCTTGGCGATGGAAACGATCGTCGGCGCGGTCACCGGTGTGGTTGGCAGGGCCAGCACATCGACCGATGCCAGACGCTCGTCCATGGCGGCGACGAGCGCGGCGCGGCGGCGTATCGCCCTGATGTAGACTGGCGTTGGTATAGAAGCGGCGCGCGACAAGGGCCCGCTGACGTGCGGGTCGACCGGCACCAATGCCCCTGTCGCCAACCAGTCGGCATGGATCTCGGCCCCTTCCATGGCGGCAATCGAACCACGCCTGGTGGCAGAACGCATATCTGCGAGCAGGTCGTCGATCGATATCTCCGCCAGGTGCGCGCCAGTCTGCTCGATCTTGCGAAGGCTGCGATCGAACGCCGCGGTGATCGCACTTTCGGTGTCTTCGAAAAGAACGCCGCGCGTAATACCGACGCGAAGCCCGGCAAGTGGGAGCGGCACATGCAGTGCCGGCGGTTCCTCGCCGGCCATCGCGGCGTCGGCGATCGCGCACGCAGCGACACTCAGCGCGAGCGGTCCGATCGAATCAGAGTCGCGGATAATGGATAGGCGCCGGTCAATGGCACGCGCCGCGCCGTCGGCTTGAAGCCGACGACACCGTTGAGCGATGCCGGTATGCGCACCGAACCGCCGGTATCCGAGCCGATGGCGATGTCGCAGGTGCCTTCACCAACGGAAACGCCTGCACCCGAAGACGAGCCGCCCGGGATGCGGCTGGCATCCGTCGCATTGCCGGGCGTGCCATAGTGCGGGTTGTCCCCGATCGCGGTGAAGGCGAATTCGGTCATATTGGTCTTGCCATGATCACCGCGCCGGCCTGCCGCAGCCGGCCGACTATGGCGGCATCGCGCAGGGCGGGCGCGGCGTTCCTGGGCATCAGCGAGCGGCCGTGGTTGGTTCACCGGCGACATCGAACAGGTCCTTGATCGAGACAATGGTGCCGTCGAGCGGTCCGAGCGTCACGCCGGCCCGCTTGCGGGCATCGCTGGCGTCGGCCGCGGCCCGCGCGGCCTCGGTGTACAGCTTGGTGAACACGCGTTCTTCGTCGACACGGGCGGCGAGGCGCGCCATGATGTTTTCTTCCAGATGATCGCGGACTGAACGCATTTTCGGTGTCGGACTCCAGACGCCTTGAACGTCTTAAGGGGTGGCGGCCAGCGCATGGCTTGCCGAGACTTAACCGGCGCAAGCGGTTTTGCACACTGCCGAACACGAGGAAAATATCCGATGCTCTACAAAGGCAGCTGTCACTGCGGCAAGGTCACCTTCGAATTCGAAGCCCAGCTGGCCGGCGCCGTGCGGTGCAATTGCTCGATCTGCTCGCGCAAAGGTGCCCTGTTTGTGCGCCATCCCGCACGAGACCTTGCAGGTTCTGGCCTGGGGCGATGATCTCGGCACCTACACATTCGGCAACCACGCCATCGCGCACCGTTTTTGCCGAGCCTGCGGAATCCACCCCTTCGCGGAGGATGTCGGCGAAGGCGGTGAACGCAGCGCCTACGTCAACATGCACTGCGTTGCGGATTTCGACCCTTCCACCTTGCCGGTCTTCGACTTCGACGGGCGTGCGGCCTGAGCCTGTCGGTACCCCGGTCACATCGGCCGCTTTGGCAAAGTCGTTTGCCGCTGCCACACAACGGCATCGGCCCGAAAACCGTGATGGGTCTCGGGCCGACGCGCAATGTCAGGGAAGCGATCCCCGGATGGTGAGTCCTGCGCCTACTCGGCGCGCTTCGGGCCCACGCAGGAACACCACGACAGCCGCCAGCAATGTCGCCGTGCCGCAATAGGCGAAGGCGCTGGGACACACCGGCATGATCGACAGCAGGCCACCGAAGACAGCGCCCAGCGCAATCGCCACCTGGAACGTCGCAACCATGAGCCCGCCGGCGCTTTCGGCCTGATCGGGCGCGGCCCGCACCAGCCAGCTCTGCAGCCCGACCGGCACCGCGCCGAAGGCAAAGCCCCAGACTGCAACCCGCGGTGGCGGCGATCGTGGGCAAGGCGCCGAAGACCAACATCGAGGGCAGCGGCCACGGCAATCAGCAAGGGCGCCAGCGCAACGGCTTGCCTTGAGGTTGCGTTCGGCCAGGATGCCGCCGGCACATTGCCGAAGAAGCCGCCTATGCCATAGGCCAGCAGCACCAGCGAGATCGTCTCGATGTCGAGCACCGGGACCTTCTCGAGGAAGGGCCGGACATAGGTGAAGCCGGCAAAGTGCCCGGAAGCGACCAGCAGCACGACCAGCAGCGCCATCCTGATGGAGGGACGCTCGAGTACGTCGAGCAAGGTGCGGAAGCTTGCCACGCCCATGGGCGGCAATTTCGGGATGGTGGCAACCTGCACCAGCAGCGCCAGGGCGCCGACGACGGTCGCGATCATGAAGGCCGTGCGCCAGCCCCAGATGTCACCGACATAGGCGCCGACCGGCGCCGCGCAGACCGTTGCCAGCGAAACGCCCGTGAGGATGATCGACATGGCGCGCGGCATCAGCCGCATCGGCACCAGCCGCAGCGCCATCGCCGCCGACATCGCCCAGAAGCCGCCGAGCGCAACGCCGAGCACGACGCGGGCAAGCAGAAGCACGGTAAGCGATGAGGCAAAGGTGGGCCAGCAGGTTGGAAAGGATCAGGAACATCGTCAGCATCCACATCACCAGCCTGCGGTCCATACGCCTGGTGATGATGGCCATAGTGGGCGCGGCAATGGCGCCGACGATGGCGGTCGCCGTCACCGCTTGTCCGGCCACGCCTTCGGTGACGCCGAGGTCGCGCGCCATCGGCGTCAGCAGGCTGGCCGGCAGGAACTCGGCGGTAACGAGGCCGAAAACACCAAGTGCAAGCGAGACCACGGCACCCCATGCCGGCTCGGTTCGTTCATCGGATTCCGCAGGGTTCAGAAGAGTGGCGTCGATGACGCCTGTCGCGGGTTCGGCCATGGTCAGTCTCCGATCTGTTTGCAGCGCCGCATAGGGAACGACCGACTGGGGCTCCACCCCTTTACATGCCTTGCCGTCGCGGCTTGGCTATGTGGCCGGTTTCCATCTTGTTTGCAGCGCAGCATTTGGCTGCAACGCAACATAGGGAGTGACCGCCTGGGAGTTTCCATGCTAGAAACCCCATTATGCTTGACCATTCGTCCAAAATCCCGATCACTGGCGATCCGCTTCACCGACATCTTGCGCGGGCTGCGCCTTGATGGCGTCGAATATGGCCGCTGCGAAATGAAGGAGCCCTGGGGCATCCAGTTCCCGGCCCAACCCGGGGCGCGGTTTTCATTTCATCGGCCGCAGAGGCTGCTGGCTGAAGCAGCCATCCGGCGAATGGGTGCAACTCAACGCAGGCGATGCAGTGCTGCTGCCGCGTGGTGCTGCCCATACCCTCGCCAGCGAACCCGGCGCTCAGGCCTGGCCGATCCACGGCTACGAGCTCGAAGAGGTCTGCAAGGACGTCTATTGCACGTCGAACGCAGAGATGTGCGACAAGAATTGCCAACCGGGAACGCTGCTGTTTTGCGCCAGCATGTATTTCAATCTCGATGGCCTGCATCCCTTGCTCAGCATGATGCCGGATGTGATGCGCACGCATGAGCTGGAAGCCTACGAACCGGGCATACCGCATCTGCTGGACTCGATGGCGCGCGAAGTGACCATGGAGCGCGTCGGCTCCGGCGGCATCCTGGCGCGGCTGGCTGACGTGCTTGCCGCCACCGTCATCCGCTCATGGGTCGAGCGCGGTTGCGGCGACTCG
The DNA here is from genome assembly GCF_042682105.1 of Mesorhizobium calcicola. Lineage (NCBI taxonomy): Bacteria > Pseudomonadati > Pseudomonadota > Alphaproteobacteria > Hyphomicrobiales > Phyllobacteriaceae > Mesorhizobium > Mesorhizobium calcicola. The sequence continues at coordinate 62,452 of NZ_JBHUGY010000025.1, forward strand.
TCCGGCTGGATCGCGGCGGTCAGGGACCGCGAGATCGGCCGCGTGCTGGCCGCCATCCATCTCGAACCGAACCACGACTGGACGGTCGATGCGCTGGCCAGGATGATGGGCGCCTCGCGATCGGGATTTGCCGAGCGGTTCGCCACCATCGTTGGCGAAACGCCGGCAAAATATGTCACCCAGGTGAGAATGCACCAGGCGAGACAATGGCTGGTCCGCGACCGGATGAAGATCTCCGTCGTTGCCGCGCGCCTCGGCTATGAATCGGATGCCGCCTTCAGCCGTGCCTTCAAGCGCGTCATCGGCTCGCCGCCCAGCCACCTTCGCGCCGAGGAAAGCGGCTCGGCGTTTCCGTGAAACCATGAACCGCTCGGCCTATGTTGACCGTGACTGGCTGATCATTCCGGGCTAGAAACCGGCATGGATTTCAGCTCAACCAGGAACATCTTGCCGGCCTCGGGCGGTCCGCTGACCGACATGTTGCGCGGTTTGCGGCTGGACGGCGTCGACTACGGCCGCTGCGAGCTTGGCGAGCCGTGGGCCGTGTTGTTTCCAGCCCAGAAGGCGGCGCGGTTTCACTTCATCGGCCGCCGCGGATGCTGGCTGTTTTCGCCATCCGGGGAATGGTTGAACCT
>NZ_JBHUGY010000026.1:0-140621 GCF_042682105.1 Mesorhizobium calcicola
GTGAATTGACGGGAATCAGCTATGTGATTGATGGCCCGGTGGACGCGATACGAAGATATTGTGATCCATGAGGCAGTGTAGCCTTCCCCGCCCCCGTCAAGCCTCTCTTGAGCCCGGCCGTTCAGCATCGCCGATCCCGCATTCAGTTTCCGAGCGCTTTGAGCCAACCTTCAAAGGAAGAGGCCTTCTCGTGTCCAGCAAGCGAAACAGAGTGGGCGGGGCGCGGCAAAACCACGGTACTGCGGCCTTCGCGGGGGCTGTAACCGAATTCCTTGCTGAATGCGCGGCTGAAATTAGCCGCCGAACTGAACCCGAAGGCTTCAGCGATTTCAACGATGCGCCGCCTGTCCGCCGGATCGCTAAGCGCAATATGGGCTGCCAGAAGGCGACGACTTTGTATGTAATGGAGAACACCACCGCTCGGTTCGAACAACTGATAGAGACGGGAGCGCGAGACGCCGAGCGCCCGGCACATTGAATCCGGCGTCAGATGAGCCGCATCCAGATTGTTTTGGACGTATCGACGCGCTCGCTCCATCAGCGCGACACTCGCCAATTGTTCGGCGGCCGCTGCATGTTCCGCCGGAGGCGCGAGGCAGGCAATGATCATGCTGCGTGTTGCGTGTACGATGCGGGGCAGATCATCAGCCGTGAGACTGCGCAGGCTTGCTTCGATGCTGTTGATGTAGTCGACCAGAAGGTTGGCAAAGTTGCCGGACAGAATTGAATTGTTCCTTGCGTCGAGGTTTGCCGCCGCATCAGAGAACAAATCACGCGGCAGATAGAGAAAGAGACTTTCGGAGTCCGTCGTCCTCCCGCGAAACGGGTAGCCAAGCGATCTGATCTCCAATTTGCCCGGCTGGCCTTCCGCAATGCGGCGATCGACCTCCGTCCACGACTGGCCGGTATGTGGCAAGACGAAATACCAGTGATCGATCGCGCTGGACCGAAGCTTCGCGGCGGAACGGATGTAACTATGTGCCGGTGCGTGCTGTTGAACGATCAGCATGCCGCCGAGGTTCCAGGTCGTGTGGTCGGCGGGAAAGCCGTCGTCCAGCGATTTGTCATCCGGCAACCTGACCTCGACAAGAGGCGCCATATGCGCTTGCCAAGCGGCGAATTGATCCCGCGGCGCCAGGTCGCGCGTTGAAAAGGGCAGAGGTTCGAGCGCCGGCGCGAGCAACGGAGCAACCTCATTGTGAGGTTGAGCGTCGCGCGGCCAACGACGTCGATCATGGTCCAGCGACTGCCTCGCAGGGGCCTTGCCTTGCCTTTTAGCGTCCATCGCGTGGTGCCATATCCGATTCCGGTATGCCCATGCCCCTCGCAATCATGTGGTGTAACCCGGGCATCTGGCAAGACCGGCGGAACTCAAGCCGACTAAAACGGCGATCACGCTGGATTACAGTAAGAAATGCATGCCGAGATAAGTTTCTGGATGCGACGCTAACGACACTCTTCAGCATGGTGCCTATAGAATCGGGCATCTTGAAATCGTAGTTGAGGAGGTCGCCGAAATGAACACAAAGCTCAACAGCGAAGCTCGTCGCAAAATAATTCTTGAAGGATACGGCAACAACGAGCCACTGAAAGAGATCGCGGCAAAGGTGGGATGCTCACTGGCCAGTTTGAAAGTCACCGCCAGTAAACTCGGTTGCACTCGAACTCCGAAAGAGGCGGCGGAATTTCGGCGCGGCTTTCATGTCCCCGAACACAAATGGCAGGATTACCGGCAACTTATGATTGCTGGGCAGTATAAAGCTCGTGAGTGCGCGCTGATCTTGGGGCTCATAACACAGAATTCATCAGGCGGCGAGTAACCCGTTTCCAATACACTATCGACGATATTGTCACTTGAGCAGTCCATCGCCTCAGCGGTTCATCAGCAAAAAGCCCGCTGCAAGCACGGGCGGCTGGCCCCGAAAGGTTCGCACAGATGCTGCGTCAACGTTCCAATAGCACCTGCATGTGCCCTCACGATCTGGCGATTTGCCAACGCGTGTTCGATCAGGTCTGCGCGGATGAGAATCTCGACCCTTTGGACCCGGACGCTGAAATCTTGGCGGAGATGGTCGTGGCCATTTTTCGAAATGCTCACACCAGCGAGCACGAACTGCTGGAGGCGGTCAGGTCTCATCGGCGAAAGATCACGGGAAACGGGCATTAGTGCATGCCGCCCAAAACGACGCACCAAAAGGACGCGGCGGTTTTGGTACAACGACATGGATAAAGCAACAACCCAAGGCGCGTCGCACGAATCCGTTCAGTCGTTCGCATGAGCATAAATCCATCGGAGCAATCGCCGTGACCGACACCGATCTTACCGACACCTATCTCGGCTACATCGTGTGCCTCAACAATCAGGACTGGCGAAATCTCCATCGGTTCGTTCATGACGAGGTGCACTACAATGGCGACCGGATCGGCCTGTCGGGCTATCGCGAGATGCTGGAGCGGGATTTCTCTGAAATCCCCGACCTCCATTTCGACATCCAACTGCTGATCTCCGATACGCCTTTCATGGCGAGCCGGCTTCAATTCAACTGCACGCCGAGCGGAAATTTCCTTGGCCTGCCCGTCAACGGCAGGAAAGTCTCCTTCAGCGAGAACGTCTTCTATGAATTTCTCGACGGCAGGATCCGGCATGTCTGGTCGATCATCGACAAGGCGGCCATCGAGGCTCAGCTTTGATAGTATGTCGCGGCGCGCGGCACCGCCGCTTTGCCAGGCGAAGGCATCGTGAAGCATGCGAGCTATCCATGCCCTTGCAGCCGGTAGTAAACTTGCCTACCTTGTGTACGCAGGAGAACATGCACATGGCGAACGTCGAGAAAGTGAGCGTTGCCCTCACCCCTGAGATGGCAGCCATGATGCGCAAAGTCGTCGCGGCGGGCGAATACGCCTCGGCGAGCGAAGTCATGCGTGAGGCGTTACGCGAGTGGAAGTTTCGTCGGACGCAGCGCGATCAGGCCGTCGACGAGTTGGGCCGGCTTTGGGACGAAGGCATGGCAAGCGGCAACGCTGTCGACGGCCGCGAAGCCTTCGCCCGGATTAAAAGCAAGCTCGATGCGAAGATATCCGCGCGCAAGTCGCGATGACGCTGCGCTTACGGCCGGAAGCCGAAGCGAAAATCGAGGCCATCGTGGGAAATTACCTGATCCTGTATCGCCAGATCTAAGACGGCGCGGAGATCGTGCGTGTCGTTCATGGCGCACGGCAGTGGCAAGAATTGCTGTAGCCGCCGGTTTGTACGGTTTCGGCCCGGTGCTCCGGCAAGAAGGGCGGCGCCAGCTTCTAAAATGATCCGATACATCGTTCGTAAAAATCGATCATTCTAACGAAAATAATTCGTTGGAAAGATCGGTTCGGGAATGGCATTCCTCCAGCGTACTCGACTGGAGCATTGCATTGTCTTTCCTTACCCACATCGCGAACGATATTCCGAAAAGCCTGATGTCCGCCGAATTCGCCCAAAGGCGAAACTCGCTCAATTCGGTATGGATCGGCATCGTGCCCGGCATCGTGCTGGTCGCGATGATGTCAGGTGTCGCCTTCTCGGCCCGCAATGTCTCCGGCTTCGCTTTGTTCAGCCCGATGATCCTCGCCGTCGTCGCCGGCATGATCTATTCCAATGTGCTCGGCACGCCCGCCCACGCCAGGGCCGGCATCGCCTTTTCGCAGCGCCGGCTGCTGCGCTTCGCCATCGTGCTGCTCGGTTTCCAGTTGACGCTTGGCCAGGTGGTGTCGATCGGCGCCGGCGGCGTCGGCATCGTGGCGCTGACGCTTGGCTCCACCTTCCTCTTCACCATCACGCTCGGCCGGCTCATCGGCGTCGACGCCAAGCTGGCGCAACTGATCGCCGCCGGCACCTCGATCTGCGGCGCCTCGGCCATCGTCGCCACCAACATCGTCACCGACGCGCGCGATGAGGACGTCACCTACGCCGTCGCCTCGATCACTTTGTTTGGCACCGTCGCCATGCTTGGTTTCCCGCTGCTGGCGCCATTGCTCGGCCTCGACCAGCACGCTTTCGGCCTGTGGGCCGGCGCCTCGATCCATGAGGTGGCGCAAGTCATCGGCGCCGGCTTCCAGAACGGCACCCAGTCCGGCGAGATCGCCACCGTCGCCAAGCTGACCCGCGTCGCCATGCTGGCGCCGATGGTGATCGCGCTCGGCCTGATGGCGCGCCGCAAGAGCAGCAATCAGTCGGCGGCTCGGCCGCCCATGCCATGGTTTGTCGCCGCTTTCGTCGCGGTCGTGGCTTTGAACAGCCTGGTCACTGTACCGCCCGAGGTGAAGTCGGCAATGGCGCTCGCCACCACCATCATGCTGACCATGGGGCTGGCCGCCATGGGCTTGCAGGCCGACATTTCGCAACTGCGCTCGCGCGGCCTGCGCCCGCTGGCGCTGGCCTTCTTGGCCTTCCTGTTCGTCGGCTGCTTCAGCCTGATGCTGGTGAAGTTCGTCTGAGGCGCTCTGCAATTCAGGTTCCTCCAGAACCGGGTGGCAGCCTTCACCACGCGCCAATCCGACGGCATCGACGTCAGCCGGCATTCTGCTCCGCGCTGTCAGGAGGATGGTTGACTTCGGAGCCTGCTGCCCAAATTTGCTGTGGTACGACAGCATTTGGAGGATTTGCGATGAACATCGCCACACCAAAGGCCGCCGACAAGCTGGCGGAAAAAGCGCGGACACCGTTTCCCGGCGCGAGCGACGAGTATCGAAAAGCCCGTCAGGCACTGCTGAAGGACGAGATCGAATTCCGTCGACACATGACCGAGGTGACGGAACGGCGCCGACGCCTTCCGGACGGACCTGTCATCGAAACAAACTATCGCTTCAAGGACGCCAACGGCACGGACCTCGGGCTTCTCGAACTGTTCGGCGACAAGGACGCACTCGTGACCTATTTCTGGATGTTCGGACCGGAGCGCGCGCGTCCGTGCCCGATGTGCACGAACTGGTTGGGTGCGGTGAACGGAAACGCTGCTGATATTAAGCAGCGCGTCGCCCTGAAAATCCTCGGACGCAGCCCAGTCGAGCGACAGATCGCATTCGCGCAGGAGCGAGGTTGGCGCGATCTGGATTTCGTCCAGACAGTGGGCGACACCTATGCCAACGATCTCGGGCTGATCAACACCGATGGCAGCGAAAATCCTGCCCTGGTCGTGTTCAAACGCGACGGCGAGCGCGTGCGCCTCTTTTGGGCGAGCGAGATGTCGGCGGAAATGGCTGACCCCGGTCAGGACCCTCGCGACGCACCCGATATCGCATCGCTCTGGTCGATCCTCGACCTTACCCCGGGCGGGCGTGGAACGGACTGGTATCCGAAACTCAGCTATTAGAACTTGGTGTTCCTAACGTCTTGTTGCCTAATCCTCGAGCGAACTCGCGGCGGCGTAGATCGCCGCCAGCGTCTCGATGCCGGCCTGGTCGGCCTTGTCGAAACGGCCGGGCAAAGGGCTGTCGAGATCGAGCACGCCGAAGACGCCGTCATCGTCCTCGAGCAGCACGACCAGCTCCGAGCGCGAGTCTGCATCGCAGGCGATATGGCCGGGGAAATCGTGCACGTCCTTGATCAGCATCGAGGTGCCGAGTTCGACCGCGGTTCCGCAGACGCCCTTGCCGACTGCGATGCGCACGCAGGCCGGTTTGCCCTGGAAGGGGCCGAGCACCATTTCCTCGTCGGATTGCAGGAAATAGAAACCGGCCCAGTTGAGGTCCGGCACCATCTGGAAGATTAGCGCGGCGGTGTTGGCGGCGTTGGCGATCGAATCGCGCTCGCCGTCGAGCAGCGCCTTCAGCTGCGTGGCGAGGTCGCGGTAGAACGCGGCCTTGTCCGAAGTGTCGATGGCCTTGGCCGCAAACATCACTTGTCTCCGTGCTCAGAATCGCGGTTCCGCTTCCGCAAACTCCCTGCACCAAACCACCACCGGACGATACTAGAGCAATTCCAGGAAAAGTGTGAAACGGTTTTCCGTCCGGAATTGCGTCAAAACAAAGAGTTAGAGCAGTTCACCCGTTTCCGTGAAACGGGTGAACTGCTCTAGCGTCAATTCCGATCGCCGCGAAGGTCGGAAGAAGATGCCCTGTGCGGCAGCACGGCACGTCCATCGAACCGTGCTGCCTTGATCAAGAAGGGTAAAATCCATTAGCCGGCGGGTTTGTACGCGCCAGCAGCCTTGTTGGCAGCCGCGAGCACTGCCTTCATGTCGAGTTCTTCCAGTACAACGAGCTCGGTCAGCGAGCCGCTCGCCCGCACCGCAAGGGTTAAGCCCATCCCCGCGGACTGGTCCGGCACCTCGCCATTGACGACGACGTCATAGATGCCGCGCGTGAACATCAAGCTGGTCACCGTGCCGCCAACGCTTTCAAAAAGCGCCTTGACCGCAGCTTGCCTGTCCGAACCTTGCATCAGTCCCTTGGCGGCATGAGGCGCATAGTTTGCCATTATGGTCACTTTCATGGCTATTCCTCCAAATGTCATTGTCTCGTGGCTGCCCGACAATTCGAGCGGCACCGAGTGATTTTTTTCGGTAGCGATTGCAGGCGCCCTTGGACGCCCAGGCAGCCAAGGGCCACTGCCCGCAAAATATGCGCTGTAGCTAATATAATGACAATACCGGACACGCCGATACCGACGACAGGACGTGCCTGGCTGGACCACGCTCGGCCGGAGCGATGGGTTCGCGCGGCTGACGCGCGATGTGGTGCTGGCGCTGTGTGGACGGCAGCGGCGGCGCCGCAGGTTCACATCGGACGCTTGGGTTCGCTCTTTGATGGCGTTGCCGTATCGGAATCGGATTTCTTGTGCTTGTCAGCGGCAATCCTGCGGATGCGGTCGAAGCGGCTTTCCTCGGTGATTTCGGTCGTAACGACCGTCTCTGGCTTCTGCACGAACGTGATCATGGATCCGTCTCCTGGGCTAGAGGCCTGCGCGCCGGGGGAGACCGCCCCCGGCGGTAGTCGTCCCGATTCTTTTAGAAGAACCGGCGTGGCAGATTCAGGTCAGGCCGAGTCGAAAACGGTGGATTCCGAGAACCGGAGCGGAGCGTACTTTTCGTACGTGAGCACCGGAAGCACAGGAAACCGCCGTTGCAGGCCGGCATCACCTGAATCTTTAGTAGCCGCCCATGCCACCGCCGCCACCGCCCGCAGGTGCGGCATCCTTGGCCGGGATATCGGTGATCATGGCTTCAGCCGTGATCAAAAGGGCCGCGATCGAGCCGGCGTCCTGCAGTGCGGTGCGCACCACTTTCGCCGGGTCGACGATGCCCGCCTTGATCATGTCGACATAGACCTCGTTCTGGGCGTCGAAGCCCTGATTGTGGTCCTTGCTGTCGGTGAGCTTGCCGACGACGATCGAGCCTTCGACACCGGAATTCTCGGCGATCTGGCGGATCGGCGCTTCAAGCGCCCTGAGCACGATGGAGATGCCAGCGGTGACATCTTCGTTGGCGCCGGTCAGGCCGGCAAGCGCCGACCTTGCGCGCAGCAGAGCCACGCCGCCGCCGGGCACGATGCCTTCTTCGACCGCCGCACGCGTCGCATTCAGCGCGTCGTCGACTCGGTCCTTCTTTTCCTTGACTTCCGACTCAGTGGCACCGCCGACGCGAATGACGGCAACGCCTCCGGAGAGCTTGGCCAGCCGCTCCTGCAGCTTTTCCTTGTCATAGTCGGAGGTGGTCTCCTCGATCTGGCCCTTGATCTGGGCGACGCGCGCCTGGATGGTTGCCTTGGTGCCGGCGCCGTCGATGATCGTGGTGGTGTCCTTCTCGATCAGCACGCGCTTGGCGCGGCCGAGCATCTCGAGGGTGACGTTTTCGAGCTTGATGCCGAGATCCTCGGAGATCATCTGGCCTGATGTGAGCACCGCGATATCTTCCAGCATCGCCTTGCGGCGATCGCCGAAGCCCGGCGCCTTGACGGCCGCGACCTTGAGGCCGCCGCGCAGCTTGTTGACGACCAGCGTGGCGAGCGCCTCGCCTTCGACGTCTTCCGAGATGATCAGCAGCGGCTTGCCGCTCTGCACCACCGCTTCGAGGATCGGCAGCATCGCCTGCAGATTGCCGAGCTTCTTCTCGTGGATGAGCACGTAGGGCTCTTCGAGCTCGACGCGCATCTTGTCGGCATTGGTGACGAAATAGGGGGAGAGATAGCCGCGGTCGAACTGCATGCCCTCGACGACGTCGAGTTCGGTGTCGGCGGTCTTGGCTTCCTCGACAGTGATGACGCCATCATTGCCGACCTTGTCCATCGCCTTGGCGATCATCTCGCCGACGCTGGCATCGCCATTGGCAGCGATGGTACCGACCTGCGCGATCTCGGCCGACGATTTGACCTTCTTGGCCCGCGCCTTGATTTCCCCAACCACGGCGGTGACCGCCTGGTCGATGCCGCGCTTCAAATCCATCGGGTTCATGCCGGCGGCGACCAGCTTGGCGCCTTCGCGCAGGATCGAGGCGGCCAGCACCGTGGCGGTGGTTGTGCCGTCGCCGGCGAGGTCGTTGGTCTTCGAGGCCACTTCGCGCACCATCTGCGCGCCCATGTTCTCGAACTTGTCGGCAAGCTCGATCTCCTTGGCGACGGTGACGCCATCCTTGGTGATGCGCGGCGCACCATAGGCCTTGTCGATGATGACGTTGCGGCCCTTGGGGCCGAGCGTGACCTTCACAGCATTGTTGAGGATATCGACGCCGCGCAGCATGCGGTCGCGCGCATCAGTGGAGAATTTGATTTCCTTGGCAGACATTTTTTTATCCAGTTCGAATTTGGAGTGGATCAGTCGCCGCGCGGAGCGCGTGGCGCTCCAGTCAGGCGGCCTTCTTGGCTTCAACGGCCTTCTCGATGACGCCCATGATATCGGCTTCCTTCATGATCAGCAGGTCCTCGCCGTCGATCTTGACCTCGGTGCCCGACCATTTGCCGAACAGGATGAAGTCGCCGGCCTTGACGTCGAGTGCGATCAGCGCGCCGCTTTCGTCGCGCGCACCCGGGCCGACGGCGATGACTTCGCCTTCCTGTGGCTTTTCCTTGGCATTGTCGGGAATGATTATGCCGCCCTTGGATTTGGTATCGCCTTCAGCGCGACGAATGACAACGCGGTCGTGGAGTGGCCGAAATTTCATGGGAACTTCTTTCTGGGGCCGACACAGGCGGCCACGCCCCTCCTATATAGGCGCGTTGGCACTCGATAGATAGGAGTGCCAAAAATTATTCGCGGCCGGAATTAAATATTCAAAAGTATTATTTCGGGACCCGGTTTCGTGGTATCGCCGATTGGTCAAATAATTCAAAAAATTGAATTTTGCCGATTGAGTGCCTATTTATCGGACAAGTTCGTTTTCACGATTTCAGGCACAAGGGAGATTTCTTCGATGGCCGAAGGCAATCAGACGATCATGGAAAAAGCTGAAGCCCGCTTTGTCGACAAGCAGAAGAAAACGGCGGAGCGCAACAAGGCAACCGCCGAGTATATGTCCGAGGCTCGGGCCAGGGAGATCAAGACGGCGAGGCTGAGGGAGCTGCGGCTGGCCAAGGAAGAGGCCGACCGCGTCGCCGAAGAGCTGAATCCGACACCGAAGAAGAAGCGGGTGGTCAAGAAGGCCACCGCGACCGAGGTGAAGACATGAGCCTGACATTCCCAAACCGCAGCCGCAGCTATGACGAAGCCGGCAAACGCATTCGCTTCGTCGGCCATGACGGCATGTTTCAGATTTCCTTCTCCGTCGCCGCCGATGCCATGACCAGGATGCAGCCGGCAACCGCGGCCAATGAAGCCGGCTACCTCGCCACATTCGACACGCAGAGCAGCGCCATCCGCGACGTGGCGTCGAAGGCCTACGACCGCACCCACAAGAGCATGTATGTGCTGACGGCCGCCGATTTCGGCTGATCAGCCTAAGGTCTGTTGAGGTTCAGGTCAGGCCAAGTCGGAAATGTTTCCGAGAACGTACTTTTCGTAGGTGAGCACCGGAAGCACAGGTGTCAGCCATTTGCAGGCCGGCCTCACCTGAATATCAACAGACCTTAATGCATGTCGCTCAAAAATGACCCCGGTTTTGAGACGACGACATGCACGGAAACGAAGATCAAAGATCCATCTTCTCGACCATCGTGCGTATCTTTTCAGCTTTTTCAAAATGGTCGAGGCGGTGGGTTCTGATCCACCATTCGGCGGCTTCCATCAAGAGTTCGGGGTCGTCGTTCCTGTTGGCGAAGAACGCATAGAACGACAGGCCGACGCCAGGCCCTTTCTCGGAAATCTTGCGGTCTCAGACCTCCAGTATCTTCTGCTTCAGGCTGGCTCTCACGGGAATCCTCCGGTTTGCGGTGCGGCGGGCTCTTTTGCCAGTGGCAAGGCGCTGCCCTCGGACAGGGTCAGGGCTTGCGCTCCGCCCGCTCCCGGCGCTTGACGTCGCGGACATTCATCTGCACGACCATGTCCTCGGCCTCACGCGGATCCATCCCGACCATCACCTTTTGCCGGATCACGGCAGGCTGGCCGGTGAAGACATCGACGATGGTCCAACTCTGGGGAAGCACCATGCGCAGCGTGTAGCGATTGGCCATGCCGGTCAGCCCTGCATCATGAAAAACACCGCGGCCAGGATCAGCACCGTCCAGGCGATGATCGACAGCTTCAGCACCATGCCGCCATGCACGGCCAGAAACTCCCGCAGCCGCGACGCGACACCTGCCGACGAGACCGGCGCCGTAACAGTGGCGACAGGCGCCTTGACGCCAAGTTTTCCGAACACAGGCAGCAGCGACGGTTCACGCACGAAAATGACCTCGAATGTCGGGAAGGAGCCGGAGCAAGGAAGCTCGCTTGCCTTCATAGCACCCTTTCGCAAACGCCTGCATGCCAAATACAGATACGGACTGCATTGTTGAAAGATTCGCAGGCCCCCCCGGCGGCGCCGTACGACAAGCTGCAGCTTAGCCCTCAGGCCGCGGCACTGCGGCCTTTCGCGGCGCCCTCCAGCTTGAATATCCGGAACGTGTTGCGCCCTGCCGCCTTGGCGGCGTAGAGCGCAGTGTCGGCCCGCATGAACAGGTCGCATGGCGCGACCGCGTCGGCGAAGGCGATGCCGATCGAGGCGCCGAGCCGGAGCGACTGGCCGCAGGCCGCGACCGGCTTGCCCATCGCCTCGATGATGTGGCGCGCCAGGCCGGAGACCGCGCCGCGGTCGAGATGCGGGCCGAGCAGCACCGCGAACTCGTCGCCGCCGACGCGCGCCACCAGATCCGCCTCGCCGCATCCATCGGCAAGCCGTTTAGCCGCCTCCTTCAGGCATTCATCGCCGACAACATGGCCGAACGTATCGTTGACGGCCTTGAAGCCGTCGAGATCGATCAGCAGCAGCGCGCCAAGCGGGCGACTCTCGTCCACATGCGCAAGCCGCGCCTGGAAGCGGCCGCGGTTGGCCAGGCCCGTCATGACGTCATATTCGGCAAGATAACGCATCCGGTCCGACAGGATCTTCTCCTCGGTGATGTCCTGCTTCATGCCGAAGATGCGCACGGGAACGCCATCCTCGCACTCGACGGTCGCGGTGATGCGGATCCAGCGGCTACGGCCGGCAAAGGTGGTGATCTCGGCATCGAGGGTGAAGCCGCTGCGCTCGGCGATCGCGCGGCCGCGCATCGTGTCCAGCGCCTTGCGCGACTCCGCCGGGTAGCACTTGATGATCTCCGAGCGATCGAGCACCGAGCCGCGCGGCAGGTCGAACAGGTCATAGACCACATCGGTCCAGGTAAGCTGCTCGCCGGGCAGGCTGCATTCCCACACGCCGAGGCGCGCCGCGGCCGAAGCGCGGTCGAAGATCTTGCGGCTATGAGCCAGCGAAAGCTCCTGCCTGGCGATCAGTGCGGCCTGCGCCGCGAGTTCCGCCTTGAGCCTGGCGATGGTGGCTGCCTCGCGGCGCTCGCCGGAGCTGTCGTGCCCTGCCCGCCTGCCGGGCAGCGAGGGCCGCGCCGGGCCTTTCGGACTGTAGGGCATATCGGACATATCGAGGCTCTGCTGTCTTGGCGGGAGACCACAATGGCGCGCAAGCGATTAACACTTCGCTGACGGTTGCCCGGCTTGCCCGCGAATGCCGCGAAAATCCCGTCCCATGAACGGCTGCAATTTTTCCCTTGAATAGGCCTCGGATGTAGCCTAGCCTTGATTTGAGAAAAGGTTTTTCCAAACAGTTTTGACCGGGTTGGCCGCGAGGCCGACCATTTCTCCGGACTGTAAGAGAAAACCTTTTCCCAGCTAAGGGTTCCTCGACGCGATGGCATCGGACGATCAGCCTCTCCAGGTCTTTGCCAAGCCGGTCACCTTGCGTGACGTGGCCGCGCAGGCCGGCGTCAGCGTCGCCACCGCCTCGAAGGCGCTCAACGATCAGGGGCGCATGACCGCCGAGACGCGCGAGCGCATTCGCGAGACGGCCCGGCGTCTTGGCTTCCGGCCCAACAGCCTGGCGCAGAGCCTGCTCAGGCGGCGCAGCTTCACCGTCGGCCTGCTCACCAACGATACCTATGGCCGCTTCTCGCTGCCGCTGATGTCGGGCATTTCGGACGCGCTGGTCGACAATGGCGTCTCGGTGTTCCTGTGCAATGTCGAGGAGGATCCGCGCCTTGGCCAGTTGCATGTCGATGCCATGCTCGACAAGCGCGTCGACGGCATCATCGCCACCGGCAAGCGCATCGACCGCCATCTGCCGGTCGACCTCGGCAATCTGCGCGTCCCGGTGATCTATGCCTTCACCCAGCCCGATCCCGACGCCATCGCTTTCGTCTCGGACGATGCCGGCGGCGCGCGGCTGGCGGTCGAGCATCTGTGCCGGCTCGGCCGCAAGCGCATCGCGCATGTAACGGGGCCAGCGAGCTTCGCCGTGGTGCATGCGCGGGCGCAGGCCTATCGCGACGTGCTGAGCGAAAACGGCTTGCCAGTCACCGAGCCGCTGCTCGGATCCTGGTCGGAAGCCTGGGGCCACGAGGCGGTGGCGCAACTGTTCGACAGCAAGACTGAAAGGCCGGACGGCGTCTTCTGCGGCAACGACCAGATCGCGCCGCGGCGTCATCGATGCCTTGCGCGAGCGCGGCCTCGGCGTCCCCGGCGATGTCGGCGTCATCGGTTTCGACAATTGGGAGATCGTGGCCGAGGCGACGCGCCCGCCGCTGACCTCGGTCGACATGAACCTGGTCGCACTCGGGCGCGAGGCGGGGCTGACCCTGCTTTCGCTGGTCGGCGGCCAGCCCGCCGCGCCGGGCATTCGAAAAACTGCCGTGCCGGCTGGTGGTGCGGCAGTCATGCGGCCAAAACACAGGTTCATGCTATTCTCCTCTTTCCAGTCCTGAAACCTACGAGGACAGGTTGTTGTATCTGTTAGAGAAGAAAAGAGTATCGCATAAGAGCGACAAACAACACGAGACTGTGTGAGATAAATTAAGGAGAAGATCATGACTGGCCGCATCACATGAAGCCGGCACGGCAGTTTCGAATGCCGGGCAGCAGGCGGGCTGCCGCCGAACCAGCGAAAGGGAACATGGGAAGGGGTCACCTCATGCACCCGCCATCGACAAGAAACACACCTGAGTGTGCGGACCAAGGTTCATGTCTGACCGAGGTCAGAGCGGCGGGCGCGTCGCCCGGCCACGATCTCCCAATTGTCGAAAACCGATGACGCCGACATCGCCGGGGACGCCGAGGCCGCGCGCTCGCTGGCCAGGCACATCGATGACGCCGCGCGCGATCTGGTCGTGCCGCAGAAGACGCCGTCCGGCCTTTCAGTTCTTGCTGTCGAACAGTTGCGCCCACCTGCCTCGTGGGGCCCCAGGCTTCCGCCAGGATCCGAGCAGCGCTCGAGTGACTGCAAGCCGTTTTCGCTCAGCACGTCTGCGATAAGCCTGACGCCGCGCATGCACACGGCGAGCTCGCTGGCCCGGTACATGCGCGATGCGCTTGCTGGCCTGAGCGGCTTACAGTAGCTTTTGCGACGCCAGTCCGCGCGCCGCCGGCATCGTCGAGACGAAAGCGATGGGCGTCTTTGTTTTGTTTGCTGAGCTGGGTGGAGGGACATAGCTCTACCGGGACGCGCAGCTTGCCGAGGTCGACGGCAGATGGACGGCTACGACATAAAAGCGCTGTGCCGGCTGGCGATGATGCCGTCGCGACGCGCTTGTCGAGCAATGGCATCGACATGCAACTAGGCCACACGGCGCGATCCTCCTCGACATGGCACAGGAACACCGAGACGCATTGTCGACCAGCAGCGTCCGGAAAGCCCGACATTCAGCGGCAGCGCAGAAGCGGCCATAGGTATCGTGCGTGAGCAGGACCGACGCGTGAAGCTGCGCCGCCTGAGACAGGCTCTGCGACGAGGCTGTTGGGCGGAGCCAAGACGCCGGGCCGTCTCGCGAATGCGCTCGCGCGTCTCGGCGGTCATGCGCCCCTGATCGTTGAGCGCCTTCGAGGCGGTGGCGACGCTGACGCCGGCCTGCGCGGCCACGTCACGCAAGGTGGACCGGCTTGGCAAAGACCTGGAGAGGCTGATCGTCCGATGCCATCGCGTCGAGGAACCTTAGTGGGAAAAGGTTTTCTTACAGTCCGGAGAAATGGTCGGCCTCGCGGCCAACCCGGTCAAAAAACTGTTTGGAAAAACCTTTTCTCAAATCAAGGCTAGGCTACATCCGAGGCTATTCAAGGGAAAAAATGCAGCCGTTCATGGGACGGGATTTCGCGGCATTCGCGGGCAAGCCGGGCAACCGTCAGCGAAGTGTTAATCGCTTGCGCGCCATGTGGTCTCCCGCCAAGACAGCAGAGCCTCGATATGTCGATATGCCCTACAGTCCGAAAGGCCCGGCGCGGCCCTCGCTGACCGGCAGGCGGGCAGGGCACGACAGCTCGGCGAGCGCCGCGAGGCAGCCACCATCGCCAGGCTCAAGGCGGAACTCGCGGCGCAGGCCGCACTGATCGCCAGGCAGGAGCTTTCGCTGGCTCATAGCCGCAAGATCTTCGACCGCGATTCGGCCGCGGCGCGCCTCGGCGGTGTGGGAATGCAGCCTGCCCGGCGAGCAGCTTACCTGGACCGATGTGGTCTATGACCTGTTCGACTGCCGCGCGGCTCGGAGCTCGATCGCTCGGAGATCATCAAGTGCTACCCGCGGAGTCGCGCAAGGCGCTGGACACTGATGCGCGCCGCGCGATCGCCGAGCGCCAGCGGCTTCACCCTCGATGCCGAGATCACCACCTTTGCGGCCGTAGCCGCTGGATCCGCATCACCGCGACCGTCGAGTGCGAGGATGGCGTTCCCGTGCGCATCTCGGCATGAAGCAGGACATCACCGAGGAGAAGATCCTGTCGGACCGGATGCGTTATCTTGCCGAATATGACGTCAGACGGGCCTGGCCAACCGCGGCCGCTTCCAGGCGCGGCTTGCGCATGTGACGAGAGTCGCCCGCTTGGCGCGCTGCTGCTGATCGATCTCGACGGCTTCAAGGCCGTCAACGATACGTTCGGCCATGTTGTCGGCGATGAATGCCTGAAGGAGGCGGCTAAACGGCTTGCCGATGGATGCGGCGAGGCGGATCTGGTGGCGCGCGTCGGCGGCGACGAGTTCGCGGTGCTGCTCGGCCCGCATCTCGACCCGCGGCGCGGTCTCCGGCCTGGCGCGCCACAGTCATCGAGGCGATGGGCAAGCCGGTCGCGGCCTGCGGCCAGTCGCTCCGGCTCGGCGCCTCGATCGGCATCGCCTTCGCCGACGCGGTCGCGCCATGCGACCTGTTCATGCGGGCCGACACTGCGCTCTACGCCGCCAAGGCGGCCAGGGCGCAACACGTTCCGGATATTCAAGCTGGAGGGCGCCGCGAAAGGCCGCAGTGCGCGGCCTGAGGGCTAAGCTGCAGCTTGTCGTACGGCGCGCCGGGGGGGCCTGCGAATCTTTCAACAATGCAGTCCGTATCTGTATTTGGCATGCAGGCGTTGCGAAAGGGTGCTATGAAGGCAAGCGAGCTTCCTGCTCCGGCTCCTTCCCGGACATTCGAGGTCATTTTCGTGCGTGAACCGTCGCTGCTGCCTGTGTTCGGAAAACTTGGCGTCAAGGCGCCTGTCGCCACTGTACGGCGCCGGTCTAAGTCACGGCAGTCGTCGCGTCGCGGCTGCGGAGTTTCTGGCCGTGCATGGCGGCATGGTGCTGCAGCTGTCGATCATCGTCTCTGGACGGGTGCTGATCCTGGCCGCGGGTGTTCATGATGCAGCGATCGACCGGCATGGCCATCGCTACACGCTGCGCATGGTGCATTCCCCAGAGTTGGACCATCGTCGATGTCTTCACCGGCCAGCCTGCCGTGATCGGCAAAAGGTGATGGTCGGGATGGATCCGCGGAGGCCGAGGACATGGTCGTGCAGAGTAGAATGTCCGCGACGTCAAGCTGCGGCGCGGGCAGGCGCGCAAGCCCTGACCTGTCGAGGGCAGCGCCTTCGCCACTGCTCGCAAAGAGCCCGCGCCAGCACCGCAAACCGGAGGATTCCCGGGAGAGCCAGCCTGAGGCAGAAGATACGGAGGTACCTGAGGACCGACAAGATTTAACCGAGAGAAAGTGAGCCTGTGCGTCAGGCCTGTCGTTCTCTATGCTGCTTCTATCGCCAACAGCGAACGACGAACCCACGAGAACTCAGGTTGATGGAAGCCGACGCACGAAATGGCTGAGATCAGACACCACCGGCCTACGACCATTGTGATTGAAAAAGCTGAAAAGAGATAGCGCACGATGGCTCGACGAATGATGAGATCTTGATCTTCGTTCCGTGCAGTCGTCGTCTCAAACGGGTCATTTTGAGACGACATGCATACGGTCTCGATGTGAGTATTCAGGATGAGGCCGGCCTGCCAAATGAGGCTGACCACCTGTGCTTCCGGGGCTCACCTGTACGAAAAGTACGTTCTCGGAAACATTTCCGAATATGGACTGACCTGTAACCTCAACAGCCTTGAGGCTGATCAGCGAACAAATCGGCGCCGTCAGAGCACATACATGCTCAATTGTGGGTGCGGTCGATAGGCCTTCGACGCAACCCCTCGTCGCGGAGTATGCGCTGCTCTGCGTGTCGATGTGGCGAGGTAGCCGGCTTCATGGCCGCGGTTGCGGCCTGTGTCATCTTGGTCATGGCGATCGGCGGCGACGGAGAAGGAAATCTGAAACATGCCGTCATGGCCGACGAAGCGAATGGCGTTTGCCGGCTTCGTCATAGCGCGGCTGCGGTTGGGAATGTCAGGCTCATGTCTTCAACTCGGTCGCGGTGTGCCTTCTTGACCACCCGCTTCTTCTCGGTGTCGGCTTCAGCTCTTCGGGACGCGGTCGGCCTCTTCCTTGCCAGCGCAGCTCCCTACAGCCTCGCCGTCTTGATCTCCATGGCACGAGCCTCGGATAGTACTCGGCGGTCCTTGTTGCGCTCCGCCGTTTTTTTCTGCTGTCGACAAAGCGGGCTCATCTTTTTCCGATGATCTTATGATTGCCTTTCGGCCATCGAAGAAAGTCTCCTGTGCCTGAAATCGTGAAACGAAGCTTTGTCCGATAAATAGGACTGCAACGGCAAAATCAATTTTTTGATTATTTGGACCAATCGGCGATACACGAAACGGGGTCACGAATTAATACTTTTGAATATTTTAATCCGGCGCGAATAATTTTTGGTCATCCATCTATCGAGTGCCACGCGGCCTATATATGAGGGGCGTTGCCGCCTGTGTGGCCCCAGAAGAATTCCCATGAAATTTTCGGCCACTCCACGACGAGTTGTCATTCGTCGCGATGAAGGCGGATACCATCCAGGGCGGCATATATCATTTCCAGACAATGGCAGGAAAAGCCACAGGGAGGCGAAGTCATCTGCCGTCGGCCGGGTGCGCGCTGACGAAAGCGGCGCGCTGATCGCAATCGACGTGTCAAGGCCGGCGACCATCCTGTTCGGCAAATGGTCGGGCACCGAGGTTAAGATGACGGCGAGGACCTGCTGATCATGAAGGAAGCGATATCAATGGGCGTCATCGAGAAGGCCGTTGAAGCCAAGAAGGCCCAGCCCCACCACTGACTGAGCGCCACGCGCAATCCACGCGCGGCGACGTGATCCACTCCAATTCGAACTGGATAAAAAAATGTCTGACCAAGGAAATCAATTCTCACTGATGGCGCGACGAAACCGCATGCTGCGAACATAAATTAGGCGTCGATATCCTACAACAATGCTACGTGCGAGGTCACGCTCGGCCCCAAGGCCGCACGTCTCATCATCGACAAGGTCCTATTGGAGTGCGCGCGCAGCATCACCAAGGATGGCGTCGACCGTCGCCAGGAGATCGAGCTTGCACGAACAAGTCGAGAGACGTGGGCACGCGTCGCTACATGGATGCTGCCCGAGAAGTGGCAACTCGAAGACTTCACGACCTCGCCGGTCGACGGCACAACCAATCGCCCGGTGCTGAGCCGCCTCGATCTGCGCGCAGAGGCAGCACAAGCATGGAGTCGCCGCCGGCATGAAACCAGATGGATATTGAAGCAGGCGCGGCATCGACCAGGCGGTGCAGTATAAACCGCCGTGCGATGTAGCGAGAATACAGAGGCGCGGCTACAAGAAGGTCAAATCGTCGGCCGAGATCGCGAGCACGTCGCACTGACATCGCTGCCAATGCGCGATGCCCAGCGTCGCGCGATGTGTCGCCAAGGCGACGCCAAGGTCGGCAATGATGGCGTCATCACTAGTCCGAGGAAGCCAAGACCGCACGACCAACCGTACTCTGAGCGTCAGGTCGAGGGGCGATGCAGTCGACGCATACGGCTATCTCTACACTCTATTTCGTCACATAGCACGAGCAGATGCGCGTCAGAGCTCGAAGAGCCCTACGTGCATCATCTCCTAAACGAGAAGAAGCTCGGTCAATCTGGTCAGAGGCGATGCTGCCGATCCTCAGAAGCGGGGTGCAGAGCGAAGGCAAGCCGCTGCGGATCAGTCTCGGAAGACGTCGAAGAGGCGAGGCGACTCGCCACGACGCTGGTCGTCAACCAAGCTGCGCGGCTGGCCTCAAGGGCGCGGCCGTCAAGCGACGGGCATGTCGGCGATCGCCGCAAGGCGATGCTGGAAGATATCGCGGTGACTCACATCAGGCAGCTGCAGCGTCCAGGATCTCGGCATCAAGCTCGAGAAAACGTCACCTCGAGATGCTCTCGGCGGATCGCAAGAGCGACGTGCTGAGCGAGAAGGGTCACCAGCGCGGGGACGAGGGCATCGACTCTCCACGGCGAGCCGCACCAAGGAACCATCCTAAAGCAGGGCGCGCGTCGCCCAGCATCAAGGGACCAGAGTGCGAGACGAGACCACCTCCGACTATGACAAGGGAAAGCTGCAGGAGCGGCAGTGGCACAGAGCAATCTCCGGAGCCGTTGCCGTCGATCTTCGCGTCGGCCTAGCAGATAGCCACTGATCGGAAGTCAAGGAAAAGAAGGACCGAGTCGGACGACGCGCTGAATGCGACGACCAGTGCCGCAATGGCGGTACACGAAGAAGGCATCGCCCGGCCGTGCGGCGGCGCCGATGGCTAGCTGCCGCCGCAAAGGCATAGCTGGCGCTGCGGCACCTGTACCGGCGCCAACGCAGATGTCACCGCGTCATGCGCAGTGCTGCCATCGTGCTCAGGGCGACTTGAACGCGCGATCCGCCAGATCGCCGAGAATTCCGAGTGTCGAAGGCTCGAGTCGTCTCCGGCAAGCTCACGACAGCAAGGACACATCAGGGCTCGACGCCCAGAACCGAGGTTACTATAGTCGACATGATCAAGGCGGGCAGCGTCGTACCGCGCCGGCGAAAGTGGTGCGCACCGCACTGCAGGACGCCGGCTCGATCGCTGGCCCTTTTGATCACGGCTGAAGCCATGTATCACACGATATCCCGCCAAGGATGCCGCCACCTGCGGTCGTGTAGCGGCGCGCGGGGCATGGGCGGCATAGCTAAAGTTCAGGTGATGCCGCCTGCACGGCGGTTTCCTGTGCTTCGGTGCTCCGTACGAAAAGTACGCTCGCTCCGGTTCTTTTTCGGAATCCACCAGGGTTCGACTCGGCCTGACTGAATCTGCCACGGAACCGGTTCTTCTAAAAGATATCGGGGACGACTACCAGCCGGGGCGGTTCATCCCCCGGCGCGCAGGCTCTAGCCCAGGAGACGATCCATAGATCACGTTCGTGCAGAAGCCAGAGACGTCGATTACGCTGAATCACCGAGGAAAGCCGCTTCGACCGCATCCGCAGGCTTGCCGCTGACAAGCACAGGAGAAATCCGATTCCGATACGCAACGCATCAAAGAGCGAACCCAGCGTCCGATGTGCAACCTGCGCGTCCGCCGCTGCGAGAGGTCAACCGTACCACCAGCGCCATGCACCACATCGCGCGTCAGCCGCGCGACCATCGCTCCGGCCGAGCGTGTGTCAAACAAACGCCAGGCACGCTCCTGTGCGGTCGGATTTCGGCGGGTCCGGTTGTCATTATATTACTACAGCGCTATATTTGCGGGCATGGCCTTGGGCTGCCTGGGCGTCCAAGGGCTCGCTGCAATCGCTACCGAAAAAATCACTCGGTGCCGCTCGAATGTCGGCAGCCACGAGACACTGACATTTGGAGGACTAATGCCATGAAGATGGACCATAATGGCCAACTATGCAGCCTCATTCGCAAGAAACACACACAACTGGGACTGATGCAAGGGTTTCGGAGACAGCAAGCTGCGGTCAAGGCGCTTTTGAGCGTTGGCGGCACGGTGACCAGCTGATGTTCACGGCAGCGGCAGCTATGACGTCGTCGTCATGCGAGGTGCCGGACCAGTCCGCGGGATGGGCTTAACCCGTGCGGTGCGGGCGAGCGGCTCGCTATGACCGAGCTCGTTGTACTGGAAGAACTCGACATGAGGCAGTGCTCGCGGCTGTCCACACCAGGCTTGCTGGCGCGTACAAACCGCGGCTAATGGATTTTACCCTTCTTGGTATCAGGCAGCACGGTTCGATGGACGTGCGTCGCTGCCGCACAGGCATCTTCTCTCCGACCTTGCGCGGCGAGTCGGATTGACGCTAGAGCAGTCCTCACCCGTTTATCGTACGGAAACGGGTGACTGCTCTACACTCTTTGTTTTGACGCATTCGCGGACGCGAAAACCCGGTTCACACTTTCCTGGAATGCTCTAGTATGCGTCCGGTGGTTGGTTTGGTGCAGGGAGTTGCGAGAGCGGAACCGCGATTCTGAGCACGGAGACACGTGTGATGTTGCGGACAAGGCGCATCGACACTTCGGACAGGCCGCGTTCTACCGCGACCTCGCCACGCAGCTGAAGGCGCTGCCTCGACGGCGAGCGCGAACATTCGATCGCCACGCCGCCACACGCGCCGCGGCTAATCTTCCAGATGGATCTGCGGACTCAACTGGGCCGGTTTCTATTTCTGCATCCGACGAGGATAGGGTGCTCGGCCCTGTCAGGGCAAACCGCCTGCGTGCGCATCGCCGGGTCCGTCAAGGGCGTCTGCGTAACCGCGTCGACTCGGCACCCGACTCGTACTGATCACTAGGACGTGCACGATGTCCCCGGCCATATCGCCTGCGATGCAGACCCTCGCGCTCGAGAGCTGGTCGTGCTGCTCGAGGACGATGACGGCGTCTTCGGCGTGCTCGATCTCGACAGCCCTTGCCGGCCGTTTCGACAAAGGCCTGACCAGCCGCATCGAGACGCTGGCGGCGATCTACGCCGCCGCGAGTTCGCTCGAGGATTAGGCAACAAGACGTTAGGAACACCCAGTTCTAATAGCTGAGTTTCGGGATACAGTCCGTCCACGCCCGCCCGGGGTAAGGTCGAGGATCGACCAGAGCGATGCGATATCGGGTGCGTCGCGAGGGTCCTGACCGGGGTTCAGCCATTTCCGCCGACATCTCGCTCGCCCAAAAGAGGCGCACGCGCTCGCCGTCGCGTTTGAACACGACCAGGGCAGGATTTTCGCTGCCATCGGTGTTGATCAGCCCGAGATCGTTGGCATAGGTGTCGCCACCTGTCTGGGACGAAATCCAGATCGCGCCAACCTCGCTCCTGCGCGAATGCGATCTGTCGCTCGACTGGGCTGCTGTCCGAGGATTTTCAGGGCGACGCGCTGCTTAATATCAGCAGCGTTTCCGTTCACACCGCACCCAACCAGTTTCGTGCACATCGGGCACGGACGCGCGCGCGCTCCGGTCCGAACATCCAGAAATAGGTCACGAGTGCGTCCTTGTCGCCGAACAGTTCGAGAAGCCCGAGGTCCGTGCCGTTGGCGTCCTTGAAGCGATAGTTGTGTTTCGATGACAGGTCCGTCCGAAGCGTCGGCGCCGTTCCGTCACCTCGGTCATGTGTCGACGGAATTCGATCTCGTCCTTCAGCAGTGCCTGACGGGCTTTTCGATACTCGTCGCTCGCGCCGGGAAACGGTGTCCGCGCGCTTTTTTCCGCCAGCTTGTCCGGCGGCCTTTGGTGTGGCGATGTTCATCGCAAATCCTCCAAATGCTGTCGTACCACAGCAAATTGGGCAGCAGGCTCCGAAGTCAACCATCCTCCTGACAGCGCGGAGGCAGAATGCCGGCTGACGTCGATGCCGTCGGATTGGCGCGTGGTGAAGGCTGCCACCCGGTTCTGGAGGAACCTGAATTGCAGAGCGCCTCAGACGAACTTCACCAGCATCAGGCTGAAAGCAGCCGACGAACAGGAAGGCCAAGAAGGCCAGCGCCAGCGGGCGCAGGCCGCGCGAGCGCAGTTTGCGAAATGTCGGCCTGCAAGCCCATGGCGGCCAGCCCCATGGTCAGCATGATGGTGGGTGGCGAGCGCCATTGCCGACTTCACCTCGGGCGGTACAGTGACCAGGCTGTTCAAAGGCCACGACCGCGACGAAAGCGGCGACAAACCATGGCATGGGCGGCCGAGCCGCCGACTGATTGCTGCTCTTGCGGCGCGCCATCAGGCCGAGCGCGATCACCATCGGCGCCAGCATGGCGACGCGGGTCAGCTTGGCGACGGTGGCGATCTCGCCGGACTGGGTGCCGTTTCTGGAAGCCGGCGCCGATGACTTGCGCCACCTCATGGATCGAGGCGCCGGCCCACAGGCCGAAAGCGTGCTGGTCGAGGCCGAGCAATGGCGCCAGCAGCGGGAAACCAAGCATGGCGACGGTGCCAAACAAAGTGATCGAGGGCGACGGCGTAGGTGACGTCCTCATCGCGCGCGTCGGTGACGATGTTTGGTGGCGACGATGGCCGAGGCGCCGCAGATCGAGGTGCCGGCGGCGATCAGTTGCGCCAGCTTGGCGTCGACGCCGATGAGCCGGCCCGAGCGTGATGGTGAAGAGGAAGGTGGAGCCAAGCGTACAGCGCCCACGATGCCGACGCCCGCCGGCGCCGATCGAACACCACCTGGCCAAGCGTCAACTGGAAACACGAGCAGCACGATGGCGAAGCGCAGCAGCCGGCGCTGCGAAAAGGCGACTGCCGGCCCTGGCGTGGGCGGGCGTGCCGAGCACATTGGAATAGATCATGCCGGCGACGACGGCGAGGATCATCGGGCTGAACAAAGCGAAGCCGGAGACATTGCGGGCCGAGAAGGCGGACACCTGACATCATCGCGACCCAGCACGATGCCGGGCACGATGCCGATCCATACCGAATTGAGCGAGTTTCGCCTTTTGGGCGAATTCGGCGGACATCAGGCTTTCGGAATATCGTTCGCGATGTGGGTAAGGAAAGACAATGCAATGCTCCAGTCGAGTACGCTGGAGGAATGCCATTCCCGAACCGATCTTTCCAACGATATTTTCGTTAGAATGATCGATTTTACGAACGATGTATCGGATCATTTTAGAAGCTGGCGCCGCCCTTCTTGCCGGAGCACCGGGCCGAAACCGTACAAACCGGCGGCTACAGCAATTCTTGCCACTGCCGTGCGCCATGAACGACACGCACGATCTCTCGCGCCGTCTTAGATCTGGCGATACAGGATCAGGTAATTTCCCCACGATGGCCTCGATTTTCGCTTCGGCTTCCGGCCGTAGCGCAGCGTCATCGCGACTTGCGCGCGGATATCTTCGCATCGAGCTTGCTTTTAATCCGGGCGAAGGCTTCGCGGCCGTCGACAGCGTTGCCGCTTGCCATGCCTTCGTCCCAAAGCCGGCCCAACTCGTCGACGGCCTGATCGCGCGCTGCGTCCGACGAAACTTCCACTCGCGTAACGCCTCACGCATGACTTCGCTCGCCGAGGCGTATTCGCCCGCGCCGCGACGACTTTGCGCATCATGGCTGCCATCTCAGGGGTGAGGGCAACGCTCACTTTCTCGACGTTCGCCATGTGCATGTTTCTCCTGCGTACACAAGGTAGGCAAGTTACTACCGGCTGCAAGGGCATGGATAGCTCGCATGCTTCACGATGCCTTCGCCTGGCAAAGCGGCGGTGCCGCGCGCCGCGACATACTATCAAAGCTGAGCCTCGATGGCCGCCTTGTCGATGATCGACCAGACATGCCGGATCCTGCCGTCGAGAAATTCATAGAAGACGTTCTCGCTGAAGGAGACTTTCCTGCCGTTGACGGGCAGGCCAAGGAAATTTCCGCTCGGCGTGCAGTTGAATTGAAGCCGGCTCGCCATGAAAGGCGTATCGGAGATCAGCAGTTGGATGTCGAAATGGAGGTCGGGGATTTCAGAGAAATCCCGCTCCAGCATCTCGCGATAGCCCGACAGGCCGATCCGGTCGCCATTGTAGTGCACCTCGTCATGAACGAACCGATGGAGATTTCGCCAGTCCTGATTGTTGAGGCACACGATGTAGCCGAGATAGGTGTCGGTAAGATCGGTGTCGGTCACGGCGATTGCTCCGATGGATTTATGCTCATGCGAACGACTGAACGGATTCGTGCGACGCGCCTTGGGTTGTTGCTTTATCCATGTCGTTGTACCAAAACCGCCGCGTCCTTTTGGTGCGTCGTTTTGGGCGGCATGCACTAATGCCCGTTTCCCGTGATCTTTCGCCGATGAGACCTGACCGCCTCCAGCAGTTCGTGCTCGCTGGTGTGAGCATTTCGAAAAATGGCCACGACCATCTCCGCCAAGATTTCAGCGTCCGGGTCCAAAGGGTCGAGATTCTCATCCGCGCAGACCTGATCGAACACGCGTTGGCAAATCGCCAGATCGTGAGGGCACATGCAGGTGCTATTGGAACGTTGACGCAGCATCTGTGCGAACCTTTCGGGGCCAGCCGCCCGTGCTTGCAGCGGGCTTTTTGCTGATGAACCGCTGAGGCGATGGACTGCTCAAGTGACAATATCGTCGATAGTGTATTGGAAACGGGTTACTCGCCGCCTGATGAATTCTGTGTTATGAGCCCCAAGATCAGCGCGCACTCACGAGCTTTATACTGCCCAGCAATCATAAGTTGCCGGTAATCCTGCCATTTGTGTTCGGGGACATGAAAGCCGCGCCGAAATTCCGCCGCCTCTTTCGGAGTTCGAGTGCAACCGAGTTTACTGGCGGTGACTTTCAAACTGGCCAGTGAGCATCCCACCTTTGCCGCGATCTCTTTCAGTGGCTCGTTGTTGCCGTATCCTTCAAGAATTATTTTGCGACGAGCTTCGCTGTTGAGCTTTGTGTTCATTTCGGCGACCTCCTCAACTACGATTTCAAGATGCCCGATTCTATAGGCACCATGCTGAAGAGTGTCGTTAGCGTCGCATCCAGAAACTTATCTCGGCATGCATTTCTTACTGTAATCCAGCGTGATCGCCGTTTTAGTCGGCTTGAGTTCCGCCGGTCTTGCCAGATGCCCGGGTTACACCACATGATTGCGAGGGGCATGGGCATACCGGAATCGGATATGGCACCACGCGATGGACGCTAAAAGGCAAGGCAAGGCCCCTGCGAGGCAGTCGCTGGACCATGATCGACGTCGTTGGCCGCGCGACGCTCAACCTCACAATGAGGTTGCTCCGTTGCTCGCGCCGGCGCTCGAACCTCTGCCCTTTTCAACGCGCGACCTGGCGCCGCGGGATCAATTCGCCGCTTGGCAAGCGCATATGGCGCCTCTTGTCGAGGTCAGGTTGCCGGATGACAAATCGCTGGACGACGGCTTTCCCGCCGACCACACGACCTGGAACCTCGGCGGCATGCTGATCGTTCAACAGCACGCACCGGCACATAGTTACATCCGTTCCGCCGCGAAGCTTCGGTCCAGCGCGATCGATCACTGGTATTTCGTCTTGCCACATACCGGCCAGTCGTGGACGGAGGTCGATCGCCGCATTGCGGAAGGCCAGCCGGGCAAATTGGAGATCAGATCGCTTGGCTACCCGTTTCGCGGGAGGACGACGGACTCCGAAAGTCTCTTTCTCTATCTGCCGCGTGATTTGTTCTCTGATGCGGCGGCAAACCTCGACGCAAGGAACAATTCAATTCTGTCCGGCAACTTTGCCAACCTTCTGGTCGACTACATCAACAGCATCGAAGCAAGCCTGCGCAGTCTCACGGCTGATGATCTGCCCCGCATCGTACACGCAACACGCAGCATGATCATTGCCTGCCTCGCGCCTCCGGCGGAACATGCAGCGGCCGCCGAACAATTGGCGAGTGTCGCGCTGATGGAGCGAGCGCGTCGATACGTCCAAAACAATCTGGATGCGGCTCATCTGACGCCGGATTCAATGTGCCGGGCGCTCGGCGTCTCGCGCTCCCGTCTCTATCAGTTGTTCGAACCGAGCGGTGGTGTTCTCCATTACATACAAAGTCGTCGCCTTCTGGCAGCCCATATTGCGCTTAGCGATCCGGCGGACAGGCGGCGCATCGTTGAAATCGCTGAAGCCTTCGGGTTCAGTTCGGCGGCTAATTTCAGCCGCGCATTCAGCAAGGAATTCGGTTACAGCCCCCGCGAAGGCCGCAGTACCGTGGTTTTGCCGCGCCCCGCCCACTCTGTTTCGCTTGCTGGACACGAGAAGGCCTCTTCCTTTGAAGGTTGGCTCAAAGCGCTCGGAAACTGAATGCGGGATCGGCGATGCTGAACGGCCGGGCTCAAGAGAGGCTTGACGGGGGCGGGGAAGGCTACACTGCCTCATGGATCACAATATCTTCGTATCGCGTCCACCGGGCCATCAATCACATAGCTGATTCCCGTCAATTCACGATCTGTTAACGAACTGTGACTGTTGATCATTATCGACAATTTGCCGCCATTTACAGCGGAGCAGATATTGCAACTACGCCCTAGGCGGCGCTTGTTGAGACTGCGAGTTGAAAGTTTGCCAAGATTGACATTTATGCTATTTTTAAACTGGGGGATGCGAATCTGCACCGCCTATGGAGGTGGGTCTTGCGCCCAGAGGCATCAGGCGTCGGCACGGAGAGTGAGGGGCCTTCCTTGAGCGATGTTCCACGTGCCGGCGAAGGGGTTCTCACTGACCTTTTGGCGAACACGACCGAACTTTTGTCGTTCTATGACCGCGACTTCCGCCTGACGCACTACGCAACCAGGCTCAAAGGCGTGTACGGAAACGCCGTGGCGCTGGGCGCCGCCGTCTGGGAGATCTACCCGAGCTTTCTCGATGCGCGGTATCGCGACGAATTTCTTCGTGTGTTCCAGGGTGGCTCTCCAGCAAACATCGACTTGCCGCGATCATCGGGCGGAGCGCCGCGGTCCGTTTTTGTCTTCACCACTGCAAATGGTGCGGGGATCATCGAATCAAGGGACCACGGCGGGCGGAGCGCAACGGAGGAGCAGGAGCATGTAATTCTGCTTCATCAGGCGACGCACGACGTGCTGACCGGACTGCAGAATCGGCGGCGATTTGGCGAGCAGCTGCAGCAAGCAATGGCGGCCGTCGGCGGACCAAAGCCGAAAGCCGCCCTGCTGCAAATCGACCTTGACGATTTCAAGGCGGTCAACGACACGCTCGGCCATGGGGCTGGCGATACGCTTCTTCAGCTCGCGGCGGGTCGCATCCGCGACGCGCTGCAGGACGGCGAATCGGCGTACCGGTATGCCGGCGATGAGTTCGCTGTCATCCAATTGGGAAAGGAGCAGCCCGCGGAGGCCGAGCGCCTCGCCGGATCGCTGGTCGACGCGTTCAAGGAACCGTTCGTCATCAACGGCATTCCCGTCTTCGTCGGCTCGAGCATCGGAATTGCTTTCGGGCCGGAGCACGGGACCGATGGCGAGCAGCTGATGAAAGCCGCCGACATCGCCCTCTACGCAGCCAAGACGGATGGACGCGGCTGCGCCCGAACATTCAACCGTTCGATGCTGCTCTTGCTCGAGCAACGCGAGAATCTGAGGCGCAGCCTGCGAACCGCCCTGGAGCGGGGCGAGCTTTATCTGGAGTATCAGCCGCTCATTCGGCCGCCCGCGTCGGTGATCGGTTTCGAGGCGCTGCTGCGGTGGCGGCATCCCGAGGTTGGAGTCATTCCACCCAGCGTGTTCATACCGGTCGCCGAAGCCGACGGTCTGATGGATGAGATTGGACGATGGGTGCTCGAGCAAGCCTGTCGCCAGGCGTTGACGTGGCCTTCCTCGCTGACAGTCGCGGTGAACCTCTCGCCGGCTCAGTTCCTTAGTGGTACGCTGACGGACACGGTCGCTCAGGTCATCGACGCAGTTGGAATCCGCGCCGACAGACTTGAACTAGAGATAACCGAGACAGTCCTTCTCGAGAAGACGATCGACAATATCGACACGCTAAATACCCTGAACGTCTTGGGAATACGAATTTCGCTCGATGATTTTGGAACATACTATTCGTCGTTGAGCTACCTCAAGAATTTTCCCTTCGACACCTTGAAGATAGATCAGTACTTCATTGCGGACCTGGAGACCGATCTCAAAAGCCAAACGATCGTGCGATCGATCATAAATCTGGCTCACGGCCTGGGAATAAGCGTCACTGCCGAGGGGGTCGAGACGGCGGCACAGGCACGGTGGCTACTCAAGGAAAATTGTGATTGCCTGCAAGGTAATTTCCTGGGGCGGCCGCTCGGAGCCGAGGCAACCAGCGATTTCATCAGGCGGTCCCCGCCGAGGGTGGTACGAGCGATGGAGAAATCAAATCGGGCGGTGTAGCACCTTGTACCCCTGTGTAACGGTGAAGCGGAGATTTCTAGAAACGATCGAGGCGGATACGGCGCAATTCTTCGAGTCAGTGCGGGATTGGGTCATCACGAGGCGGTCAAATTTCCGCCTCGGAAGCCATCGCCCACCCGGGCTCAAATACTGATGAAATAAGTGAGGATGCCGATGGGACCTGTTCAACATGACCTGGCTGGCGAGCCTACTTTTGAGCCGATGATCCAGATCGACATGGAAATCAAAGCTTTTGTCTCCGCTTGGAGACACTGCGATTATGTCTCGACATACATGGCCCGGATGATCAGTCAAAACAGGTCAGACTCGGTCCGGCATTCAAATCTCTTTTCCTCTGCCTTTAACGAATTGCTGGAAATTGCCTTTCGTACGCGTCATGCCGACGGCGAATTGGCATGCAGGGTGTCTCGCCATGGCGACACGGATAGGATCGAGCTGATATTACCTTGCGTGCCAGGGGAGCGCCAATTCTACGAAGAAGCGATGTCGCAAGTCGCGGGACTCGAGGCCAGGGTGCGATACCTCAATTCGGTGTCTGGGGATCTCGCGCCAAGCCGGGAGGTCGTACTTCTGGAGCTGGCTGTCGACTACAACGCGACACTCAGGGTCGAGGACGCCGATGGTGATGCAATCAAGCTTGTCGTGGATCTTCCGCTCGAAGGCCTGCAACATTGAGCCCTTACGACCTT
Source organism: Mesorhizobium calcicola (assembly GCF_042682105.1). Classification (NCBI taxonomy): domain Bacteria; kingdom Pseudomonadati; phylum Pseudomonadota; class Alphaproteobacteria; order Hyphomicrobiales; family Phyllobacteriaceae; genus Mesorhizobium; species Mesorhizobium calcicola. The sequence goes on from NZ_JBHUGY010000026.1 coordinate 29,837, forward strand.
AACCCACGCTTTAAGGCGCAATACGACGCGAACAATCAGGAGTTCTCCATATCGGGGGTGGTTCGGCCTCAGGCGATCGATGAGCTCGCGCCCAGCATTGCATTGCTTCGCGATGCGATCAGTCGCGTGCGCGGCGTTCTCTACGTCAATGTCAGACGCCTGACGCAGATGAACAACGCCGCGTTTCACGCCTTTTCGAGGATCATCATCGACGCCTGTCGCGCTCGACCCGATCTGAAATTCGTCGTCATCACGTCAAGCGTCGTCGGATGGACCTCGCGAAAATTCGGTCGCTTGAGCGGAATCGAACCGAACATCTCGGTCGAGGAGTATGATAGTGAATTCTATCCGGGGCAGGGCTTCCTCGAGGAAGGCGCGTTCGTTCCGATCCTGCGCACGCAAACAAAGATGACCTGGCGCCACGAGCGCGCAATCTTGCCGCGACACGGCATGAGGCCCGGGATCATCATGGCCGACATCTGTTGCGGGATCGGGGATTTCGCCGTGCTCGTGCAGAAGGAGTTCCAGCCATCGCGGATCGTCGCGCTCGACCACTCCATGTCAAGCCTCAGCTATGCTCGACGCGTGATGCGGGAGTTCGATATCCGGGGCATCGAATATACCTATGGCGATGCGTCGGAGATGCTGCTTGACGAAGCGCAGTTCGACCTGGTCACCTGCCGGCATTCCCTTCAAATCTTCAATCGACCTGAACTCATCCTCAAGGAGCTCTACCGCATATGCAAGCCAGGCGGGCGGGTCTACATTACCAACGAGAAGAATTCGCATTGCCTCGGCGAGCCGCGCGCCGAGAGCATTCGTTGGACCTACAACGAGGTGGCCAAGCTGTTCGAGCATTTCGAGATGGACGTCGAGCTTGGGCCCAAGAGTCGGCGATACCTGATCGAAGCCGGCTTCGAAGATATACGTGTCGAGACCTTCATGGTGACTAACCTGGATGGCGATCCGCAGGACTTCGCCGATGTCATCATAGCCTGGGCGGATGTCTATGCGGGCGAGATGGCGGCCAGACGCGGCGACGGACCGGAATTCGTCGCACGGTTCCGGCAGGGCTTCCAGGACCACATTTTCGCTGCGCTCCACCCCAAGGGTTATGCGGGGTGGCCGATCTGGGTCGCATCGGGGCGACGGCCGCAATGAAAGCCAACGACGAGCTCACACCGCGCTTCGGCCTACGCTCCTTTCGAGCCAAATTCGTACTGGTCGTCGGCGGCGCCGTCCTGTTCGACCTCCTGCTGAGCGGCGGTCTGGCGCTTTGGAACGTTCAAAAGCTGTCGCGCGATGCCACATCGGAAGTCGGTGAGGGCCTGACGACCGCAAACCAGGAATACATTCGTTCCTATGCCGAGTCGACGGCGTTGAGCGTCGACCTGCTGCTCGACCGAGTCCATGGCGACGTCAAGTCGCTGGCCGGCGTGCTGCAGGCCCAGATCGACGATCCAGGGAGGCAGCAACAGGTCGGAGCCACGCTTTCGCATGAGGCGCCCGGCTCCGTGAAGGTCGTCTACGACGCGCGGGGCGATTGGGCGCAGAATCTGCCGGGCGCGCCTTCCGTGGTGAGCGTCTGGGGCTACCTGCTGGGTGCCGACCACACCCCGCTGCCGGGCGTTCAGAAGGAAATAGAAGACAGTACCGTGATCGATCTCGTCGCGCCGACTCTCATGGCCAGCGGGTCGTCCAAATTGCAGATGTACTATATTGGTCCAAAAGAACGGCCGATCTTCAGGACGGTCCCGTATACGGACCAGGCACAGACCTTCGACAAGCTCTATCCGGGCCACAACAAGGCGGAGTTCTGGGAGTTCTTCTTTCCGGGCATCTATGGGTCATGGCAGCAATGGGCCAGGAATCCAGCCTCTCGTCCGGTTCCTGACGATATTACCCAGACAGCGCCTTACACCGATGCAATCACGGGAAAGCTGATCGTCAGCTTTTTCCACCCGCTGTGGACGCGCGATCGCACCGGCATCGCCGGTACGGCGGGGGCGGACATCACTCTCGACCAGCTCGCGGAAGTCGTCGAACGTGTGAAGATCGCTGAAACCGGGTTCGGCTTCCTCACGATGTCGACCGGCAACGTGGTGGCGATCAATCCGTCGGGCCAGGCGATCATCGGCCTGAAATCATCAAGCGATGCGGGCACGCAAGGCGTCACCGGCCTGGAGAGGTCCCTGCGGGGAAGCGTGCAGCCGGCAATCGCGTCGCTGCCTCTCGACCAGAACAATGACGGCGTCATTCAGCATATCATGCTCGACAGCAAGGGCGAACGCGTACCCTATATCGTCGTCCTCAAGAGCTTGAAGCCGACCAATCTGTGGAGTTCGGGACCGATCAAGTCCGAAACGATGTCGGTCGGGATCGTCGTTCCCGAGCGGGAGATCTATGCGTCCCTGTTCGCCGCGCAGGAGAGTATTTCGCGGGCAACCAATCGCATCCTGCTGTTTCAGATCGGTGCGATCATCGTTTCGCTTCTGATTGTTTTCGCGGCCGTGCTCGGAATCTCGAAGCGGATCACCGCGGGCCTCAGGGCGCTTGCCAGCGCCGCCCAGCGGCTCCAGTCCAAGGATTATTCAACCCGCGTGAGCATTCCGACGCGCGACGAGGTTGGAGCGGCAGGGATCGCTTTCAACCGGATGGCCGAGGAGATCAGCTTTCATACCGAAAACCTCGAGCAACTCGTCGACGAACGAACCAGAGAGCTCGGGGACGCAAACCAGGAGATATCCGCGCTCAACGAAAAGCTGCGAGACGAGAACGTCCGCCTTGGTGCCGAGCTCGCGGTTGCCAGGCAGATCCAGATGATGGTGCTGCCGAAACCATTCGAACTCGAAGCGATTCCGGGCCTGGAAATCGCAGCCTACATGCGGCCGGCCGACGAGGTCGGCGGTGACTACTACGACGTCCTGCAGAACGGGTCACGGGTCAAGATCGGCATCGGCGACGTGACCGGTCATGGTCTCGAGAGCGGCGTGCTGATGCTCATGGTCCAATCCGTTGCCCGCGCGCTGCAGGAGACCAACGAAGCGAATCCACACCAGTTTCTCGATCGGCTGAACAGAGCGATCTATAAGAACATCGAGCGGACGAACACCGATAAGCATCTCTCGCTGGCCTTTCTTGACTTCGAGGATGAGCGGGTAACGCTATCCGGCCAGCATGAGGATGTCCTCGTTGTCCGTGCGGATGGCGAAGTCGAACGCATCGATACGATTGACCTGGGTCTGCCGATTGGTCTGGAGAAAGACATCTCGCGGTTCATTGCCACGCGTGACGTCCTGTTTGGGAGTGGCGACGTGATCGTGCTGCACACCGACGGTGTGACCGAGGCGGAAGACCATGACAAGCGACTGTTCGGGTTCGAGCGCCTCTGCCAGAGCGCACGAAAACGTCACGGCGGGAGCGCCGAGGAAATCAAAACCGGGATCATCGAGGATCTGATGGCCCATATCGGAATCCAGAAGATCCACGACGACATCACCCTCGTGATCATAAGGCACACATAGGCCATGCCAGCGCTGTTCGGTACCCCAGACATTGCAATCGGGATGAAGGAGAGTGTCAGTCGCGTGCGGTTGTTCGACGGACCTCTCGACTTGAGTTGGCGTCATTGTGCCACGACCTCGGACTTTATCGCCGATCTTTTCGCGTTGCGCTTCCAGTCGTCCCGCAATGACTACGTGGAAATGCGGCATAGCATCGGATATCTGGTCAACGAGCTCATCGAAAATGCCGTCAAGTTTCGCGCGCCGGGCGAGATCGTGATCGAGGCGTCGATGGATTCGGAGTGCTTCAAGCTCAAGGTGTCGAATGACGTCGAGGGTGAAAACGCGTCTGAGTTCCAAAGTCTCCTGGCGGACATCACCGTTGGCGACCCCAAAGACCTGCTGATACAGCGAATTGAAGCGAATGCTGCGAACCCCGACGTGTCAGGCTCCGGACTCGGATTGCTGACGTTGATGAGCGACTATGGCGCGCGCCTGGCTTGGATATTCAGCTCCGCCGACGAAGGCGATCGGATTTGCCTGGAGACATATGCCTCCATTCCTATCTCGCAAATTCACAACTAGTGAAACGAAGCAACGCTATGGAAATCAAGACAGACGACTACCGCGTGTGGATTGAAGGAAGCGAGATTTTTTTCGACGGCGCCATGCGACTTGCCAGTTCCGAAGCCGGTGCGCCGATCACGGCTTTGGCGACCAGTGTTCTTGCCTCAAATCCCTCTTCCATTACGCTCAACTTAAAGGACCTTCACTTTCTCAACTCTTCCGGCATCAACCTGCTGGCGAAATTTACCATCGAGGTGCGCAAGCATCCCGATGTTCGGCTCGTCGTGCGTGGAACGCCCGACATACCGTGGCAATCGAAATCATTGCCGAATCTGAAGAAGCTGCATCCCGCTCTGGTGCTTTTGATGGACTGACCAGGTCGCCCGGAATTAGCCAAAGGACTGCATGGGCCGGCGGCAATTGTAGATGGGATACGCCAGTCGCTGGTGGGGCAAGAACGCCGCACGGGGCGGGATATGTACGCCAGGATAAGTATTTGGATGCGAAGCTAACGACAATCCGGCCTCGTGCGCAGATGCTCGCAATTGCTCGGCGGGGGCTCGGCACAGGCGGCAGGCGTCCAGGTTGGGGGGATGTCGGGCTGCCTGTGCCGGTCAGCCGCCGCTGGCGCGGTCAAAGGTGGCGTCATTGAGTAAGCGTTCCAAGGTCAACGGCGGCCGGCTGGAATTTATTCCGCCGCAAATCCCGACTCGGGTCGAGCGGCCGCCCGAAGATGAGGGATGGGTTCACGAGGTCAAACTTGACGGCTACCGAACGCAGATCATCATCGATAAGGGCGGCGTGCGTCTTTACAGCAAGAACGGCCGTGACTGGACCACGAAATACTGGCCCATAGCGCTGGCTGTCGAACTGCCATGCCGGGCTGCCATTATCGACGGCCAGGTCATCGTGCCAGGCGAGCAGGGCCCTCCCGATTGCCCTGCGCTGGAAGCCGCGATCTGGAACGAACCAAGCCGGCTGGTGTTCGTCGCGTTCGACATCCTCCATCTCGATGGTCGCAATCTAGCCTCCTTGCCCCTGCTGCAGCGCAAGCAGGCGCTGTGGCAACTGGTTGAGCACGGCCTCGGCAAGATCCAGTACAGCGAGCATTTCGAGGGCAGTGCGCTAGCGATCTTCCGCGCCGTCGAGAAGCTCGAGAGCGTCATCTCGAAGCGCGCCGACAGCGGCTATCGCAGCGGGCCGTCGAACACATGGCTGAAGGCCAAATATGTCGAGGAAGCCGATTTCTGAATGGGTGTCGTTCATGAGCCAGGTACGACTCCCGATGCGGTCCTGCTTCGTCAACTCCATCTAGCCGCGGTAGCGCAAGGCGTCGACCAGCAGCGAGAAGGCCGGCGTCGCCTGCCGGCGGCTGGGGTAGTAGAGGTGATAGCCGGGGAAGGGCGGGCACCAGTCGGACAGCACCCGCACCAGCTCTCCGCTGGCAAGGTGCGCGCGCACCTGGTCTTCGGGCAGATAGGCGAGAGCCAATCCGGCGAGCACGGCATTCAGGCGCAGAGCGGCTGTGTTGAACACCAGCTGGCCTTCGACGCGCACCTTCAGTTCGCGTCCGGCCTTCTCGAATTCCCAGGCATAAAGGCCGCCATAGGTGGGGAGGCGTAAATTGATGCAGTTGTGGGTGGTCAGGTCCTGCGGCGCGCGCGGTTTTGGCCGGGCCGCGAAGTAGGCTGGAGCGCCGACCACCGCCATGCGCATGTCGGGGCCGATGCGCACCGCGATCATGTCACGCGCCACCTGCTCGCCCAGCCGCACGCCGGCGTCGTAGCGCTCGGCGACGATGTCGGTCAGGCCGTAATCGACGATGATCTCTATCCTGATGTCGGGATAGTCGGGCAGCAGCCTGGCAATCGCCGGCCACAGGACCGCGTCGGCGGCATGTTCGCCTGCGGTGATGCGGATGGTGCCGGCGGGTTTTTCGCGCAGCGCGCTCAAGGCGGCGAGTTCCATCTCGATCTCGTCGAGCCTCGGCCCGATGCTGCGAGCCAGGCGCTCGCCCGCCTCGGTCGGCGAGACGCTGCGCGTGGTGCGGGTCAGAAGCCGCACACCCAGCCGCTCCTCCAGCGCCCGCAATGTGTGGCTGAGCGCCGATTGCGAGACGCCGAGCCTGGCCGCTGCTCGGGTGAAGCTCTGTTCGCGTGCGACGGCGAGGAAGGCGGTCAGCTCATTCAGATTGTCGCGCGCCATTCATGAGTCCTTCTCATAAGTACATGCCGGATATAGCAGCTAATCGCGACCAATCGCAGGCCCTAAATAGGCATCATCACAATCGGGCGCCAAATCAGGCCGCCCTGGAAGGCGGTGGCCGCATCTGGCCCCATGTGAAGAAGGGATAAAACCATGGATATCATGCGAGGCGGCTCGCAGCCTTCGGCCAAGGGTCCGGGCGACTGGTTCACCGGCGCTGTCCGCATCGATCCGCTGTTTCAAGCCATCGCGCCGGCGCGCGCGGCCGGCAACGCCGTTACCTTCGAGCCCGGCGCGCGCACCGCCTGGCACACCCATCCGCTCGGCCAGACGCTGATCGTCACCGCCGGCTGCGGCCGCGTGCAGCGCGAGGGCGGCCCGGTCGAAGAAATCCGGCCGGGCGACGTGGTTCGCTTCGGGCCGGGCGAGAAGCACTGGCACGGCGCGGCTCCCACCACCGCCATGACCCACATCGCCGTCCAGGAAGCGCTCGACGGCAAGGCCGTCGACTGGATGGAGCATGTCAGCGACGCGCAGTATGGTAGGTGACAAATGACATGGTCGAAGGACGAACTCGGCAGGATCGCCGCGACCGACGATCTGCACATCGCGCCGCTGCGCGATGATCGCGTCACCCTTGGCACACCGACCTGGATCTGGTCGGTGGCGGCCGATGGCGAACTCTATGTGCGCGGCTACAACGGCCAGAAGTCGCGCTGGCACCAGGCCGCGATCAGGCAGAAGGCCGGTCGGATAACCGCCGCCGGCATGACCAGGGATGTCGCCTTCGAAGCAGTCGATGGGCCCATCAACGACCGCATCGACGATGCCTACCGGGCGAAATATGCGGCGAGCCCATACCTCGCCCCGATGATCAGCGCGCGTGCCCGCGCCGCGACCGTCAGAATCCTAGCGAAGACATGATGGAGAACTGAGATGCAAAAGCGCACACTTGGAAACAGCGGTCTCGAAGTCTCGGCCATCGGGCTGGGCTGCATGGGGATGAGCCATTCATACGGGCAACCGATGGAGACGCCGGATGCTGTCCGCCTGATCCGCTCCGCGTTCGAGCGCGGCGTCACCTTCTTCGACACCGCGGAGGTCTATGGCCCGTTCAAGAACGAGGAGGTTGTCGGCGAGGCGCTGCAGCCGATCCGCGACCAGGTGGTGATCGCCACCAAGTTCGGCATCGACATTGCCGGTACAGCCGGACACGACGGCATGGACAGCCGGCCGGAGCATATTCGCGACGTCGTCGAGGCCTCGCTCAAGCGGCTGAAGACCGACTACATCGACCTCCTCTACCAGCACCGCGTCGATCCGGTCGTGCCTATCGAAGAGGTGGCGGGCACGGTGAAGGACTTGATCAGCCAAGGCAAGGTGAAGCATTTCGGCCTCTCCGAAGCGGGCGTGCGCACGATCCGTCGCGCGCATGCGGTGCAGCCGGTCGCCGCACTGCAAAGCGAATACTCGCTGTGGTGGCGTGAACCCGAGGAGGCGATCCTGCCGGTCCTCGAAGAACTGGGGATCGGCTTCGTGCCCTTCAGCCCACTGGGCAAGGGCTTCCTCACTGGCGCCATCGATGCCAGCACGACGTTCGACAGCAGCGACTTCCGCAACACCGTTCCGCGTTTTGCAGAGGAGGCCCGCAAGGCGAACCAGGCGCTGGTCGATGCAATCGTCGCGATCGCAGCCGGGAAGAAGGTGACATCAGCACAGGTCGCGCTCGCCTGGTTGCTGGCTCGCAAGCCGTGGATCGTGCCGATCCCCGGCACCACGAAGCTCAATCGCCTCGAGGAGAACCTCGGATCGGCCGCCGTTGCGCTGTCGGCGGACGATCTTGCCAACATCGAGAGCGCGGTCTCGGCGATTGCCGTGCAGGGCGAGCGCTACTCCCCGCAACAGGCGGCAAGGATCGATCGCTGAACGTTATTTTTTTAAACCGCAATCAGGAGAAAAAGATGCAAAAGCGCACACTTGGAAACAGCGGCCTGGAAGTCTCGACTCTCGGACTCGGCTGCATGGGCATGACCTCGGCTTACGGTCCGCCGGCCGCGCGAGGTGATATGATCGCCCTCATACGAACGGCGGTGGACCTTGGCGTAACCTTGTTCGACACGGCCGAAGCCTATGGTCCGTTCGCCAACGAGGAATTGGTGGGCGAAGCGCTGGCGCCGTTACGGGACAAGGTGGTGATTGCCACCAAGTTCGGCTTCGACATCGACCTTGAGACGGGTGAGCGCAGCGGCGGCCTGAACAGCAGGCCGGATCACATCAGGGCGGTCGCGGAGGCTTCGCTGAAGCGCCTCAGGACCGATCGCATCGATATCCTGTATCAGCACCGCGTCGACCCCGATGTGCCGATCGAGGATGTCGCAGGCGCGGTGAAGGAGCTGATCGCGGAAGGCAAGGTCAAGCATTTCGGCCTCTCCGAAGCCGGAGCGCAGACAATCAGGCGCGCTCACGCCGTCTACCCCGTCACTGCGGTGCAGAGCGAATATTCACTGTGGTATCGGGGACCCGAGGCGGAAATCCTGCCAACGCTGGAGGAGCTCGGCATCGGTTTCGTTCCGTTTAGCCCGCTGGGAGCAGGCTTTCTGACCGGCAAGATGGATGCGAACACGACGTTTGCCAGCACCGACTTCCGTGCCAGTGTTCCCCGCTTTGCGCCGGAGGCGCTGAAGGCGAATGTGGCGCTGGTCGATCTGCTGCGCAACGTGGCGGCAGCGAAGGGTGCCACCCCGGCGCAGATCGCGCTTGCCTGGCTGCTTGCACAGAAGCCATGGATCGTTCCGATCCCCGGGACCACCAAGCTGCACCGTTTGGAGGAAAACCTCGGATCCGCCGCCATCGAGCTTGCGCCGGAGGAGCTCAGGGATATCGACCAGGCCGCCTCGCAGATCACGTTGAAGGGTGCTCGCTTGCCGCAAGCGGTGCTGGACATGACGGGCCGCTAGGTTTCATCGATGACCAGGGTTCTCATCCTCGGCGCCAATGGCTCAGCTTGAAATCCGGCTTTGCGCGAACTCGCGTCTTGCGGCCGTGAAGACCTCGCGGGCGGCATCCGCATTCATGACGGCGATCGCAAGGCCAATGATGATATCTGGCCAGGCCGAGTTCCACACGAAGGCCGTGGCCAGGCCGGCGGCAATGATCGAGACATTCGCCAGGACATCGTTGCGGGCCGACAGGAATGCCGCGCGGGTAAGACTGCCGCTGTGATGGCGATAGCGGGCGAGTATGAGCGCGCATGACAGGTTGACGAGGATCGCGCCGGCCGCGGTAAGCGTTAGCGGAATGGGCGCTGGCGGGATCGGAATGTTGAATTTCTCCCACGCCGTCCAAAGCGTCGCCAAGGCCGGGATCAGAAGGATAGCCGCCAGCGCCATTCCGAGCCGCGCTCGATTGCGGATGGTCCAGCCCAGCGCGACCATGATCAGGAGGTTGACGGATGCATCCTCCAGAAAATCGATGCTGTCCGCGAACAGTGATACCGATCCGATCCAAACGGCGACGGCAAACTCGATGCCGAAATAGCCAAGGTTCAGGATGGCGACCATCCGCACCGCCTTGCTCAGCGTCCCGGTCATCTCTTGTCCATCGATCAATTGCCGTTACCGCAAGGCATACAGGGATTCCATGACATCGGACATTACCGATCGAGCGGCCGCCTTGACAGCACCTCGCTTCCTGTTCCAGCCTGATGCCATGTTCGTCTTCGCGCCCGCCAACACCAAGCGACGCCGCACCTGCACAGTGCGGAGCGGCAAGCGGATTGCGCGACGACAAAGACCGGTACGATAGACCCGGTTCGTTCGTTTCCAGCCCCGCCCGCGATATCCGCCGGCGGGGTTTTTCATGCCTGGAGCATTTTCATGATCATCACTTCTTCCATCCGGCTTCGGCCGGCCGAGCCGGCGGACGCCGCCGCGATCAGGGATATCGTGCGCGCGGCCTATGCCAAATGGGTGCCGGTGATCGGCCGCGAGCCGCTGCCGATGCGCGCCGATTACGACAAGGCCGTTGCCGAGCATCTGTTCGATCTCGCCGTCGAGGAGGACGGCATTGTCGGGATGATCGAAACGATCCTGGCCGATGATCATCTCTGGATCGAGAATGTCTGCGTCGCACCGCGGGCGCAGGGCAGGGGCATCGGCCGGCTTTTGCTGGAGCAGGCCGAGCGCAAGGCGACCGAAGCGGGCCGCCCCGCGCTTCGGCTGCTGACCAACGGCGCCTTCGAGGCCAATGTGTTGTTGTACAAAAGGCATGGCTATACGATCGACCGGGAGGAGCCGTTCATGGGCGGCATGACGGTCTATATGAGCAAGAGATTGACGCGATAGCGGGCAATCGGAGGCATGGATACGACGATGGCTGCCAGGATCAAATTGAAGCAACTCCCGGGGCTGTACGCAATTTCGCGGCTTGGGGCGGGCGACAGCATTCCCGGCTGGTCGGATGGGCCGGGCTTCGTCAGCATCACCAGGACCGACGACGAGCTTTCGATCACGTGTCTGCAGGATCGCGTTCCAGGCACGGTCAAGCAGGATGGCGACTGGGTTGCCTTCAAATTGCAGGGGCCCTTTGCTTTCGACGAAACCGGCATCGTGTTGTCGGTCATCCAGCCGTTGTCGGAAAACGAGCTGGGCATCTTCTTGGTGTCCACCTTCGATGGCGATCACCTGCTGGTGAAAGCGGCGGATCAGGATGCGGCAAGAAAGCGTCTGGTTGAGGCAGGACACACGCTGCTGTAATTCATCCTGTGCCATCGAAAACGGCTGGGTTCGCTGGCACAACGCCGCTGGCTCAATCACTGGCGCGCTGGCTCAACCACTTCGGGGGTTGCGTTTGACAGCGCCGTTTGTGCATCGTTATCTCCAGCCACATATGACGGCCGGCAAAGCCATGCGGCGCACCCCAGGGAGAAAACCATGTCACACAATCTGCAGTTCTATATCGATGGTGCGTGGGTCGATCCTGTGGTGCCCAACACGCTCGACGTCATCGATCCGTCGAACGAGGATGCCTTCGCGCAGATATCGCTCGGCTCCAAGGCCGATGTCGACAAGGCGGTGGCCGCCGCCAAGCGCGCCTTCAACACCTTTGGCTTCACCGAGGTCGGCGAGCGGCTCGAGCTCTTGAACCGCATCATCGAGATCTACAAGAAGCGCAGCGCCGATCTGGCGCTCGCCGTGTCGCGCGAAATGGGCGCGCCGCGCCAGATGGCGTTGGACAGCCAGGTCGGCGTCGGCCTCGCGCATCTGCAGAAGATGGCCGACGTGCTGAAGTCGTTCGAGTTCCGCCATGTCAAGGGCAGCTCGCTGGTGGTCAAGGAGCCGATCGGCGTTGTCGGCCTGATCACGCCGTGGAACTGGCCGCTCAACCAGATCACCTGCAAGGTCGGTCCCGCTCTTGCCGCCGGCTGTACCATGGTGCTGAAGCCCTCCGAGATCGCGCCGCTCGACGGCATCATCTTCGCCGAAATCCTGGACGAGGCCGGCGTGCCGAAGGGCGTCTTCAACCTCGTCAATGGCGACGGACCGGGCGTTGGCCAGGCGCTGTCCAGCCACCCCGACATCGACATGATGTCGTTCACCGGTTCGACCCGCGCCGGTATCCTGGTGGCCAAGGCCGCCGCCGACACGGTCAAGCGCGTGCATCAGGAACTCGGCGGCAAGTCGGCCAACATCCTGTTCGGGGATGTCGACCTCGCGAAGGCCGTCACCAAGGGCGTCGCCGGCTGCTTCGGCAACAGCGGCCAGTCCTGCAACGCGCCGACGCGCATGTTCGTGCCGCGCGATCGCCACGACGAGGCTGCCGGCTATGCCAAGGCCGCGGCGGAAAAGTTCACCGTCGGCCCCGCCGACGCTGCCGGCACCAAGCTCGGGCCGGTCGTCAGCCAGCTCCAGTTCGACAAGATCCAGGACCTGATCCAGAGCGGCATCGACGAGGGTGCGACGCTGGTCGCCGGCGGCCCCGGCCGTCCGGCCGAACTCAACCGCGGCTATTATGTCAGGCCGACCGTGTTCGCCGACGTCACCCACGACATGCGCATCGCGCGCGAGGAGATCTTCGGGCCGGTGCTGGCGATCATGCCCTATGACAGCGTCGAGGAGGTGATCGAAACCGCCAACGACACGGTCTTCGGCCTTGCCTCCTACATCCAGGCCAAGGACATGAAGAAAGCGCGCGAAGTGGCGGCGCGCATGCGCACCGGCAATGTCTACATCAACTATCCCGCCTGGGACGCCGGCCTGCCGTTCGGCGGCTACAAGCAGTCCGGCAACGGCCGCGAATATGCCGAGTACGGTCTCGAGGATTTCCTCGAGATCAAGGGCATCGCCGGGTACGAGGCGGCCGAGTAGGCGGGGCACTGGCGCCGACTTTACAAGACGTGGGTTTCTCCTTGCCAATTGGCAAATACATGCTATATCTCTGCCATTAGCGGAGGTGAGCAAAAATGCAGCTTCAGCCCATAGTCACCACCCCGGCCACGGTTGGAAGCGCCATTTCGGATGAAGAGGCGGGCGCGCTGGCGCGCACCACCGTCAACCTGTTCAAGGCCTGGGGCCTCACCGACCTCGATGCCTGCATCCTGCTCGGCGGCATGTCGGCGCGCACCTGGGCGCGCTGGAAGGAAGGCGGCGTCGGCAGGATCGACCGCGACCTGCGCACCCGCATGGCGCACCTGATGGGCATCCACAAAGGGCTGCGCTATCTCTTTACGGAGCCGGCGCGCGGCTATGCCTGGATCCGCAAGCCCAATGCCGCTTTCGGCGGCCAGTCGGCGCTCGACCTGATGCTGCGTGGCGAAATCTCCGACCTTGCCGCGATGCGCGAATGGCTCGATGCGGAGCGTGGTGCATGGTGAGTGGGCTCGCGGTCCGGCGCCGCGTCCACTGGCACCAGACCTTCCGCATCATCCGCTCCATCCATCCGCCAATCGACCTCTTCGAGGACATTGCCGACCCGCGTGACTGGGAGGCGCTGGCCGCGGTCGAGGAGAAGACCAACCCGCGCATCAGGATCGAGATCGGCGACCTCGGCAAGGTGGCGGCCACAAGGCGGGTCTCCGGCCCTGGCGCCAGCTTCGTGATGGCGCCCTTCGTGCATTGTTCGACCCTGCGGCCCGGTCGCTTCTCGGATGGCAGCTACGGGATCTATTATGCCGGCGATAGCGAAGAGGTGGCGCTCGCCGAGACCATTCACCACCATCAGAAATTCATGCGCGCCACCAACGAGGACCCCGGCTGGACGGCGGATTTCCGCGTGCTGGTCGGCAGCGTCGACCGCGACCTCGACGACGTGAACCCGGTGCCCGGCGCGCTCGATCCCGACGACTACACCGCCTCGCAAGCGGAAGGGCGGGCGTTGCGGGCGGCCGGCAGCGACGGGCTGGTGTGGAGCAGCGTGCGCATGCCGGGCGGCGGCTGCATCGGCATCTTCTGGCCGGACGCCATCACCATTCCGGTGCAGGGCCGGCATTACAGCTATCACTGGGACGGCGCCCGCGTGGATTTCGTGCGCGAGCACGATACGGGCAAGGTGCTGGCCGTCACCTGATGGCCGGCGAGGGCGGATTGCGTCCGCGGTGAAGACTCGCCTGGCTTGAAGCCGTCCGAGATCATGCTTTACAGGTCGCGGGAGACCCGATATCCATAAATCCGAGGATTCGGATATATGGATAGAAAAGACACGTTGAACGCGCTGGCGGCGCTTGGCCAGGAGACGCGGCTGGATGTCTTCCGGCTGCTCGTCCGCGCCGGTCCGCAAGGCATTCCGGCGGGCGAGATCGCCACAAGGCTGGGTACCGTCCAGAACACCATGTCGGCGCATCTGAAGGTGCTCGCCCATGCCGGACTGATACGCCCCGAACGCGACGGCAGGATCGTGCGCTACGTCGCCGACATGACCGGGTTCCGCGACCTCCTGGCCTATCTGATGGAAGATTGCTGCAACGGCGCGCCGGAGCTCTGCCGTCCCGTCATCAATGCCGTGACCTGTGACTGCTAGGAGCAAGCCGATGAGCGAAGTGGCTGGACGAGATCGCCCGCACCCTGCCGAAGGCCGGCTGAGCGGCGTGGCGCCCGACCTGCCACGCCGCTGCGTCGCCGAAGCGCTGGGAACCGCGCTGCTGGTCGCGACCGTAGTCGGCTCCGGCATCATGGCATCCCGATTGACGCACGATGTTGCCATTTCGCTGCTCGGCAACACGCTGCCGACAGGTGCGATCCTCGTCGTGCTGATTACGATACTGGGGCCGGTGTCGGGGGCGCATTTCAATCCGGCGGTTACGCTGGTGTTCGCGCTCCGCCGGGAGATCGAGGTGAACGCGGCGCTCGCCTATGTCATCGCCCAGATCGTCGGCGGCATCGCCGGGACGTTTCTGGCGCACGCCATGTTCGAACTGCCGATCCTGCAGGCCTCGGTGACGGTACGAACCGGAGCCGGACAATGGCTCGCCGAGGCGGTCGCCGCCTTCGGCCTCGTCTTCACCATCCTGGCAGGCCCGCGCTTGCGCTCCGACGCGATCCCCTGGCTGGTCGGGCTCTACATAACGGCCGCCTACTGGTTCACGGCCTCGACCTCATTCGCCAATCCGGCCGTCGCCATCGCCCGTGCCTTTTCCGACACGTTTTCCGGCATCCGCCCGGTCGACCTGCCGGGTTTCATATCAGCCGAATTGCTGGGAGCGCTGCTGGCCATGCCCCTGGCAGGCTGGCTGCTTGCCGAACCGAAACCAACCAGACAGATGAAAGCCGCGAAATGACCGTCACCATCTACCACAATCCCGATTGCGGCACCTCGCGCAACACGCTGGCCATCATCCGGCAGTCGGGCGAGGAACCGGAAGTAATCGAATATCTGAAGACGCCGCCGTCACGGCAAAGACTGGTCGAGTTGATCGCGTCCATGGGCATGACGCCACGCGGGCTGCTGCGCGAGAAGGGAACGCCCTACGCCGAACTCGGCCTTGCCGACCCGAAATGGTCCGACGACGAAATCCTCGATTTCATGCTGGCGCATCCGATCCTGATCAACCGGCCGATCGTGGCGAGCCCGCTCGGCGTCGTGCTGGCCCGGCCGTCGGAAAAGGTGCTGGATATCCTGCCCAACCCGGACATCGGCGCCTTCACCAAGGAGGATGGCGAGGTGGTCATCGACGCCTCGGGCAAGCGGGTCGGCTGACAGTATTTCCATATTTTTCGAAATTGGGTTGACGACTCGACAGACGCCGCGTAGCCTATTTCCATGAAACTCGAAAAAGCAGCCGCCCAGCTCGAAGCGCTCGGCAATCCGACGCGGCTTCAGCTTTACCGCATCCTCGTGCGCGCCGGCGACGACGGGCTTGCCGTCGGCAGCGTCCAGGGCAAGCTCGACATCCCATCCTCGACGCTGTCGCATCACTTGAAGCGGCTGGTCGATACCGGTCTTGTCACGCAGGAACGGCAAGCGACGACGCTGATCTGCCGCGCCAACTATCCCGGCATGAACGCGCTGATCGGCTATCTCGCCGACGAGTGCTGCGCCGACGCCACCTGTGCGCCTGCCGTCGGCAAGGCGCTGGCCTGATTTTTTCGCCTTGTAATTCGAAGATACCGGAAGGATCGAACATATGGACATGATGGCAAATTCTCCCGTCGCGGTGATCGGTGCAGGCCCGGTCGGCCTCGCCGCCGCCGCGCATCTGGTCGAACGCGGCATCCGTCCGCTCATCCTGGAACGCGGCGAGAGCGCAGGTGCCGCGCTGCTCGAATGGGGCCATGTACGGGTGTTCTCGCCGTGGCAATACAATATCGACGCGGCGGCGCGGGCGCTGCTCGACCGCTCCGGCTGGACGGCGCCGGACATGCGAGGGCTGCCGACCGGCGGTGAGATCGTGCGCGACTATCTGGCGCCGCTTGCCGCACTTGCCGGCATCGCCGCCAATTTGAAGCTCGGCGCCGAGGTCACCGCGATCACCCGTCAGGGGCATGACAAGATCGCCAATGACGGCCGAAAGGACGCGCCCTTCGTCATCCGCTATCGCGATGCCGGCGGCGAGCAGCGCGTTCTCGCGCGCGCCGTCATCGACGCGTCGGGGACATGGCGGCGGCCAAACCCCATCGGCGTCGACGGGCTGCCAGTTGCCGGCGAAGCCGCTGCTCGCGGGCGCATCGCCTATGGCATTCCCGACGTGGCCGGCAAAGCCAGGGACAGCTATGCGGGCAAGCGTGTCCTCGTCATCGGCGGCGGGCACTCGGCCATCAATGTCGCCCTGGCGCTCATGGAGCTGCAGGACAAGGCGCCCGGCACCGAGATCTTCTGGGCGCTGCGTCACGCCAGCGTCGACCGGCTGCTCGGCGGCGGGCTGAACGACCAGTTGCCCGAACGTGGCGCGCTTGGCCTCGCCGCCAAGCAGGCGATGGCGGATGGAAGGCTGAACATGCTGACGGCTTTCGCCGTCAACCGCATCGAGATGCAGGGCGGGGGGCTTGCCGTCGACGCCCATTTGGCTGGCAAGCCATTCAGCCTTGCCGTCGACCGCATCGTCGTCACCACGGGCTTCCGGCCCGACCTGTCGTTCCTCGGCGAAATCCGCGTCGCGCTCGATCCCGCCGTCGAAGCGCCGCCGGCGCTGGCACCGCTGATCGATCCGAATTTCCATTCGTGCGGCACGGTTCCCGCGCATGGCATCCGGGAGTTGGCCCACCCCGAACCTGGCTTCACCATCGTCGGCTCGAAATCCTATGGCCGCGCCCCGACCTTCCTGATGGCGACCGGCTACGAGCAGGTCCGCTCGGTGGTCGCCGACATTGCCGGAGACCATGTCGCGGCCCGCGAGGTGCGGCTGGTGCTGCCGGAGACCGGCGTGTGCAGCGCCGATATCGCCACGGAATCGGACGGTGCGGGTTGTTGCGGCGGGCCCGCGCCCGCCAATGTCGATGCCTGCTGCGTCGAGGATGCGGACGCCAAGGCAAACGGCGCGTCGGGCTGCGGCTGTGCAACAGGCTGCCCCTCGGTTGGCGCCAAGGCGACGGAAGCCGCGAGCGCCAATGCCTGACCGGTCTGTCCTGCGCAAGGCGATATGGGCGCTCGGGCTGACGCAGATCATCGGCTACGGCACGCTCTATTACAGCTTCTCGATCCTGGCGCCGGCGATGGCCAGGGAGTTCGGCCTCACGCAAGGGTGGGTGTTCGGCGCCTTGTCCGCCTCGCTGTTTGCCGGCAGCCTGTTCGCGCCCACGGCCGGGCGGTGGGCCGACCGGTTCGGCGCCGGCCGCATCATGACCATCGGCTCGGTCGCGGCAGCCGTCGCCCTGGCGCTGTGCGCCGTCTCGCCCGGCCGCGTGACCTTCGTTCTGGCCTTGCTGGCGATGGAACTGGCCTCCAGCTTCGTCCTCTACAGCGCCGCCTTCGTGGCGATCGTGCAGATCGGGGTTCCCCGGCCGCAACGCAGCATCACCCACCTGACGCTCATCGCCGG
The DNA here is from genome assembly GCF_042682105.1 of Mesorhizobium calcicola. Lineage (NCBI taxonomy): Bacteria > Pseudomonadati > Pseudomonadota > Alphaproteobacteria > Hyphomicrobiales > Phyllobacteriaceae > Mesorhizobium > Mesorhizobium calcicola. The sequence goes on from NZ_JBHUGY010000026.1 coordinate 47,579, forward strand.
GTTCGCCTCGACCCTGTTCTGGCCGTTGACCTCGGCGCTGCATGCGCAGCTGTCATGGCGCGAGGTCTATCTGCTGTTCGCGGCGCTCAATCTCGGGCTCTGCCTGCCGATCCACGCCTGGCTGATGCGCCTGTCGCGCCGCCACGCGACGGCCACGCCGCAACAGCGCGGGCCTGGCCATGAAGCGGGCGCGGCGCTCGATCCGCGCCGCGGACAGCCCGCGTTCCTGTTGATGCTGGCTGGGTTCGCCACCGAGGGCTTCGTGCTGTCGGCGATCCTCATCCACATGGTGCCGCTGACGGCGGCACTTGGGCTCGGCACGGCCGGTCTCTTCGTTTCAACCCTGTTCGGGCCGGCGCAGGTCGCCAGCCGGTTGATCAACATGCTGTTTGGCGGGCGGCTTCAGCAGACGCATCTGGCCGTCATTGCCGCATCGCTGCTCACGGCCGGGCTGTGCACGCTGCTGCTGACCACGCCGTGGCTGCCCGGCGCCTTCCTGTTCGTGCTGCTGTTCGGCCTCGGGTCCGGCCTCACCAGCATCGTCGGCGGCACCTTGCCGCTCGAACTCTTCGGCCGCGAAGGCTATGGCGCGCGGCTGGGATGGGCGAGTGCTGCCCGCCAGTTCACCTCGGCCTTCGCGCCGTTCGTGCTGGCCTTCATGATGGCGCGGACATCCGTCGCCAATTCGCTGTGGGTGCTGGCGGTCGTCGCCGCGAGCGGCGTCATCGCCTTCCTCGCCATCGCGCTGATAAGACGGCGCCAGAGCCGGGTTGCGTTTGCCATTGGCGGCAGTCCGGAGAAGGCGAGTTAGCCTGGCCTCTCAATGCCTGAGAATCTTGCTCAGAAAGGCGCGGCTGCGGTCGGTCTTCGGGTGCGAGAAGAACTCGTCCGGCGTGCCGCTTTCGACGATGGCGCCGGCATCCATGAACACCACGCGTTGGGCGACCTTGCGGGCAAAGCCCATCTCATGCGTCACCACCATCATGGTCATGCCTTCCTCGGCAACCGCCACCATCACGTCGAGCACTTCCGAAATCATCTCGGGGTCGAGTGCCGAGGTCGGCTCGTCGAACAGCATGATCTTGGGCCGCATACCGAGGCAACGCGCGATCGCCACGCGCTGCTGCTGGCCGCCGGAGAGTTGCGCTGGATAGGCATTGACCTTGTCGGCGAGGCCGACCTTGGCCAGCAATTCGCGCCCGGCTTTTTCGGCTTCAGCGCGCGGGATCTTGCGGACATGGATGGGGGCGAGCGTGACGTTCTCGAGGGCTGTCTTGTGCGGGTAGAGGTTGAACGACTGGAAGACGAAGCCGATCTCGGTGCGCAACTGCGTCATGTTGGCGGCGGGGTCGCCAAGGCGCTGGCCGTCGACGACGAGATCGCCGTCCTTGATCGCCTCCAGGCCGTTGACGCAGCGGATCAGCGTGCTCTTGCCCGAGCCGCTCGGGCCGCAGACGACGACCACCTCGCGCGGCTCGACGCTCAGCGTGATGTCCTTCAGCACGTTCAGCGCGCCAAACCATTTGTTGACGCCGCGAAAGTCGATCATGCCGGTTTTGGTCAGGTTAGGTTTGGTCATGTTTGCCGGACCTTTGAGGTTCGATGTCATAGCTGCACCTCGCCATGCGCCGCGCCCATGCGGCGTTCGAGCCGGCGGGCCAGCATGATGAGGGGATAGCAGACGATGAAATAGCCGACGCCGACAAGGAAGAAGACCAGCAGGCCGTTGGGCACACGCTGCACAACCAGCCAGCCGACGCGGGTGAGGTCGGTCAGCCCGATCGCCGAAACGACGGAAGAATCCTTGATCAGCAGCACATATTGCCCGACCAGCGGCGGCAGCACGATGCGCATTGCTTGCGGCAGCACCACTTGGCGCATGCGCTGCCAGCGCGACAGGCCGGATGCCAGTGCCGCCTCGACCTGGCCGGTCGGCACGGAACGGATGCCGGCGGCGACGATCTCGCAGATGAAGCAGGCGGCAAGATTGGTCAGCGCGATGATGCCGGCGGTGAAGGCATCGAGCTCGATGCCGAACTCCGGCAGGATGAAGAAGATCAGGAATATCTGCACCAGGAACGGCGTGCCGCGGATCAGGTCGACCCAGGCGCCGATGACGCTGCCGATCAGCCGGTTGCCGCCGGTCCGCAAGATGCCGAGGCCGAAGCCGAGCAAGGTGCCGAGCACCAGGCTGATCAGCGACAGCACCACCGTCATGCCGAGGCCGCGCAGTGCCAGCGGATAGCTGCCGGCGAGGCTTTGCAGCTGTTGCCAGATCATGTGCGCGCCCCCGCAGTGCCGAGCCAGCGGCTGGAGGCTACGGCCAGCCCTTTGAGGCAGTAATAGAGCAGCAGGTAGAAGGCGGCGATGGTGAGAAACCCTTCCGCCGGCATGAAGCGGTCGGAGGCGAGCAACTGGCCGGCGCGGGTCAGCTCGGCGACCGAGATCAGCGACAGAAGTGCGGAATCCTTGACCAGCACGATCGCTTGGCCGAGCAGCGGCGGGATTGTCACCTTGAAGGCCTGCGGCAGGATGACCAGGCGCATGCGCTGGACATAGGTCATGCCCGAGGCGACGCTGGCTTCGACCTGACCGCGTGGGATCGAGAGGATGCCGGCGCGAATGATTTCAGCAACATAGGCGCCGCTGTTCAGAGATAGAGCGAGGATGCCGACGACGAGCTCGGGCAGGACGAAGCCGAGCCGGGGCAGGCCGAAATAGAGGAAATAGAGCTGAGCCAGCAAGGGCGTGGCCCGCACGGCGTCGATATAGGCCTTGGCCGGGGCGCGAAACAGCCAGCCGCGCTGCAGATTCATGGCGCACAGCACGATGCCGACGGCAAGCGCGCCGACAAAGGACAGCGCCGACAGCCAGACGGTCGTGACCAGGCCCTGCCCGAACAGAGGCAGGTATTCGACGATGGTGCGGAAACTGAAATTCTCGAGCATCGCTGGGCGGTTCCCAAAGCGGGCGAAAGTCCAGGCGGCTTCGCGGCGCTCAAGACGCGCGCGAAACCGCCTGGTTCTAAGGCTGCTTACTCTTTGTTTTCATGCATGTCGTTGTCCCAAAACCGCTACGCACTTTTGGGAGACATGCATTAGTGATCCTTCTTCCAGGCGTCGGAATTGACCCAGTAGTCGAGGTTCTTCTGCAGGCGGCCGTCGATGCTGACCTGGTTGAGGAACAGGTTCATCCAGATCAACAGGTCCGGCTCGTCATAGCGGGTGGCGAAGGCAAGCGGCTCCTTCGACAAAAGCTCCGGCATGATGGTGAAGGCGCCAGCTGGATAAGCGGTCGACTGGCCTTTGACCGCCGAGACATCGTTGACGCCGCAATCGGCCTGGCCGTTGTTGACGGCGTCGAGCAGCAGCGGACCACCGCCCTTGTAGCTCTTGATGTCGGCATCGGGGAAGGCCGTCTTGGCCTCCTTCTCGCCGGTGGCCCCTAACAGCACGGCGATCTTGGTGCCTTTGGCCTTGCAGTCCTCGGTCGACTTGAACTTGCTGTCTGCCTTGGTGAAGACGGTGCTGCCCGTATACATGTAAGGTGTGGTGAAGGCGACCTTCATGCCGCGCGCCAGTGTCGGCGTCATATCGGCAACCAAAAGATCGGCCTTGCCCGAAAGCAGCGCCGGGATCAGACCGTCCCAGTCGAAGTCGAGGAAGGTGATCTTGACGCCCATTTCCTTGGCCATCAGTTCGGCGAGTTCAACCGAACTGCCGGTGCGTTCGCCATTGGCGCCGACCAGCGAGAAGGGCGGTCCCTGTGTCTGCACGGCGACGCGCAGTTCGCCGCGCTTGGTGATGTCGTCCAGCGTTCCGGCGCTGGCCGCGGCGGTAAGGCCGGCGAGTGCAAGCCCGGCGATGAAAAGTTTGGCAGTCTTCATTTCGGTATTCCTCCCTGTTGTCGTTGATGTCTCGCCCGCGGTTCCCTTGGGCCGTTTTTTGAGCGGCAGCGCCGTTGCCGGCGGCAGCCACCGTTCGAAAATTCTCAGTCCCAGGCCACCGTCTCGGCAACCGTGATGCCGCGCCGGGCCAACTCGTCGAAGAAGCGGCCATCGGGTACATCGAGCAGCGGATTAAGCAGGCCGGCTTTGCTGATTTCGCGCCGCGCCAACATCTGCGCCACAATGCTGGCGGGGTAGCCGACGCCGAGGCTCATGCCGAACAGGCCGGAGGCGAGGTCGCGCTCGATGGTCAGGTCCGACGTCACGGTCTTGCGGCGGCCGCCTTCGAGGCCGGAAAAGACATTGCGCATCACGCAAAGATCCTTTTCGCCGGGGCCATATTGCAGTTGCGGGCCGAGCAGGCGGCCGAGGAATTCGCGCGGGCTGACGGCGGTGCCGGAAACCTTGTCTTCGGACAGGAAGCCGAGCTCTTTCAGCGGCGCCCAGAAGGCCGACCATCCCGGCCAGCGCAGCGTGTAGCGGCCGGAGCGGCGCAGCCCTTTTGCGGCGTCCAGCATCTCGACATAGTGCAGCGCATCGCCGTTGGGAAAGGCTTCCAGTTTACCGAGGCCCGCGACCTCGATCTCGTGGATGAAAGGATTGTCGTGCTGCTGGCCGGCCGGCACCGCGACGCGCTGGCCATCCTCGATCATAACGCTGTCGCGGTTCTGGCTGACCAGAACCATGTCGAAGTTCCAGCTCACCTTGTAGCACAGCGGCTTGGCCATCGCCTTCGGCTCGGGGATGCCGCCGCAATAGGAATCGATCGACGCGATGCTATCGAACTGCCTTGCGGCGCGCGCGTAGAGCACCAGGTCGATGCCGGGATCGAGCCCGCATTCGGTCATGATCGGCACACCGGCCCGTTCGGCGGCCGGCGCCAGATCGGCGATGGCCTTGCCATAGTTGGTGGTGACCAGCGGTGTGCGCGTTGCGATGGCGGCCTGGACCGCCTCGCGCATCAGCGGCTGCGGCAACAGGTCGATGACGGCGTCGACATCCGCCAATACCCCGGCGAGCGCCGGGCCGATCGCACCCTCTGGCACCACGAAGCGCACGCGGGCAAGGTCGGTCAGGCCGTCAAGGCGAGCCGCGCCATCCGGTGCCGTGTCGACGCAGACCACATCCTCGACACCGCTGGCGACGAGATCGGCGATCGCCGCCCGGCCTTGCAGGCCGAGGCCACCGAGTACCGCTATTCTCATGCCGGCTCCTTACGGACGTTGTCGTCCGACCAGCAGCCTTCCGGCAGGCTGACCCATTTGTTGCAGGACGCCATGACGACGAAGGTCTCGCTGCGCACGACTTCGCCCGGCTCGCCGGCACCCGGGATCAGCTCGCTGGTGACGCGGTAGAGATCGGCGACGTCACCGGCCACGGTCACGTCGACAATGATGTCGAAGCGCCCGGTGACCACCGAAGCCGAGTTGACGAAGGGCAGTTCGGAAATGCGCTGCGCCAGCTCGCGGGCGCGGCCGCGCCCCTGGGCGTTGATGCCGACAATGGCCGAGATCAGCTCGGGGCGCTCGGTCAGGTTCAACAGCCCGACGATCTTGAGCAGGTTGCGGTCGAGCAGGTTGCGCAGCCGTGAGCGTACCGTCGGCACCGAAATCGCCAATGTCTCGGCGAGGCGGTTGATGCCCGGCTGGGCGTCCTGCGACAGCTGTTTGACCAGCCGCCGATCGGTCAGATCGAGATGTTCCCGCAAAAGTCCCGTCTTTCATAAAAAGAAAAAATATCGGCAATTTTTTTGCCAATGTGCAAACAAGCTATGCCACGGATTTTTGAAAAGCAAGGCGCTGTTTTCGAATGGGCTGGGAACGGCGCACCGCCCCGGCGTGGCAGCGGCCGCTCGCCAATTGGCTGTCGGGTTCAGACCAGGGCGGCGGCCAGCAATTTCGCTTGTGGCGTCAACTCGTCGAAGCGGCGGGCGCAGAGATTGAGCTGGCGCGTCGACCAGTCGTCGGTCAGCCGCAGGCTGCGCAGCGTGCGTGCCGAGCGGCGCGCCGCACTTTCCGGCACGATGGCGATGCCGGCACCTTGGGCGACGAGCCGGCAGACGTTGTCGAGGCCAGGCACGCGGATGCGGACATGCAGATGGCCGCCAAGACGGGCCGCTTGGCCCGTGATGTGCTCTTGCAGGGGGTGGCCGGTGCTCAGGCCCACGAAGGATTGGCCGAGAATATCCGCGAGGTTGGCGGTACGCAGGCCCGCCAGTCCCGGCCAGTCGCGCGCGGCGATCACCACCAGCCGATCGATGAAGAACGGTTTCTGCTCGAGATGCGAAAGGCCGGCCCAGGTCGCGGCGATGCCGAGATCGACCGCACCGCTGGCCACCGCCTCGGCGATCTCATGGCTGGGGCGCTCGTCGAGATCGATGTCGATCTGGGGATGCGTGACAAAGAAGGCCGGCAGGACATCGCGCAGCAGCTCGGCTGTGGCAGCGGTGTTGGCGAGCAGCCGCACGCGGGCGCGCAGGCCGGTGGCGTAGGCCGGCCATCGCCTCGATCTGGTTCTGCACGGCGCGCGCATGATGCAGCAGTGCCTGTCCGGCCGCCGTCGGCACCACACCGCGGCGGCGGCGCTCCAGCAGCGGCGCGCCGAGCCGGTCTTCCATGCCCTTGATGCGTGCGCTGGCCGACGCCAGGGCCAGCCCGGCGCTTTCGGCGCCATGGGTTATGCTGCCGCGTTCGGCCACCAGCAGGAACAGGCGGAGATCGACCAGATCGAAGTGCATTTTTCTCCGGACCTTGGTGTCAGCCTTCGTCCAAGCCGAAGGCTGAAGACGCAACTTCCACATTGTGGCCAGCCCGCATCTTCGTCAAACAGTTTCGGATGGAGACGTGTGATGAGCGAACGAGCATCAAGCCGACCCGGCATTCTTGAAAGCACGGCGGTCGTGCTGGCCATCGCGGTGGCTTGCGTTGCGATGACGCGGGCGGAGCCCGGCCCACGGGGATGCGCGGCCACAGTCGCTTCCGTCAGCGCGCCGGCAAAGGCCGTACCCGATGCCGCCAGCCCGGATGCCGATGCGACGGACATGCTGCTGCATGACTGACCCTGCCCGGGAGGTGCGATCGTGCTGAGCGCCGGCGTCATCGCCTGGATCGGCGCTGTCTTTCTCGCCGCCGGCCTGGTCAAGGGCGTCGTCGGCATGGGCTTGCCGACCGTGGCGATGGGGCTGCTGGCGGTGACGATGCCGCCGGCGCAGGCCGCCGCCTTGCTGCTCATCCCGTCGCTGGTCACCAACCTCTGGCAATTGGCGACCGGCCCGTCCTTCGGCGGCCTGTGCAAGCGGCTGTGGACGATGATGGCCGGCATCGTGCTCGGCACCGTCGCCGGCGCCGGTCTGCTCACCGGGACGCACACGGCTCTGGCGTCGGCAGGGCTGGGCGCGGCACTGGTGCTTTATGCCCTTGTCGGCCTCGCCAGGGCCGGCTTCACCACGCCGGCGCGCCACGAGGCGTGGGCGTCGCCGCTGGTCGGCCTGGCGACCGGGCTGGTCACTGGCGGCACCGGCGTCTTCGTCATCCCGGCCGTGCCCTATCTGCAATCGCTGCGGCTCGAGCGGGAAGACCTGATCCAGGCGCTCGGCCTGTCCTTCACCGTGTCAACGGCAGCGCTGGCCATCGGGCTGTTCAGAACGGGGGCCTTCGCATCGCCGACAACGCAACTGGCGGGATCGGTCGCAGCCCTTGCGCCGGCGCTGGCCGGCATGTTCACCGGCCAGGCGCTGCGCCAGCGAATGAGCGTCGAGACCTTCCGCACGGTGTTCTTCGTCGGGCTGCTGGCGCTGGGGCTCTATCTCGCGGGGGAGGTGGTGTTGTAGCCGCGCAGGCCTAGAGCACGTCCGGTTTAATCTGGGTCATAACCTGCGGCCTTGAAGTAGTTCTGGCATTCGGCTGGGGTGAAGAGGTCGACGAGCGATCCGACGGCGGTCCACAGGGCTGTGATTGTCCTCTCGGCTTTGGCCCGCATAAGAGCCTTGAGTTTTGAGAAGGCGTTTTCGATCGGATTGAAGTCGGGGCTGTAGGGCGGCAGGAACATGAGCCTCGCGCCGGTCGTCTCGATTGCATCGCGAACGCCGGCGGCCTTGTGGGCGGGAAGGTTGTCCATCACGACGATGTCGCCCTCCGACAGGGTCGGGACCAGCACCTGCTCGACATAGGCCAGGAATACGTTGCCGTTCATGGCGCCGTCATAGACGAACGGGGCGGTCATGCCCGTCAGCCGCAGTGCGCCGGTGAAGGTGGTGGTTTTCCAATGGCCGTGCGGCACGCCCGCCCGGCAACGCTCACCGCATGGCGCACGGCCCCGCAGCCGGGCCATCTTGGTCGATAGTCCAGTTTCATCGATGAACACCAGCTTTGCCGGATCGAGGTCGAGTTGGCCGTCGAACCACGCACGACGGCGCTTCAGGATGTCGGGACGATCCTGCTCCAGTGCATGTGCGGACTTTTTTTGAACGTCCAGCCGTGCCGGCCAAGCCAGGCGCTTAAGGCGCTGCGACTGATCCGAGCCGATCGCTCGACCGCCAGCCGCTCTACCATCTCGTTCAGCGTGATGTCCTTGCGCTCATCGATCAACCCCACGATGAAGGCTTTATGCGCATCGAGGCTGGACGCGCGTCGACGGCCTTGCGGCCGCGGCGTCCGCTCGCCGATCTTCGCCCGTGCGATCCACCGGATTGCACTCGATATGCCGACGCCGAACCGCGCCGCCGCCTGCCGGGCAGACATGCCCGCGTCCGAAGCCTTCAAGACCCGCGATCGAAGATCGTCGCTCAGTGCTCTTCCCATCATCCACCTCATCAAAGTGGATGTTGAATCACCCGCGAAGCCCGACGTCACATCACAATCGATTCATTGATCGCGGGACGTGCTCTAGCGCACCACCAGGACCGGAATCTCGGTCAAGGACAGCACCTCGGCGGTCTGGCTGCCCAAAAGCAGCCTTCCCAACCCCCGGCGCCCGTGCGAGGCCATCACGATCAGGTCGCAGCCTTCAGCCTGCGACAGTTCCAGGATCGCCTCGGCGGGCTTCTTGTCCTCGATATGCACCACCTCAGCGCGTACATTAGCCAGGTCCGCCGACGCCTTGCATTTGTCGAGCACTTCCTTGGCGTATCGGCGACCGCCTTCCTGATAGGCGGCGAATTCATCGCCGGCGGCATAGCCGGCCATGGCGCCGCCCCAGGCGAAGATCGGGAATGGCTCGGTGACGTTGACAAAGGTAACGGTGGCGCCGAGGCGGCTGGCCAGCGCCAGGCCGTGGGCAACGCCCTTGTCGGCCAGTTCCGATCCGTCCGTGGCGATCAGCAAATGTGTGTACATGACGATGTGACCTGTTGTGCAAGGGCCGATGCCCTTGTGGTGGCGGGAGCCTCGTAGGGGCCCACCTTGATATAGTTGCGTCACCGGGCTCCTCACAGGGCCAGCGCGGTGCGGATCAGGGCCAGGCGACCACACAGTTTCGCGTCAGCCGGATTCCCCTTTGCCGCATCCTCCTCTAAGGTGCCGGCGATTTTGAGGGGCACCCGTATGAGCAGTGCGTTTCCGCAGATCCATCTGGTCCGGCATGGCGAGACGGCGTGGAGCCTTTCGGGGCAGCACACCGGCCGCACCGACATGCCGCTGACGCCGGCCGGCGAGGCTGCCGCGCGCGGCGTCGCCGATCGGTTGAAGGGCCTGTCGTTCTCGGCGGTGTGGTCGAGCCCATCGCAGCGCGCCTACAACACCAGCGTGCTCGCCGGGTTCGGCGCCGAGAGCGTCAAGAAGGACGATCTGCAGGAGTGGGACTACGGCGCTTATGAGGGGCTGACGACAAAACAGATCCTGGCCGAGCGGCCGGGCTGGAACGTGTTTCGCGATGGCTGCCCGAAGGGCGAGATGGCGGCCGATGTCGGCGCGCGGGCCGATACGATCATCGCCGCGCTGCGCAAGGCCAATGCCAGCATTCTGGTGTTTTCCAGCGCGCATTTCCTGCGCGTGCTGGCGGCGCGCTGGATCGGCCTGCCGCCGGAAGGCGGCGCGCTGTTCGTGCTCGATACGGCAAGCATCAGCGTGCTCGGCTACGAGCACGATCTGAGCGAGCCGGTCATCCGCAAATGGAACCAGAAGTAGGTCAGGCAACAGCCTGCTTGTCGAACTTCTTGATCGCCTCGGCGGTCACGGGCGTGAAGAAGTTGACCAGATTGCCATCCGGGTCGCGGAACAGCAGCGAGCGATTGCCCCAGGGCATGGTTGTCGGCTTCTGCACGGTTGTGTCCTTGAGGACATCCGACAGCCTGGCGAACTCTTCGTCGACGTCGCCGACGCGGAATTCGATGATGGCGGTGTGGTTGTCTGCGGGGCGGGCGACGTCGCCGCCGAACAGCTGCAAGGTGCGCGTGCTGCCGATCGCCAGCGTGCAGGCCGGTGTCGCCAATTCAGCAAAGTCTTCCGTGTAGATCGTCACCGGCATGCCGGCAATCTCACCGTAGAAGCGCACGAGGCGCTGGACGTCCGACGTGATGATGCGGACTGAGACGAAATTCATCGCAATTGTTCCCTGATTGCCGGAGCCGCGCCGGGCCCATGAGCTGATATAGACCAGCCCTCCTGACAGCCTCCCGTCAGGAGGCCGGCCAGACATGTGGCAGGCCGAAGGCTGCGAACAGGTCCAGGCCGAGCGGGCCGACATAGACCGTGAGCGAGGCGATCCTGTCGCCGGCCGGCTCGATGACATGCAGCGACTGGGCGTGCCATTCGGGATCCTGCTGGCGGCGGGCGTAGAGCGCGACCGCGGGCTGGCCATTTGCGCGGGTGGCGACCGCGTGGTAGCCGGCGAAATTGCCCCACACGGTGCTGAAGAAACCGTGGATCGCCTCGCGGCCCTGGTACCAGTCCCGCCATGGCGGCATGTGGTAGGTAGCGTCCTCGCGCAGCAGTTCGACGAAGCCGTCGAGATCGGCGGTCTGCCAGGCCTGCATATAGCGTTGGAGCAGAAGACGCTCTTCGCTGGTGGGCCGCGGTCGCTGCAGCGGCCGCCCCTGCGGATAGCGTGCCCCAAGCGTTGCGCGGGCGCGCTGCAGAGCGCTGTTGATCGAAGCGGTCGAGCCACCCAGCAATTGCGCCGCCTCGAGCGCCGACCAGCCCAGCACGTCGCACAGCAAAAGCGCGGCGCGCTGCCTTGGTGGCAAAGACTGGATCGCGGCGACGAAGGCGAGCTGCACGACCTCGCTCGTCTCGTAGCGCGCTTCCGGGCCCGGCTCGCCATCGACGAGGTCCGGCAGCTCGGTGTCCGGGTAGGGCTCCAGCCAGGCGAGTTCGGGGGCGGGTCCGGCAGCGGCGCGTCCCTCGGTCGGCGGTCGTCCGGGCTGCTCGAGAATTCGCTGCGCCGATGACCTCGCCTTGATGGCGTTAAGGCAGCTGTTGGTGGCTATCGTATAGAGCCAGCCGCGCAGCGAGCCGCGGCCATCGAATTGCGCCCTGCGGCGCCAGGCCTTCAGGAACGTATCCTGGACGAGGTCGTCGGCCTCATGCAGCGTGCCCATCATCCGGTAGCAGTGCAGCTTGAGTTCGCGGCGGTGGGCCGTTGTCAGGCGTTCGAAGGCCAGCCGATCGAGGATCGGCTGGCCCAGTGGCTCAAGCGGGCCAGGAGCGTCTGTCATATCGAGCCTGTGGTGCTGATTTCGGCTGACATCCTGCGCGCCTCATGCCGCCGCCGCAAGTCCGCTGCCGCTCACCGTGAAGGAAACGCCTTGCAGCTTGCCGCCGGCGAGCGTGACCACGGCGTGCCCGACATCGGCCGGCGTCTGCATATCGGTCATGCTGGCGAGGAAATCCGCCGGGCTGATGCCGAGATAGGCCGAGATGCCATCGATGCCGCGCTGGCCGACACCGGTGCCCGCCATGATCCGCATCGGCACCAGCGCCATGAAGCGCAGGCCGAGGCCAAGCCGGTCGGCTTCCTTCTGGCTGTGGGCGGCCAGGAACATCTGCATGCGCTTGGCGCCGGAATAGCCGCCGGAGTTCGGCGGCCCGCCGCTGAGTGCCGCGCCGCTGGAGATCAGCACCACGCGGCTGCCCGGCTTCAGCCGGCCCTGGAGTGCCGCCTTGCAAAACAGGAACGACGCCTTGACGTCCATGTCCCAGTTCGCCGAGAAGTCCTCCCAGCTTTGGTCCGGGATAGGTGCGGACGGTGCCAGCGCGCCGGCGCAGATCACCAGTACGTCCGGCTGAAGTGCCGCGAACACCGCATCGGGCGCCTCCTCCTGCGTGGCGTCGGCGGCAAGCGTCTTGACGCCTGACGTCTCCCAGGAGAGCTCTTTCAAATCGGCGGCCCCGCGGGCGACGGCGAGCACCGTCGCTCCCTCGCCGAGTGCGGCTTCGACGATCGAGCGGCCGACACCGCGGCTGCCTCCGACGACGACGACATTCTGACCTTGTAACGATCCCATGGATCACCTCACTTGTCCGGCAGCCGGACCATTCCGGCGCCTGTAGATCAGGACAGCGCGGGCGGGTGGAAATCATCGGTGCGAGGCAAAATTTTTTCTGAGGTGTCGCGGCTGAAGAAGCCAGCACCCGCCAATTACCCCGCCAGCAGCGCCAATTCCTCCGGCGTCAGGTGCCGCGCTGTGCCCTTGGCGAGGTCGCCGAGCTGCAGGCGGCCGATGGCGATGCGGATGAGGCGCAGCACCTCGATGTCATGCGCGGCGAGCAGGCGGCGGATGTGGCGGTTGCGGCCTTCGTCGAGCACGATCTCCAGCCAGGCGGTGCGGCCGCCGCTGCGCAGAAGTTCGATCGCGCTGGTGGTCAGGGTCTCGCCGTCGATGGTCACGCCGGCGCGCAATCTTTCCAACATCGCGGCGTCGGGCACCGTGCCGAGCTGCACGTGGTAGGTCTTGGGCAGATGCGAGGCCGGGTCCATCAGCCGGTTGGCAAAGTGCGTGTCATTGGTCATCAACAGCAGGCCTTCGCTCGCCTTGTCGAGCCGGCCGACGGGTGAGATGAAGGGCAGGTCGAGCCCTTCGAGGCAGGCATAGACGGTGTCGCGCTGCTGCGGGTCGTCGCGGGTGGTGACCAGCCCGCGCGGCTTGTTGAGCATCAGATAGACCTTGCGCTCGGCAACCACCGGCCGGTCGTCGACGACAATGCGGTCGCGATTGAGATCGACACGAAGGGCCGCGTTGCGCACCACCTTGCCGCCGACGCGCACGCGGCCTTCCGCGATCAGTACCTCGGCCTGCGTGCGCGAGCACAGGCCGAGCTTCGACAGCGCGCGGTTGAGGCTGACGCCCAATGGCTTGCCAGTGTGCGGCTTGCCAGTGCGAGCGTTGCCGGCGGGTGGCCTGCTGTTGGGCGGTTTTCCGGCGGGTGGTCGTGCTGCCATGCTGCTGTGGATCGGTCCGTTGTGCCGGACAGATGGCACGGGCCACGACAGTTTCGCAAGCCGGATGCGGCGAGGGCTCGTTCACGTGGCAACGACGGCGGGCTCTCTCCTTCCACGAAGCTGTTCTTACCGGAAGAGGCTACTCCCGCCCGTTGAAAAACGCCGTCAGCACCGGTGCGTGCACGGCGGGTTTCAGCATGTGGTTCTGGCCGGCCAGCGTCCGGTAGCGGGCATTGGGCAGCGCCTCGGCCAGCGCCTTGTTGCCATGCTGCATCCAGAGCGGGCTCTTGCCGCCATCGGTCACCAGCGTCGGCACGCGCACCGAGGTCCAGCGAGCAGGGTCGAGCGCCTTGCCGAGCTGATCGCCGGCAACGATGGCGCCGTCATAGGGCAGTGTATGCGCAACCGCCTTGAGCTTCGACCAGATCGGCGTCAGCCGCATGAAGACAATCAGCAGGCCGGGCATGCCGACCGATCTGAGGAAGGCGGTCACGGCGTCGCCGCGCCGGCTTTCGGCGACTGCGGCCCGGATCGTTGCCCAGTCGCCTTGCGTGGTCTCGCGGCTGTCGTCGACGATCAGCGGCGCCTCGTAGAGCGCCAGCTTGCCGATGCCGGGCAGGCGGCTTGCCGCCATCAGCGCCAGCATGGCGCCGGACGACATGCCCCAGACGAAAGCCTCGCCGCCGGCTGCCTTGAGCACGGCCTCGATGTCGTCGACCTCGCGCTCGACCGCATAGGGTGCGCTGTCGCCGCTGTCGCCACGGCCACGGCGGTCGTAGCGGAACACGGTGAAGCTGCCTTCAAGCGCCTTGGCGAGTTGAAGGCTCGGGCCCATGGTCCGCGAACAAAGCGCGCCGTCGACGAGGATGAGCGGTTGGCCCCGGCCACGGCGCTCGCAGGCGATCGGCGTTCCATCCCGCGACAGCACGGCTTGCGTGGTCGGCTCGGCGTTTTCAGCCAGCATGGTTGCCTCCTAACAGCTGCTCGAGCCGGTCGAAGCTCTGCGTCCAGCCGCCGCGCATGCCGAGCGCCAGCAGCCGCTCGCGGTCGGCGGCGCTGGCCAGCGTCACCTCGAAATGGACGTGGGTTCGCTGCGCATCCGGGGTGAAGGTCACCGTATGGCGGCTTTGCCCCGGCGGCTTGCCGGCCCATTCGCGCAATTCGGGATCCGGCTCGTCGGAATAAACCAGTCGGCCATTCCCCACGATTTCGAGATAGCTGCCCTGGTTGCGGTAGAGCGCGCCGCTCGAGGTGCGCATGTCGATGCGCCAGCGGCCGCCGACGCGCACGTCGAGCACACAATGCGGAATGGTGCAGTCCTTGATGCCCCACCATTGCGCCACCAGCGCAGGATCCGTCCACAGCCGGAAGACACGTTCGACCGGGGCGTCGAAAACACGCTCGATCGCAAAGCCGCGGTCGGCCGCCGATGCCATCAGCGCGCTCATTCCGGTCTGTCCGCGCCGCGCCGCAGCAAATCCTCCATGCGGTCGAAGCGGTTCTCCCAAAGCTTGCGGTAGCCGTCGAGCCAGCGGTCGATGTCGCGCAGCGGCTTGAGCTCGATGCGGCTCAGATGCTTCTGCGCCGACCGGCTGCGGGTGACGAGGCCTGCCTGTTCCAGCACGCCGACATGCTTGGAGATCGCCCGCACGGTCAGCGCGAAAGGTTGCGCCAGCTCGGCGACCGAAGCCTCGCCGTCGAGCAGCCGGCCAAGAATGGCGCGGCGTGTCGGATCGGCCAGCGCGGCGAATGTGTCGTCGAGGGAGATTTGAGTTGCCATTGTGGTACCACTTAGTTCTGGAACTATTTGGTTCTATAAAGGAGACGAGCTTCTGTGTCAACAACGACATTTTTGGGCTGGGTAAGGGAGCCGCCGTGGCGCAGGTTCGCGTTCCTTCGCGCCCTGCCATTTGCCAGGAGGCCCCCTCGCGTTCCTTGCAAAACAGTCGTGCTTTGCTAGAAAAGCCGGGGCGGGTGGCATCGTGAGAGAACCTCATGTTTGCCGATATCATCAGACCGATCACCTTGAGTTTTTCGCTGCTGCGGCGGTTCTGGCCGCAGCTTGCAGCGCTGGTGCTGGCCGGCGTGCTGGTTGGCGATCTGCTCATGCGACTGGCGGCGAATGTGGCGCTGGCCAATCATTTCGCCGGGCTGGCGATGCTGACGCTGGTGGCGCTGGCGCAATTGGTGGTGACGGTGGCGATGTTCCATGTGCTGCGCCCCGGACTGCCGCATGTGCGTGCCGCGCAGCGCACCGCGGACAAGGCCGCAACCGCCGACGCGCAAGCCATTGGTGAGGCGCCGGGCGCCGCGGACCGGCGCGGCTCGCGGCTGGTGCGGATGGTCACCGTCGCGCTGCTGCCGTTCTTTGCCTACTACGCCGCCTGGGGGTTTCTCGGTGATATCGTGCGGCAATATTCGCGCGAAACGCTCGACCAGGTCGATTTCGGCCAGAGCGCCAATGTGCTCGACGTGCTCGATTCGCGCTGGCTGCTGATCTCGGTGGCGATGTCCTGGCTGATCCGCCGGCTGGCCAAGTTCATGCAGACGAAAACGAAAGCGGCCTCGTTCTGGCAGATCGTCGTGGTGATCTGCGAGACCAACTGGATCTTCGTCGGTCTCTACGTGATCAGCCGCTGGAAGGACGGCGCGCTGCAATGGCTGATGAGCCGCAATTTCTGGTCGGCCCTGCAAGCGGCGGCCGACGGGCTGGCGAGCCCTGTTCCGGTTGCCACGGCCGCGCCGATGGTGCCGGTCGAGATCACCTCGATCGCGCCCTCGACGGTGGCGATCAATTTGTTCTTCTTCATGCTCCTGCCGCTGATCTGGCTGGTGATGGCGGCGCTGATCTATGGCTATGACGTGCGCGATGACGCCGCGCTGATGCGCGTGCACGGCCGGCTGGAGCGGTTCGGCCGGCGCTATGCCGGCCTGCCGAAATTCCTGCGCGATTTCGTCGAGCATTTCATTGCGGGCTACCGCTCGCGCTATCTGCCGATCGCCAACGGGGTGCGGCTGACGGTGAGCTCCAGCCTGGTGCTGTTGTGCACGCTGATCGTCGGCTACCGCTTGCTCGACTGGGGCGCGGCGTGGCTGTGGCTGGGGGCGACGCGGCTGATCGGTCCGCATGAGCTCGATGTCTGGCAGATCGTCTCGCATGGCGTGACGCTGCTGTTCGGCAGCCCGTTCCAAGATTCCTCCACCGGCGTCCTGATCGAGCCGCTGCGCATCTGTTTTCTCGCCGCGGTGCTGGAGACGGCGTTTTCGCTGTCGAAGCGGGCGGCGCCGGCCGTCGAGGCGGCGAGGTAGCGGCTCACTTCGGCGCTCTTTGGAAGCGCAGGAAACAGGGGCGCTCGCTGCCAAGGCCGACGGCCGGGCGAATGGTCTTGACGGCATCCTCGGGCACGATGAAGGTCTCGCCGATGGTGACGACGTCGCCCTTCTTGGCGCCGGAGAAGATCGCCGAGGTGCAATTCATCACCTTATCCGGCAGGCTGACCCCGGCGATGAAGTCCGGCAGCCAGCGGCGGCCGGCGGCGTCGGTCAGGATCACCTTGCAGCCCAGCCACAGTCTTTGCAGATTGGGGTCACCGATGGTGACGGAGAAGGTGGCGATGACGGCAATCGCATGGTCGGGCAAGCGGCCGGCCTTGCCGCCGCGCAGATCGGCCAGCCGCCAGTCGCTGCCGCCGAACGGTATGCTCTGGCCAAAGGCGACATCGCGGGCGACGAGGTCTTCGCCATGCAGCCAATCGCGGATGCTGTCATAGCTGGTTTCGGCCAGTGTCAGGGGCAGCAGGATGGCGAGTGCGACAAGACCGCGCCGGCGCCATTTTTTCTCGGCCTGCCGGCCGTCGCCGGCGGCCGGTCCGGTATCGGTCGCAACAGCGGTCATGTGTTGCCTTGTGATGGCGGGCCTTGTGGTGGCGGGGCGTCCAGATCGTATTGCGGCAGGACATTCGCCGGCTGGCCGTCTGCGCCTCTCGGCAGCGCATCGAGGCTGATGCGGGCCTGGGCGTCGAGTGGGCCGAACTGGCGCGCGGCGACCAGCAGGCTGGCGCCGCGGATCTGGTCCGGCGGCACTTCGAACACGAACAGGCCGCGTTTTTCCAGGCCCGGATCGACGCCGTGCGGCGGCATGTCGGGGCGATAGCCGAGCCGCTCCGTCTGGTGGTAGCGCAGTCCGGTCGGGCCTTGCCAGGTGCCGTCGGCGACAGTGGCGGAGGCGTTGGTGGCGGTGAGGTCGGTCGTCACCACCGCCCACAGGCCGCTCGTCGTCAGCAGCTTTGTCTGGCCGAACTGGTCGGTCTTCAGCGTGCGGGCAAAGATTACCCTGTCGAGGCGGACATCGAAGCTGCGCGTCCGGATGGTGTCATGCATCGAACCGTCGACCGGCATCGGCGCGGTGAGGTCGGCATAATGCGGCATCGACACTTGCATGCCATAGCTGAGCGCCACGGTGGCGCACAGGATCACCAGATTGCCGATGGCCCGAATCCTCATAGCCGCACCCTCATGAGCCGTTTGCCGGCCAGTCTGTCACCGGCAATTCGGCAACCGGCAAGGTGACGGTGCCGAGCCGATAGGGATTGAACCAGCCGGGCATGCCATAGAGGTTGTCGCGCGGCTTGAAGATCTCGGCGGTGACGCCGAAGTTCAGGCTTGCCGGCACGGCGGTGTCGCCGGCAAGCGGCCAGACATAGGCCATGCGTTCGGTCATGCCAGGATGCAGTTCCGGCGTCAGCGTCGAATCGCGGGTCAGCGCGACCATCGGCAGGCCGTCGGGCAAAGCGAGCCCGTCCGGCGTGAAGACATTGAAATAGGCCTTGTCGGATTGCGCCGTGCGGTTGGTCATGTCGGCCTCCAGCACCAGCGCCTTCTGGCCGGGCTTCAACGGCACGCCATAGACCTTGGCACGGCTGACATAGGCGCGCACCGGCTTCACGCGCCAGCGCCCGGCATCGATGGCGGCATCGGCCGGCAATCGCGGCGGAACGTGAGCGGGCAGGGCGCCGAAGGCGCCCATCAGGCCGGCGACGAACAGGGCGGCGATGGTTCCCGCGCCGGCTGTGATCCAGGTCTGAAATCTGCTGCGGGCAGTCTTGAACATTCTGCGATATGCACGTCGAAACGATCAGCCACCCCAGCGCAGTCTAGAAAGAAAGCCTGGCGATTGGAACCCTCAAGCCATCATGCCAGCACAATTGGCCAGCGGAATTGGGTTAGGCGCCCTACGCCGCTTCCAGAGCCCACAGAAGGTGACTGTAACGGCGAAAGAAGCGCGCCACCAGACGCTGCTGTCTGGCCCTGATGAGGTCGGGCAGGCGCCGCTCCTGGCGCCAGCGCGGCATGTTGCGCCAGAAGGCGATGAAGCGGGCGGCGTCCTCGATGGCTTCGTGCGCCGACAGCGCCGGGCCGATCGCCGCCAGGAACAGCGCGTCTGAGTGTTTCAGTTCGTCGATGACCGCCTTGCGCCTCACATGATCCTGGCGGGCGCGTTCGATGCCGTTGCGGCGGATCGCCTCGAAAGCCTCGAGCAAAGCAGGGCTGTCGCCGGTGTAACCGCAGGCACGGGCGAAATCGGCGGCAAGGGCGTCCATTGTTGCTCCCGGATCTGATGCGCCGGGCGGTTCCACGCCCGACTCACATTTGTGAGTTGATGTAAGCATAACTCAAACAGCCGTAGAAGAAAAACTTTTGGGAATCTTTGAGATGGGCGACTCGACTCGTGGCTTCAAACGCAGGAATATGCGAACAAATCAGGAACAAAAAACGAGGCAGGGGCGATGGCATTGCCAAGTAAGGAAGCGGTGATTGCGCATGTCATCTCGATATCGGTCGAGTGCGCCGATTGCGGTCGGAACAGGTGGTGGCGGCCCGATCAGCTGAAGCGGTTCGGCGTGACGGGAAATACGCCCTTGGCCGCGCTTTCAGCGCGCATGCGCTGCATGGTCTGTCGCGCCGACGGCTTGCCGGGCGCCAACGTTGCGATCCAGGCGGCATTCATCGACGAGCGCCAGCGCGAGGTGTTGATGCAGAGGTCGAGACGGGCTTGAGAGGAGAGGGGCGTTGGCGTTGGTTCCTTGTGGGAGAAGGAAAAAACGTCCCGCCTCAATACCCCAGCAGTTCCTTCAGCGGGATGACGCGCAAGACCTGTTTGATGGCGTAGCGGTTGAAGGTCAGCGTCTTCGGCGGGTTGTACTGCTCGACGACCAGTTCGGCGGCGGTGCGCCTGACCAGCTTCTTGATGAAGGCTTTGCCATTGTGCCCGATTTCTTCGGGAAACATCTCGATCACGACATGGTCGCCGGGCACGGCGTCACGGCCGCCGCAATAGATCATGTCGCCCGGTTCGTAACGCGGCACCATGGAATCGGAGAGCACGTGCAGTGCGAACACCTTTGGGAGGTTGCGGATGCCGGGTGGGCGCTGGACATAGCCGGCCGGCTCGCCGTTGAAGGTGAAATCGCCGTCATCGCCGCCGACGGCGGCGCCCAGCACCGGAATATCCATCGGACCGGCGGGCGGTGGGCCGGCATCGGTGACGACCTCGGCGTCGGCGACCGGACCGGCATCGTCGAGGAACACGACCTCGCCCTTGCCCAGCGCCACCGGATCGACGCGCAGGAAGGCGGCGGTCTTCAAGAGGTTCTCGGTCTTGGGCAGGTTACGGCCGGTTTCCCAATTGCCGACGGCGGCGACATCGGTGTCGTTGTGCTCGGCGATATGGCGCATGACCAGGCCGCGCTGCTTGCGCGCCTGGCGGATCGCCGCCCCAACCTTGATCGACAGTTCCGTTTTTGCCATGGCGCCATGTGAGCGATGAAAGCGGCTCTCGTCCATGAAAGAATGGCTTGCATCAATTTTTGAGTTATGCTTATATATGGCCATGCAAAACCTGTCCAGATTCGATGGCGCCGTGGCGCCGGCCTCACGCGAGGCGCATCCGGCGGCCTTCACCGCCAGCCATTCTCTTCCCTCCCGGCCGTCCTCCTCCCCGGCCGGGGCGAAGCCCGAGGCTCCCTGCTTGATTGCATCGGCCTCGGGTCCGGTCCGCCTGTCACTGGCGACCGGAACGGCCGGAGCCGCCGCTCCCAGCGGCTCCGGCCCCCAATTCGATCATGATGATGCTGGTCCGGGTTTTGCCGGTTCCTCTGGCCGCTCGTGCATTCGCACGCAGGACGGCACCGTCATCCTGTTCGACCCGCTGACGGGTCGGGCGGTTTCCGCCCCGACAGAAGAACGGCCGAGGCGCGGCTTTCGCGCCTCGCCCAGGCCGCCGGACGATTGGTCCGATCGGGCAGAGGCTGACCCGGCGCTCAGCCGGCCCTCGAAAACACCCTGACTGCGGCCCTCCGACACATTGGGGCTGAACCCTGACGCTTGCCTGGCGGTGCGCGACCGAAGGCTGAGCTTTGATGGAGGCCTCAGATGGCAAGCTATACCGACACGGAATTGCAGGAGATCGCCCGCTGGCTGAAGGACGGGCTTTCCGCCTCGAGTATCGCGGTGGCGTTCAGCGCGCTGCGCGGCGCGCGCGTGTCGCGCAACGCCATCATCGGCATCGTGCACCGCAACGCCATGCTGGCCGCCATCGGCTTTGCCAATCACAGGCCGGCGGCAGCCAAGCGGGCTGCCGGCAAGCGGACAGTGAGCAAGCCGGAAAGCGGAACGCCGGCACGGGACAGGACCATCGCCAAGGCGGCTAACGCCGAGACGATCGATGTCGCGCTCGCCATCGGCGGCGCCGGCGTGCCGCCGCGCCTGTTCGTGCGCGGCGTGCTGGTGGCCGACGGCGAAGCCTACCGCCTGGAGGTGCCGGTGCCGCCACGGACAGCCCTCGGCCGCCAGCCGCATGGGGTGGCGATGCGCTTCATCGACTGCCTGTTCGGCCGCTGCCGCGCGCCGCTGGACCTGACGCTGGAAGAGGATCCGGACAACGACGCCCCTGGCGGGCGGCCGGGCGCCGACATGCTGTGCTGCGGCATGCGCACCAAGCCGCTGAAAAGCTATTGCCCCTACCACCAGACGCGCTTTCGCCGCCGCGTTTTTGCGGCGACGCCGGGGTGAGGCGTGATCCGCGTAGCGGACGAAAAGCCGATTGCCTGGCTTTTCGAACGGCGAACGCCCGAAGCGACAGCGAAGGGCAGGGGTGCCGGCGGGCGGGTGAGGGACAGCCATCACGTAGGGCCGGAAAGGCGGATGAGCGGCCACGAGGATTTTGAGATGAAGCAAGCCAAGAACGAAAGCGCCGCAACCTTATTTCGGTATCTGGCGGCCTTGCTTGGGCATGCGGCTTTGCACGGTCCTGGCCTCGAGCGTCGTGGCCGATCCGCCTTCCGCCACCAGGATGTCGGCCACCCGGGCAAAGCCGGTGAACACTTTCATGGCGTCGGATTCGGAAATCTGCGCGGCAATGGCCGCACTGCAGGCGTTGAGGGCGCTGCGGTAGACATGACCGCGCCGCTCGAGCGGCCAGCGCTGCAGAAAGTCGGCGGCGTCGCTGACGCAGTCGATGTCTTCGATCTGCCCGTCGATCCGCACCTTGAGTGGCACTCCGGTCTTCATCGTACCCACGGCGTTCACCTTCACTCTGCGCGGGGCTGGAAACCCCGCTTTCATCAACGCGCCACGCTGGCTGGCGGTTGCATCACATTTTCGGCCCGACCGCCCAGCCCACCAACCTCACAACCCTCACGGGCTGACCACGGCGTCCAGCCAGGCGCGGGCGCGGCTTTTCGGCCTGGCCACCAACATGTTCTGTTGCCTGGCCGCCTTGGTGAAGGCGTCGAAGGCGATGCGCTGGCAACAGGTGCCATCCACGGCCAGGGCGACGAGCCGGGCCGCCTCGACATAGCCCGGCGAGGTCTTGTCCGGCCATCGCTGGCCGAGCGCGGTGGCGGCTTCGGCCATGGAGCTGACCAGCATGGTTTTGTTGTCGCAAAAGCGCAGGGTAACCGGCATGAAGGCTGTCATCGGCATATCTCCCGTGTTCCTCGACGCCGCATAACGTCGCGAGACCGTGCTGGTTCCATTAGCAACCGCCAAGGTTGGCTCGGCGTAGCCGAGACAGAGAGGGGGCAACCGCCGCGAAGCCACGGCGGGCTGAGGATAAGCACGAGACCACGGTAGGAACTCGCACGAACAATGATCTTCCGTCGCGCCGCCCCCTCTCCGTCTCGGGCTCTGCCCGAGCCACCTCTCCCCCGTTTCACGGGGGCGAGGAACCCAAGTCCTGCAAACCCCACCCAACCAGGAGCCGCCCGATGCCTAGGAAAGCCAGACCCGCCAAACTCCAGGCGCCAAAACTGCCGAAGGGCGAGGCCGAGCAGGTGCGTATCCGCCGCGAGGTCGGCCATGATTTCGCGCTGAAGGACGACGCTTTCGGCCGCAAGCGGCTGGCCGTCGGCACGCTGGAGGCCAGCCGCGTCTACGAGGTGTCGAATGACGGCTACACCTCCACCGGCGGCATCGTGCGGGTGCGCAACGTGGATCCGTTGCTGGGCATCACCTCGCTGTCGCGCCAGCAGCGCGAAGCCGGGCTGCGCTACCGCGAGGATTTCCGCTGCAGCCAGCAGGCAAGCGTCAAGCCGATGCGCTGGAGCGAGCGCGTCGACGGCGGCCGCCACGGCGGCGGCATCGCCGACAGCGTGCTCGACGCCGGCCGCGCCCACGCCGCCGCCACCCGGGCGCTCTGCCATTGGGAGGTGGCCGCCGTGGTCCAGAAAGTCTGCTGCGCCGGCGGCTCGATCAAGAGCCTGGCCGAGCAGACCGGCGAGGGCAGGGATGTGGTGACGAAGCTGTTGAAAGTCGGGCTGGACCTGCTGGCGGTGCACTATGGGATGATGTTGGAGAGAAGGGCGTGAGAACGCGGCGATCCGACCGGCAATGCCGGCCGGATCCGTTTTTCACAAGATCAGGTCATCCGCAGACGCGAATCTCCTCGATGATCCTGTGGTGATGACGCCAGTGCTTGACCAGTTCGATGTGGCAACGATGGTGCCGGTGATAATAACGGTGGTAATGACGCGGCCTGTAGCCATTGTCGTAGGCATCGTACTGGTAATAGGGGCGATAGACGTAGCGGTCGCCATAGTCACGATAACCATTGTAATAGTCATTGCCGTAATAGTCGTCGGCATAGCCGCCTATGCCGATCGTGATACGACTGCCGGCATCCGCGGGGGCAATCATCGCCGCCGCCGAAGCAATGGCGATAACCGAAACAAGCAGGAGCTTCTTCATGGCTACCTCCTTTTCAGGTTGATCTAATGTAACCCCCGAGACGCGGCCTCGTTCCACGGATTCGTAAGATGTGACGAACGATGCGGGTCCGGGGGGCGCCGTGCCGGGCAGATATCTCAAGAATTCCATACGCGATTGCCCTGCCCGTAGACGGGAGAAGGGAGCTACCGCCCCAACCTCCCCATTTGCCGTGCCAGAAACTCCACGAACAGCCTTGCCCGCACCGGCAATTGCCGGCCGAAGGCGTGCACGATGTGGACCGGCATGGTCGGCATCGGCACGTCGGCCAAGACGTGCACCAGGCGGCCGGTGTCGAGGTCGTCCTGCACGGCGACTTGCATGAGGTGGGCGATGCCGACGCCGGCTAGCGCCGCGTTGCGGATGGCGCCGCCGTCGTCGGTGTCGAAGCGGCCGTCGGGCACGATTTCGGTGCCGTCGGCGAAGGTGATGGGCTGCGGACGGCCGGCCGAGACGTAGCGGATGAAATCATGGCGCCGCAGGTCGGCGATCGAGACCGGAAAGCCTCGGCGCTGGAGATAGGCGGGGGCGGCCACCAGCACGATCGGCAGGCTGGCGATGCGCCGCGCCGTGAGGCCGGCATCCGTCAGCGGGCCCATGCGAACCGCCACATCATAGTTCTCGCGGATGAGGTCGGCGTGGCGGTCGGTGACGCTGAGCTCCAGCTTCACCTCAGGCTGCTCGGCCAGGAACGGCTGCGCCCATGAGGCGATCAGGCCGCGGCCGAGTTCGACCGGGGCGGTGACGCGCAGCAGGCCGCGCGCCGTGCCGGTGCTTTGCACGATGTCCTGTGCATCGTCGAGCGCCCGCAGCAGCGGCGCTACGCGCTCGTAATAGGCGATGCCTTCGCTGGTCAGCCCCAGCCGGCGCGTCGAGCGCTGGATGAGTTTGACGCCGAGCCGCCGCTCCAGCTTGGCAACGCTCTTCGACACGGCCGACGGACTGGAGCCGATCAGCCGGCTGGCGGCCTGGAAGGAGCCGGCGTCCACCGTGCGCACGAAGGCGACGAGGCCGGCGGTCTTTTCGAGGATGGTGGTCATGGCGGCATCATCGCATGTCGAGAAGGACCGATTGCGGAATTCCAGGCAAGAAAGAATGGCCTGTGGACAGCCTAATACGCTTTTTTGGGCCGATTAAATACCGCTCATCGTCAACATCACGAGGAAAGAATGGATGAGCAGTCTGAACGGCAAGGTCGCCATCGTCACCGGCGCGTCGAAGGGCATAGGCGCGGCCATCGCCAAGGGGCTGGCGGCGGCGGGTGCGGCTGTCGTGGTTAACTATGCCTCATCGCGGGAAGGGGCCGAGCGCGTCGTCGCTGCCATCGAGGGCGCCGGCGGCCGGGCGGTGGCGGTGAAGGGCGATGTCGCGCGGGCGGCAGAGGTGCGCGGCCTGTTCGAAGCGGCAAAGTCGTCATTCGGCGGCGTCGATATCCTGGTCAACAATGCCGGCGTGTTCCAGTTCGAGCCGCTGGAGGCGGTGACCGAGGCCGAGTTCCACCGCGAATTCGACACCAATGTGCTGGGCATCGTGCTGACCATCCAGGAAGCGGTGAAGCATTTCGGGCCGGCCGGCGGCAGCATCATCAACATCAGCTCGGTCGCCAGCTTCAACCCGCAGCCCAATTCGCTGGTCTATGCCGCCACCAAGGCGGCGGTGGATTCGATCACGCTGTCGATGGCGCGTGAACTCGGCGCCCGCCACATCCGCGTCAACGCGATCGCGCCGGGCGGCGTCGACACCGAAGGGCTGCAGCGCGTCGGCGTCGTCGGCAGCGAACACGAAAAGGCGCTGGTGGCGATCACCCCGCTCGGCCGCTTCGGCCAGCCCGACGACATTGCGAAGGTGGCGGTGTTTTTGGCCTCAGACGAGGCGGGGTGGGTGACCGGAGAGCGGATTACGGCGTCGGGTGGGTGGCGGTGAGGGGGCGCGGGCGCCGGTTTTCAAAACAACGCCTTTTCCAGCGGCCCCTCCAGCGTCTCGGCAAAGGCAGTGGCGAGGTGGTGGCGGTCGCGGAAGGCGAGCTTGCCGCCGATGAAGACGTGGCAGGCGGTGCGGCCGCAGAAGCGGTCGGTCAGGTCGACATAGAGAGTGTTGGGCACGCTGGTCACGACGGCGCGCTCGGCGGCGGCTGCATTGTCATTGGCGGCCTTGGCCCTTGGCGTGTCGCAGTGCGGCGACGGCGCCTCGCGCCACCACAGCGTGCGTGCCACGCAGGAATCGGCGAAGCTGGCGTTGATCGGCGTGTCGCGGATCACCGCGGCCTCGACGCCGGCCCGGCTGAAGGCCTGCAAGGTCGAGCGCAGGCCGGCCTGCCAGCGCGCTGTCTCGGCGGCACGGCTGGCGGCGGGCATGTCGCGCGTCAAATTGCCGATCGAGAATTCCGAGATCACCACCAGGCGCGGCTTGCGCCGAATGATGTCTGATATCGCCTGCTCGCGCCAGGCGTCGCATTCGGTGTAGTCGCGCTTCAGCACGGTGTTGAAGGTAGAGAGCCGCGAGGCGCGGCATGATGATTTGAGATAGGTGACCACCTTGGTGTCGTTGCGTTTTGCGGCTTCGATCAGCGGCGTCGACCAGTGGTCGGCGTGCGAATCGCCGAATAGCACGATGGTGTGGGCGGCGTCGGTGGCGCCGAACACGCAGGGTTTGGGCGTCACCGTGTGGAAGTCGAGCAGGCAGCTCTTGTCGACGGCGCGGGCGATGGAGGGCTGTTCGGCCGCCCGCTCGATGCCGCGCTGCTCAGGATCGATGTTGCGCTGGGCCAGATGCGCATTGGCGTAGGCTACGGCCACGCCGACACCCGTCAGCGCCAGCGCGGGAGCCAGCGCTCTTGCGCCCACCGTCAGCCAGCCGGCGCGCCGTCCCGGGTTCTCGATCAGGTGATAGGTGAACACCGACAGCGCCAGCGCCAGCGCGCCGCAGCCGAGGCGCTGCGGCGCGGTGAGATCCGGCACCAGCATCTGCGCATAGACGATGACCGGCCAGTGCCAGAGATAGAGCGAATAGGAGAGCGTGCCGATCCATTGCAGGGGCGGCAGCGATAGAGCGGCGGCCGGGCCAAGGGATTGCCACCAGGCCCGCCTTCCGGTCTGCTCCGCGCCAACCCCGCTCACCAGCACCAGCACCGTGCCGGCAACCGGCAGCAGCGCCAGGTAGCCGGGGAAGGGCATATCTTCGCTCAGCAGGAGATAGGCCGCCGCGATCAGCGCCAGGCCGAGCCAGCCAAGTGCCGCCCGCAGCGCGGCGCGGTGCTGCAGCAAAGTCGCCGGCGCCAGCGTCGCCAGGCCGCCGGCGGCGAACTCCCAGGCGCGCAGCGGCGAGACATAGAAAGCCCAGGCCGGCGCTGCGCTGGTCAGCCACATGCAGGCGGCGAAGGAGGCGAGGCCGGCCGCGCCGATCACCGCCACGGCGGTGCGCCGGCCCGGACGCAGCCAGGCGGCCAGCAGCAGCAGCGCCGGCCAGGCCAGGTAGAACTGCTCCTCCACCGACAGCGACCAGAAGTGGATGAAGGGATTGCTGGTGGCGTCGGCGGCGAAATAATCGAACGACCAGCGCAGCAGCCACAGGTTGATGGCGTAGGCGGACGCGAACATGGCGCCGCGCGAATAGAGCGCCTGTTCCTGCGGCGACAGGATGAAATAGCCGGCCGCAAGCGTCGCCAGGATGACGAACAGGGCCGCCGGCAAAAGGCGCCGGGCGCGCCTGGCATAGAAGCGCCACAGATCGAGCCTGCCGGTGTCGCCGATCTCCTGCATCAGGTGGGTGGTGATCAGCCAGCCGGAGATGACGAAGAAGATGTCGACGCCGGCAAAGCCGCCGGGCAGTGCGGTGAGGCCGAAATGATAGGCGACGACACCGCCGACGGCGAGCGCGCGCAATCCCTGTATGTCCGGCCGGAACGATGCTGCCACGATGGCTCCTTCGTGCAAGCCCACCCTTGGCCCACCCCTTGGCCCGACCCGCCGCAAATGTCGGCCGGGCAGGCTGATATCGCAATGCAACAAATCTATCGCAGTGCAACATGGCCAGAAAAAGGGAGGCGCCTTTCAGCCAACGGGCGCGGCGCTGTGGCATCGACGTCGATGGCCCCGGCCCGAAATCTTGTTGTCCCCGAATCCTCTTGGCCCCCGAATCCTGTTGGCCATGGCCCCGGCGAACGCAAGGCAGCCCCGCGAACGGGGCTGCCTTGTCGTCGATCCGAAGAGCGGTTCGCTTACTTGCTGCCGCCGTTCGCTTTCACGCTGCTGCAGAATTCGGGATGGCTGTTGGCGGCGTTGGCGTTCTTGGCCTCGTCCTCGCAGGCCGCCATGACCATCTTCTGGTCTTCCGGTGTGAGTGCCTTCCAGGCCTTCACGAAGTCGTCGTTGCCGACCATCTTCTTCATGCTGGAGTCGGTGTAGAAGGGCTGCATCTTGGCTGGGTCGTCGAGAGCCGATGTTCCGGTCGCGCCCGCGGCGAGGGCGGAGCCAGCAACCATCGAAAGCGCCATGGCGCCAAAGCTGATCATCTTGATATTCATGGCATGATCCTCCTGCTGATTTTGGGATCGTTGAGCAACGATCATCCGGCAAAACGACAGGTTCGGATCAAAAGTTCCGGGAAAAGGGGGCAAATCTGGCAAAATATAGCCGAAAAAGCTTGAAACTTTTTCGGCTTTCTCTCGTTCACCGGCACGTCAGGCGGGCTTCAGCCGGAGCCTTCTACGATGCGCCGGCTCTCGCCGCAGACTGCGACTGACGAGCGAGTTTTTCTTCACCGAAGCGCCGCTTGCGGGATGGATTCTCGGGTCTGCGCGTCCGCTTCGCCCGTGCATGACGAAGGTAGGGTCGTGAGCGGGCTCGACCTACGCGGTCAGTTCTTGTCCACCGGCTTGGAGCGCATGCGCGATACCGTTTCGCGCTCCGCGCGTTTGGAGCGCAGCGGCGGCAGGCCGCGGTCGATCAGGTCCATATCCTCCAGCACCATGTCGCCCATGCGCTTGAAGGCGATGTCGAGCGCGCCGGCGCGGTGGGCCGAGCGCAGGAAGCCGGGCAGCGCACGCACCGGATGGTCCGGCGCCAGCGGCTCTTCCGGGAAGACATCGCTGGCGGCGACGATGTAGCCGCTCTTGACCGCCGCCATCAGGGCGGGAAAATCGACGACACCGGCGCGGCTGAGCAGGATGAAGGCGGCGCCCTTGCGCATGCTGGCAAAGGCATCCGCGCCAAGAAAACCCTGGTTCTCGCTGGTCACCGAGGCGACGACAAAGACGAAGTCGCTCTGCGACAGCACCTCGTCGAGCGAGGCCGGCTCGACGCCATTGTCGATGAGGATCGACGGCGGCAGCCAGGGATCGAAGACTTTGGTGCGGGTGCGGAAACCCGACAGCAGCCGGTTCAGCGCGCGGCCGAGATCGCCGAAGCCGATGATGCCGACATCGGCGCCCGACAGCAGCCGCGCCGTCTGGTTGCCGTCGCCGCCCCACAATTCCTGGCCCTGGCGAAAGGCGAGGTCGGCATCGACGATGTTGCGGGCGAGGTTGAGCGCCATGGCAAGGCCAAGCTCGGCCACCGGCTCGGCAAAGACCAGGCCGGTGGTGACGACATGGATGCCACGCGCAAACAGCGTCTCGTAGGGCATGTTGTTGATCAGATTGGTCTCGACATTGAAGATACAGCGCAGCGACTTCATGTGATCGAGCGTCTCAGGCGTGATCGGCGGCTGGCCGACGATGTAGCGGACTCCAGCCAGCACATCGGCCGGGAGCTTGGCAACGCCGTCGGGCGCCGTCTCGACGATGCGGTATTTCTCCCGCAAGCGCGCCAGTTGCGGCGGCGTGAAGATGAGGTCTAGCGTGCGTGGCTCGGGTGCGCTGATGACCAGCGGCAAAGTGTTGTTTGACATGACGATTCCTCCCGGGCTCGATCCGGTCACGCTTCTCGACTTCAAATTACCTCGGATTAAACGATTTACAATCGCGAAAAATCGATTTACTGATTTTGCAGCGAACGAGGAATGCGTTTGTCCCCGCCTCGGGAGGAGGACCAATGGCGCACAAGCAAGCCCAGCAGCGGCGTCCGTCGATCCATGACGTGGCAAGCCATGCCGGCGTGTCCGCCGCCACCGTCTCCAAGGTCATGGCCGGTGTCACCACGGTTAAGCCCGAGAATGCGCAGCGCGTCTTCGATGCTGTGAAGCTTTTGGGCTACCGCGTCGATCCGCTGGCCTCCGACATGCGGCGGGCCAAGCGCCGCATCATCGGCGCCATCATGCCCGAGTTCGAAAGCGAATTCTTCGGCCAGATGGTCACCCAGCTCGAAAGCCTGGCCGAGCAGCGCGGCTATACGCTGGTGGCCGCATCGAGCCGCGAATCCGAAGCGCGCGAGAAGGAAATCCTCGAACGCATGCATGACTGGCGGGTGGCCGGGGTGGTGCTGGCGCCGGTGCGCAACGAGCACGGCCCGGCGGCCGGGTTCATGAAGGCCAACCGCATGACCGGCGTGCTGATCGACCGCGTGCTGTCGGACGACGCCTTCGACACCGTGTCGGCCGACAGTGCGGCGGCAAGTGCCGAGGTGGCGCGCGAACTGATCGGCAAGGGCCATCGCCACATCCTGATCATCGGCCTCGGCGAACAGGCGGCGACGATGCGCGCCCGCCTCGACGGCTTCCGCGCCAGCACGCTCAAACTGGCGCCGGATGTCCGCATCGATGTCTTGCTGGCCGAAACCGATATCGAACCGCTCAGGGCGCAACTGCGCGATTATTTTGACAAGTGCGAAGTGAAGGGTGGGGGCGAACGCCCGACGGCCGTCTATTCGCTGTTCCTCAAGGGCACGCTGGTGGCGCTTTCCGAATTCCGCCGGCGTGGCTGGCACTGCCCCGACGACATTTCGCTGGTCGGCTTCGACGACGCCGAATGGATGCAGGTGACATGGCCGGCCATCGCCGCGGTGGTGCAGCCGGTGCGCCAGATCGCCGGCCACGCCATGGAGGCGTTGTTTGCCAGGATTGAAGGCGGGGAGGGGCAGCCGAGAGCGCGGCTCGAGCCTTGCCAGGTTTTGATGCGGGAATCCGTTGGCTCGCCAGGCAACAGCCCGCGTCCCGGGGGAGGAAACCGACAATAGCCATTGTCGACAGGCAGTAGGCGCGCACTGCCCTTGGCGGCCTGCATGGAAGGCGATCGCCGGCTACAGCGGCACCGTTGCGCTGGAAATCTTCACTAAGCGCCCCGCGGCCTCGACCAGACGCTGTTGCGCGGTTTGTATCCTGCTGCGCAGCGCGATGTTCTCGGCCAGCATTTCTTCTGTGCGTTGAATCGCAAGCTCGGTCCGGTTAATGCGCTGCCTGGCATTGGCGACTTCCAAGGCCAAAATATCGGCCACCATCCCGTGACCGTGGGGTTCCATGGTGTTCGTCATTTGTCTCTAACACCTGACGGGCGATATCGTTCCCGCTTCCCGCGCACGCGCGCGCGAAGCATGAACCATGTCGATGTCGACTTTGCCGGCGAGCTGGCGGCATGGCGGCCGGTGGCCGACAACCCCGATGATGTGATTGGAGTCGGGCTGCCGTTCCTGCGCGAGGAGGCGCGCAAGGCGGGATTGACGCTGGGGTGACCGGGCGACGGCGTGTTCTATGACGCTTCGCCGGCGACAGCATTTGCCCGCCGCTGTCCGAAATGCCGTATCTTGCGGCCGACCATCATCAGCTGGCGCGCGGTGTTGTTGCGCAGGCGGCGGATGCGCCATTCCAGCCCTGTGCCGGTGGTGATCGCCTTGGAATAGAGGCTGGACCTCATGCCGTTCTCGTCGGCTGCGATTTTGACCGGGTCGTCATAGAAGGCACTAATCTTGTCGGCCGCCATTCCCGGTGTTTCGAGCCAGCGCGGAATGTGTACCGAATGGAGCCGATCGACATCGGTCATCACCCGCTCGATGCCGACGCCCGGCGTCGGACATGTCGTCAAGAACGCGTCGCCGACGAAGACCACTCCGTCGCGGCGGTGGCCTTGCGTCGTGGTCAGATTGATCTGCCTGACCTCGACGGGACCCGCGACTTCGAAGCTGCCGCATTGCGCTGATATCTCGGGCATCAACTCGCAAAGCATCTTTTGCGGTTCCTCACGAAAAGCCCTTGTCCACGGCTCGGCCACTTGCCGGTAGACGAACATGTTCGACCGCATCTTGTTGCCGATGGGAAAGATGGTGATGTAGGCGATACGATCCCCGGGCCGTTTGCCGTAATAGGTGACCGAATGGTAGGCGCAGTCGCGCGGCGAGATGGCGAGGTCGAACCCGATCGATAGCGAAAACGCCTTGGATTCTTCGATGCGGTCGACGCCGATGGCGCGCCGCACCGCTTCGCTGTAGCCGGTGGCCACCACCACAAGACGCGCGTCGATGACGGCGCCGTCGGCGAGCACAAGCCGCTGCTTGTCCGGTCCGGTGATGATCTCGGCGACCTTGCCCACCGTCAACGGAACTTGAGGCGGCAAGGCGTCGCGCAGGCCGTTGATCAGAGCGCCATAGGAAAATCCAAACTCGCGGTTGCTTTCGCGCGCGAACAATTGCCCGAGGCGGAAGATATGCATCTCGTCTATCGTGGTGACGAGCGGCAGAACCGTCGCGTCGAGGCCCAACTTCTCGAACTGCTGCAGCTGCTTCATGCCGAGCTTCTCGGCCCGGAACTCGGGGTGGTGGACGCGGTGCGGATCGATCAACGCCACCTTGCGGCCTGCTTTTCCAAGCACCGTTGCCAAGGTCGTGCCGGCCAGTCCCGCGCCGACGATCGCCACGTCGACTTCGGTCAGGCCAGCCTCTGCGGTGCTCATTTCGCTGCCCTTTCTGCTAGTCATCTTCCCGCTCTGCAATCTGTGGTGGAAAATACGCCGGGGGCCAAATCAACCTCAAGCAACCTGCGCGCGCGACTGGTAGTAACCAATTTTTAGGCTAATGCCGGCCGCCTCTTTGCTTCCAGCGCGGTGCGATCGCCGAACCATCGATGAACTCGAGGCCGCCCGCCTCGTTGAGGGTGTGAAGTTTGCGCCCACCCCATAGCGCACCTGGGTTTAATATCGTCTCAACGACCTGCTCCATGCCGATCAAATCAAGGTGAGTAATGCGTGCAATGCCGAGAGCCGCGCCATAGCTCCTGCGGCAGTCCTGCACCGGGCGCAGCAATTGGCCGCCTCGTTTCACCATGCGGCCGGCCGGCCTTGCCGAGGCGATGTCGATCAGCACGGGGTTGTTCGGATGCGGAGTCCAGGGGCCGCGAAAATCCGGCGCCGACCACAGATGCAGTGCGTCGGAGAAGGCGCCTGCGCCATCCCGGGTGGCGCCTGCGCCATCCCGGGTGGTGCCTGCGCCATCCCGGATGGTGCCTGTCCCATCCCGCACGGTGGCGAACATCCACCAGCTGCCGCCATGCTCGACCAGCGTGGCGTCACTGGCGACGACGCCAGACAGAAGCGTGGCTTCCTTGACCCAGCCACCCGGGAACGCCGTGGCCCGGTAGAGGTCGACCGTCCCATTGGCGCAGCTTTCCGGCACCATCCAGACCTCGCCGTCGCGCTCGAAGACGAAGGGGTAGGAGAGATGGTAGGGCAGTTCGAGCACGGGCTCAGGGCGTCCGAGCGGGCCGGCCGGACCGAAGGCTACGGCGGAGATGATGGCCTTGCCGAGCCGGTGGATATAGTCCTCGACGAACAGGGTGACCTGGCCCTGGTAAACGATCGGGAATGGATCGGCGTAGAAGCGGCTGCCATCGTCCGGCAGCACCTGCCAGCCCGATGCCGGATGCGCGCGCAAGTCGAACAGATCCTGGCCCCTGGTTTGCCGCCAGCCGACCTTCCAGTGCGGCGCGTTGTAGCAAAGATGGTAAATCTTCTGGACGATCCGCCGTGCCAGTGCCTTGCCCGCCCTCACGCCAAGCTTGCCGGCCGAGGGCATTGGCGGCGGGGCACCAGCTTGCGCCGGCTCGGGCAGCACCGGCACGGCCTTTGCCGCACTTGTCATCGCCGCAACGATCAGGCTTGCCGTGCGCGCCAACATGTCCTGGAACGAAGCCAGTGCGATGCCGCCATACTCGGTTCCCAGGCGCCCGGCGGCAATCGCAACGCCGTTTTCCTCGATCCGGGCAAGCGGCGTCTGGCCGTTGAGGATCAGGGCCAGCAAGGCCGCTTCTCCACTGGCGCCATCATAGGTGAGGCGCCAGACTCGCGTGCCTTCCAGCAGGACGTCACCGCAGAGGTCGAGCACCAGGTCGGGTGAGGGCCGCTCCGTGCGGTAAGGAGCGAGTTCCGAAAGTGGCACGCGCCTGGCCGGCCCGTCGCCGGGCAAGCCATGTATTGCTGTTTCAAGTTGGAACAAGGCCTCGGCGCTGCGCGGGATGCCGCCGTCAGCCGGCCGGGCGTCGACGAACAGCGTCACCTCCGGAAGCGAGGCCAAGCGCTGAAGCAACATGACATGGAAAGCGCGGACGCATTGGCTGTCCAGGCGAAGGCTTACCCGCATATCGAACGCCCGACGGTTTGGCACATGTCATTGCCGACGCGGCCGGTCCGGTTGAAGTGTTGCCCCATCTATGCCCGTCTCCTGCTCAGTTTTGCAATCTCAACACTCCGATTTTCTTCTAAGCAAACTCCGTGCCAAAATTCACGCGGGCTCCGAACATAATTAATAATGTTTTAACAATTGGAGTAATAGCTAGGCTCACGCCGCAATTTGGTCTTGCAGGCAAATGGGGTATTGTAGGAGGCAGCTATGCTATCATCTCTGCCCGTGGTGCCTCAGCAATACTTTCCGGAAGCGGGATCGGTGGAACCAGCGGGATCATACGCACCTTCGACTGTCGAGCTTGGCGATCTGAAGCGCATTCTGGTGCGTCGTCGCTTGTGGATCATCGGCACCGCCGTGCTGCTGACGCTCGCAACCCTGCTCTACGGCCTCCTTACCCCCGCGCTCTACAGCTCGGTGGCGGAAATCATCATCGATCCGCAAGATCTGCAAGTGGTCACCAATGATGTCAATCCGAGCCGGATCTCGCCCGATGGCGGCATCACGCAGGTTGAAAGCCAGGTCAGCGTCGTCCAGTCGACGGGCGTGCTGCTGCGGGCGATCGCGGCGACCAAACTGACCGAGGATCCGGAGTTCAACGGGCAGGGCATGCTGTCGCGCGTCCTCGGTTCGGGTTCGGCCGCGACCGACAGGACGGTGGCAACGCTCGACGGCCTGCGCCGGCGGCTGGCAGTGAAGCGGGCGGACAAGGTCCTGGTCCTCGACGTGATCGTCACCGCCAAGAGCGCGGCCAAGGCCGCACTTCTGGCCAATGCCATCGCACAAGCCTATCTGGCCGACCAGGCGAGCGCGCGCGCGCAAGCCGCCACCGATGCGTCGAAGGCGATCACCGCGCGGCTGGACGAACAGCGCAAGCGCGTTCAGCAGGCCGAGAATGCGGTCGAAGCCTACAAGTCCGCCAACAACATGGTGATGGCGGCAGGCAATCTGGTCAGCGACCAGGAGCTGACCGAGCTCAACACGCAGCTTTCGGCGGCGCAAAGCCGTACCGCGACGCTGAAGGCGCAGGTCGACCAGATGCGCAAGCAGAGCGGCACGCCCGACGGAACCTCGGAAGCGATGCGCTCGTCGGTGATTTCGAGCCTGCGGTCACAGGAGGCAACGCTTGTCGATCAGGTCTCGCAGCTTGGCACGGAACTGGGACCGCGCCATCCGTCGATGATCGCCGCGCAGCAGCAGCTGCATGACACGCGGCAGCTGATCGCGCGCGAGCTCGGCCGGATCCAGACGGCCGCCGAGACCGATTACGAGCGGGCGCTCGCCAACCAGCAGGCGCTGGAAGCGAAAGTCGCCGGCCTCAAGAACAAATCGCTCGACACCGACCAGGCATCCGTGCGGCTGCGCGAATTGCAACGCGATCTCGAGGCGGTCCGTTCCGTTTACGCAACCTACCTGCAGCGGGCCCAGGAAACGCGCGAGCAGATTAACGTCGACAGCACCAACGCGCGCGTCATTTCGGATGCCATGCCTGCCCAGAAAAAGAGCTGGCCGCCGCTGGGGCTGCTTTTGTTTGGCGCCATGTTTGGCGGACTGGGGCTGGGCACCGGCCTGGCGCTGATCGCGGAGTACTCCTCGCCGACGGTGCTTTCCAGCGCCCAGATGCAATTCACGATCGATGCTCCCGTGCTTGGCATCCTGCCGGCGGGAGAGAAGGCGGGACGGCGCTGGTGGCGTTTCGGCACGAGCCCGGCCGTAGCGACCAGCCAGAAGACCGACGCCGTCGTCGGCCTCGCGCTCCGGCGCATGTTCAGTTCGGGCCGGCGTCCGCCGGATTGGCCGCTGGTGCCATCGATCCTGGTGACGTCGCCGCCAGAAGATGGCCAGCAACGCAACAGGATCGCACGGCTCCTCGCCAACGCCGCGGCGGCCAGGGGCAGCCGGGTCCTGTTCGTCGATACCAACGCCAGCAACGGCCAGAAGGACCCGCAGCCCGGAATACTCGATGTGTTGCGCGGCGAGTATGCGTTTGAAGCGGTCAGCCGCTACGCCCCGGGCAGCAACGTTGCCCTTCTGGGCAGGGGGCGGCCGAAGGCGATCTTCCAGGAAGCGCACGGCGTCTACTTCGCGCAGCATATGCTTGCCCAGGCGAGCCGGAGTTTCGAACTCGTCGTCGTCGATGGCGGCGCGCTCGCCGAAAATCTGAATGCCTCTCCGCTTGTCGCCATGGTGGACGAGATTGTGCTCGTCGCCAGGTTGAACGCCACGCCGATGCGTGATGTCAAGGCGACGGTGCAGGCGATTTCAGTGATGGGGCGGGTGCCGACAGGCGCCTTGCTGGTCGACGAGGCGGCCTGACATGGCCTCCGGCTGGAGCGGAGCCGCCTCGAATTTCGGCGCTGCCGCACCCCGCGCCGGCACCTCCGTCGATGCGGTGACCCAGTTTGGACTGATCGCAGCCGTGGTGGTGCTGTTCAGCGTCTCGGGCGGCATGCTCTGGCTGCTGGGCTACAATTACGACGGCCTGTCAGGCAGCGCGGCGACCAAGATACATCCTTCCACCTATCTCATCATTTTGCTGTTTGCCTGGCGTTCGTGCACGTTCGGCAATCCGGTCGGCTATTGCGTCCACGTCGCCGACAGGCGTCCGGCCACCGCGCTGATGATCGTCATCGCCGTCGTGCTCCTGCTCGTCGTCATCGTCAGGCAACGTCCAGGCATGGCCGGCATGATCGACACGTTCGTGGCTTCCGGGCTGCTGGTGCTCATGCTCGGCGAAAATGACGAATGGACATTCGCCCGGCTGCGCACCGTCGTTCACGCGGTCATGACCGTCAATGCGTTGCTCGCCCTTGTCGAATTCGCCACCAAGACATTGGTGTTTCCCTATCGTTTCGATGGCGAGGTGTTTGCCACCGATCTGCGTTCGAGCGCGCTGCAGGGGCATCCGCTCAGCAATGCCACGGTGACGTCGATCTACGTGCTTGCCCTTTTGAGCGGCGCAAGATCGCTGCCGGCTCCGCTGCGGCTGGCGATGATCGGCCTGCAATGCGCCGCGCTCGTTGCGTTCGGCGGCCGGTCGGCGATGGTGGTGACCATCCTGCTGGGTGGCAGCTATGTGCTTTTCCACGGCTTTCGCAAATTGCGCACCGGACGCGTCAACCTGCTCGGCGCCGCCCTGGCGATGATGCTGGTCGCGCTGCTGCCGGCTGCCATCGCCATATTGGCCTCGCAGGGCTTTTTCGATGCGCTGCTTGGCCGCTTCGTTTCGGATGGCGGCAGTGCCAATGCCCGCGTCGAGATGTTCGAGATCTTCAACTATCTGGAACTGCGCGATGTGATCGTCGGGCCGAGCGTCGATCTCGTCGAGAGCTTGCGCCGGATCAACGGCCTAGAATGGGGTATCGAAAACCCATTCATCCGCATGACGGTCTACCAGGGCGCCTTCTTCACCCTTTTGATGATGTCCAGCTTCGGGCTGTTCATGCATGAGGTGGCGCGCCGCTGCCATCCTGGCGTCTGGCTGCC
This sequence comes from Mesorhizobium calcicola, assembly GCF_042682105.1. Lineage (NCBI taxonomy): Bacteria > Pseudomonadati > Pseudomonadota > Alphaproteobacteria > Hyphomicrobiales > Phyllobacteriaceae > Mesorhizobium > Mesorhizobium calcicola. The sequence goes on from NZ_JBHUGY010000026.1 coordinate 85,187, forward strand.
AGTGGTGGGCTGGCTCATTCTTCTCAACACCTCAGAAAGCATCTCCTCCAAGACCACGCTGCTCACCAAGGTCGCGGTGCTGTGCCTCGCCCTTTACCGACCGGCGCGGTCGGTGATCAGGCCGGTCAGCGTAGTTCGTCCTTTCGCGGAAACGCAGAACCGGTCCACATCTTTTTGATGCAATTGTAGACGGAAAGCCGTTTCGCAAAGCTCAATCAACTGGCTGCCGCCAATGGCCGAGATGGGCCGAGAGCTGACAGACGGCTTTTGACATCAGAAAGCGGCAGCCGGAGTTTCAAGTCATTGTGGGTCGGTGAGGAAGGGCATGATATCCACGCCGTCTCCCGGGAAGACGGTGAAATGCGGATGGTTCTCGAACAAGCGGGCGGCAGCCTCGATGGTATCGGCCTCGATGACAATGTAGCCGCAGAAAGGGTTCACGGCGTCGGCGATGCCGTCCTTTGTAACGCGCGTCGTTCTGCCGACCATACCGCCGCGATCAGGGAAGAATGCGGCATTTCTCCCCTCCCAGTCCGTCCACTGCTGCAAGCCGACGGTATCAATCGCATCTTGCTCTGGCTTGGGCAGGCTGCGAAAGCCGGCAAGGTCTTCGGGCTTCATGGTGTAGACGGCAAGAAAGCGGGGCATACGGCGAACTTCGGGCTGGCGGAAGCCTTGTCAGGCTACACTCCTGTGCTGCCGAAGTCACTGCCCATGACCACCCTCCAGAGCGGTTCACCGTTTCACGGAAACGGCGAACCGCTCTATCTGTTTGTTTTGACGCAATTCCCTGAGGGAAAGCGCTACGCGCTTTTCCCGGGAAAACCGTTTCACACTTTTCCTGGAATTGCTCTAGGACGTAGTGACGATTTAACTATCTGAGCCAAATGGCGATCGCTGCGAGTTTGACGAAACCCATGAAGTTTGCGAGCAGCTTGTCGTAACGGGTTGCGACGCGCCTGAACTGCTTGAGCTTGTTGAAGAAGCGCTCGATGCGGTTGCGCTCCTTGTAGAGATCGCGGTCGTATGGCCGCTGGGCCTTGCGGTTGCGCTTGGGCGGGATGACGACCTCTGCGCCCTGTTCAGTGATCCTGTCAACGAGGTGATCGGCGTCGTATCCCTTGTCGGCGATGGCGGCATCGGCGTCGATACCGTCGATCAGGTCGTGGGCCAAGGCGATGTCGTTGCGCTGGCCGGGGGTGCCGATCAGGCGGATGGGAAGGCCGAGCGCCTCGGTGGCGGCGTGGATCTTGGTACTCAGGCCGCCGCGAGACCGACCCAGGCCCTGGGCATCCGCCCCCCTTTGACCTTGCGTGCCCCGGCGGCATGCTGGTGCGCTCGCACGATCGTGCTGTCGATCATCAGCCATTCGAGGTCGGCTTCGCGGGCGAGCATTTCCAGCATATCGTCCAGCACACCCATCCCGATCCAACGATAATAGCGCCGCTTCACCGAGCGGTAATCGCCAAGCCGCTCCGGCAGGTCGCGCCAACGGCCACCCGAACGCGCCATCCACAACAGCGCGTCGAGGAACTTCCGATTATCTGTACGCGGGCCGCGCTTGCCTTTCGTGCCGCCGGGCACAAAACCCTTGATCCGGTCCCACTGGTCGTCCCCAAGCGCATCGCAATCCATCGCCGATCTCCAAAAATCAGCGTTGAATCTGATTTGCCAATCCTTGGGAATCCCAAACCCTTAAATCGTCACTACGTCCTAGGTGCCTCGTTTGCGTCAGTTCGCGGAGCGGCCTCCAAGGGCGGCAATGAACAATGACCGCTTACAGGATCTGGAGCGTCGTCAGCACAATGGCCGCGTTGAGGCGCAGAGCGGTCGGCCTCTTGGCCCGTGGCAAGGAGCCCGGTGACGCAGCCGAGTGGCGGATCATATCTGCCGACTGCCGTTCCCACCTCCGATGACGTGGTCACGAAAGCGAACCGTTCCTTATGGGGTTTCGTAGAGTTCCAGCGGCAATCCATCTGGGTCGCGGAAAAAGGTAAACCGTTGGTCTGTATATGGGTCGATCCGGATTGGCTCGACGGGAACGCCGGCGGCTTCCAGGCGCATAATTACGGGATCAAGATTCGCGACGGCAAATGCCAGATGTCCAGGCCTGTCGCCTCTGGATGGGACGGCCGCATCACAGGTGCGGGGAAGGAGAACAATTCCAGCTGGACGGACCCGATCCGCAGATCGGCCTTCCATGACTGCCGCTCCTCCCGATAGACCTCCCGGATCAGATCGAGGCCGAGGAGTTCGACGTAGAACCGTCGCGACCGATCGTAGTCGGTGCAGATGAGCGCGACGTGATGAATGGCGTTCAGCATGTCACGAACTCTAGCCAAGCTGGGATTGGAGGCCAAGGTCACCATCGGGTACGCGGCACTTTGTTGATGTCGCCGTTCGCGAGGGTCGCCTCGTCCATATGGATTTTCATCTGCGCCCAATCGGCGGCATGATGTTGCCAACGGCGCGCGTGAGACCCGCGCGACGGCTCTACTGGTCCGAAAACCTCACGCTCACGCCGCGCTGCCGAAAATAAGCCTGCATCAACTTGCGGCCCGAGCGGTTGTTCTGCGCCAACTTGGTCGGATCGAACACCGCCTGTTTTACCCCTTCTCGTGTCAGCGCAGCCTTGAGCGTCGCGATATGTGCGTCGATGTCGGCATTGTCCGCCCGGAGCGAGACATAGATACTTTCGGTCGCCTGGGCCACGGTTGGTTCGTTCACGGGTGTCGTCCTTTGGTTGGTTGAGCGGCGGCTACCACAGTTTGGCGGCTCTGGCGATACCGATGAGACTGAAGTCGTCTCTACCGGCATAGCAGCATCCTGGCGCATCCCGACCCCCCCAAGATGGTGGCTGGAGATGTCTGCTTTCGGGCAACCGCAAAATTGGACTCTACGTCCAAGTTGCGGCGCAAAGTTGCCGTTCGCGTCATGGAAGACGTAAGTCGGCTTCGGGTCGAACTCGTTCGGAGTGATTGGGTTTTGACCCTAGTCCGCCGGCATGCTCAGCCCAAGCGCGACGATGATATCCGGGTCTAGCGCACGCGTGGTGTCGTCCATCATCCCCATGCCGTCGAAGAGATTCCAGAATGCCCAGCCAAAGCCGAGATCCTCGGCGCCCTGGCGCACGTCGGCGATGTAGCGTGCCCGATCGGGATTGGGCGCCGCCACATAGCGGGCGTCGGTGCGCAGCGCGCCGAACTCGCCCATGATGATGCGCTCCGGCGCCAGGCCGTGACTGTCGCCCCAGGCGCGAACCTGGCGGAGATATTTGTCGACGAAGCGCCGGTCGGGCTGGGCGTCGAAATAGACCTTCAGCACGCGCTCGGTTTCCGCATAGGCGGCTTGCTTGGCCTCGCCGGCCGTTTCGGTGTCCTGCGCCATCCGTGCCCTGACCGACGCCAGCGTCTCTTCCAATGTGCCAGCGGATGCCGGCCACGGGACATTGTTGAGCGAACGGTAGACGGGCTCGCGCATCCACGGCGCGCCCTGATGGCTGAACAGATAGGGCTCGTAGAAGTGGAAGGTGAACAGGATCGGCTCGAACGGTGACAGCGGCGCCGGATCGAGCGCGGACAGCCCGCTCACCATCGAGCCGCAGCCTCCGGTGACGACCAGCGGCAAGGTTGCGGCCGATGCCCGTGCCGCGGTCAGAAGCGCGATCTGGACCTGCGACCAGGCCTCCGAAGCGCAGGCCTGCGGCGGCTCGTTGACCGCTTCGAGCGCCACCTTGCCGGACCGGAAGCGCTCCAGCCTGCCGGCTAGCTCGCCGACCAGCCCGCGATAGAGATCGAAGGCGGGCGCGGCGACGCTGGCGACCATGCGGTCAGGATTCCAATAGTGGGTGGCGCCATTGGCTTGCACGTTGACGATGATGCCGAGACCAGCATCGAGGGTGGCGGTGACCGCCGCGTCCAGCATGTCCAGCAGCTCGCCGCGCTTGGTGGTGTTCGCCGCCAGGAACGGGCCGGGGTCGACCGGCAGGCGGATGAAATCCAGTCCGGTCTCGCGCAATCGGCGCAGGTCGTCCGCGGTCGGAACGGGCCGCTGCGACTGGAAGGGCGGCCAGTCATAGTCGGTGCGTGGTGCCGGGAATTCGCGTGTCAGCGAGAACCAGGGCCAGGCGTTGACGCCGCGCCGAAAGTGCGGCTCGGCGGCGCGGGCGAACGGCGCGATCGAGAGGGAGCCAAGTGGGGAGCCAAGTGGAGAGCCAAGTGCCGCCGCCGTCGACAGCGCCGTCCGCAGCACCCGCCGGCGCGACCAGCCTGTCATGCGGTGCGGCGCGATGCGCGATTGGCCGCGACGGCCTCGTCGGCGGTGACACCAAGAAGCCGATAGGCTTCACGCTCATAGGCAACCAGGACATCCTCCCAGCGGAAGGCTTCGCGGGCGCGCATCGTGGCCGAGATGCCGCAGTTCCTGACCAGGGCATCATCGTCCTGCGCCTGTTGGATCCGCTCGGCGCAACTGTCCGTGTCGGTGAAGTAGATCGCGGCGGCACCCGCGGTCCAGCGATTGAACGGATTGTCGTGCGCGATCACCATGTTGCCGGCCGCCAGCGCCTCGACCAGCGACGGGTTGGTGCCGCCGACCGTATGGCCGTGCAGATAGGCGCGCGCGTGATAGCGCAATGCTTTCACCGTCGCCTGGTCATAGATGGCGCCCGGCAGAACCACCGATCCGTTCGCCGCCTTGCGGATGGCGACATGATAGGGGATGTCGTCGGACAGCGTTCCCAGCACCACCAGCTTCATGTCGCGGTCGCGGCTGCAAAAGGCTTCGACGATCGGCAGGATGTTGTTGTCGGGTTCGATGCGCGCGATCGAGATCAGATAGCGCCCAGGCTCCAGGCCGAGCGCCCGGACCGGCGCCTCCGGTGCCGACGTCACCGGATCGGCGCCATAGGCGATGGTGGCGATGGCGCTGCGCGGCCGGCGCGTCGCCAGATGGTCTGCGATGGCAGGATGATCGGCAACCAGGCGATGCGAGGCCCAGGCGCCGATCCATTCGTTGAGCCAGAACCAGGTGCGCGCCGCCAAACCCCATTTGGGGCGGCGCCACTCGATGCCGTCCATATTGGTGAGAATCTTGCGCCCCTTCAGCCTGAGCCAGGTCAGGAAAACCGCGCCGTTATAGCCGAGCACAAGGCAGACGCCTGGGCGCCTGGCGGCGTCGCGCACGCATTGCCAATCGAATTCCAGTGTCGCGCGCGGACCCCTGGAGGCAACCTCGACATGGATGAGCTCGATGCCGCGCCAGGTTTCGCTGCGCACCCGCTGCTCGATCCGATCGACCTCCTCCTGGCAATAGACGCCCACCTTCCAGCCTCGCCCGACAAGAAAGAGGGCCAATCTCTCGGCAAAAGTTTCAAAGCCGCCATGGGCCGCGGGGATGCCGCGGGTCCCCAGGATCAGAATGGCAGGCGTCTCTGGTTTCATGGCCGGTGGCACTTTCAGGTCTGGATATATTAGCGATTGCTGCATCATTAAGAAGCAGACGGGCAACTTCCGTGCCATCTCGCAAGTTCGGCATTCGGACGGATGATCATCGCGCCGGGTTGTTAAAAAAACTGTATTGAACCCGGTGGTTGTTTCATTATCGGTCAACCCTTCTGTGCGTATCTGTGTCGAAACGAGGCATTGCCAAGGATTTGGCGTCCGGTAGCCGGACGGATCAACCCAGGCATGGTTCTTGCGACAAGGTTCCTGCATGCCACCGCCTTGCGCGATGGTTGTGGCACCTGGCGGGATACAAAGATGCGGATTGCCTGCGTTCATCAGGGATATGAACTCTATGGTTCCGACCGCAGCTTCGCGGAGAGCGTTGCTGCGCTGCGCGCCGCGTTTCCGTCCGCCGACATCGAGGTGGTGCTGCCGCGCAGCGGGCCAATCGTGCAGATCCTGGAACGCCATGCCAGCCGGATCGTCTTCGAACCGCTCTGGGTGCTGAGGCGCCAGGCCATCCTGCGGCTGGCGACGGTCGAAATGGCGCGATTGCCCATGGCGGTCCTGAGGGCATGGCGGCGCCTCAGGGATTGTGATCTCACCTACGTCAACACCTCGATCGTGGCCGACTATGCGCTGGCCGCGCGCCTTCTCCCCGACAAGGCTGTCCTGCACATCCACGAGATCCCCGAAGGCGCCATGCGCAGGATACTCGTCGGCCTGATGCGCTGGAGCCATGCCGATCTGATCTTCAACTCGCGCGCGACCCGCGCCGCGTTCGGCGATCCCAAGGCCTCGCGCACGCATGTCGTCTACAACGGTGTCGCGGGGCCGGCGGCTGCCGAACCAATGACTTATGACGGCAAGCGCCCGTTGCGGGTGCTGCTGCTCGGCCGCGTCAACAGGATCAAGGGCCAGGAGGTCCTGCTGGAGGCGATCGCTTCGATGCCGCCGGAGTTGCGGTCGCGGATCGAGGTGCGGCTGGTCGGCGGCGCCTTCGAAAGCGCCGAGCGCGAGCGCGCCTTGGCCGAACTGGTCCAGAGCATGGGCCTAGCTGAACGGGTCAGCGTCTTGCCCTTCGTGGCGGACCCCTCGGAGCACTACCGCTGGGCCGACATCGTCACCGTGCCGTCGCGGCGTCCGGAATCGCTGGGTCGCGTCGCCATCGAGGCGATGGCCTATGGCCGGCCGCCGCTGGTGTCGGCGATCGGCGGACTGGTTGAAGTGGTCAGCGACGGCAAGACGGGCTGGCACGTTCCGCCGGGCGACGCGGCCGCCCTGGCCGGCAAACTGCGGGAGATCATCCTGCGGCCAGATGCCTGGCGTGGTTTCGTCGCTGCGGGCCGGCTGCGATACGAGGAGATCTTCAGCGAGCCGGTGGCGGCGGCGGCGATCGCGGCGATTGCCACTGACAAGCTGAGGGTGGCGCTGGCGAAGCCCGGCCGGGCGCATGTCATCCGCAAAGCGGAGACCAGTTCGTGAAATTCGCGTTTCCAGGCCATCTGCTGCGACGCCTTGTGCTGATGATCGGCGGCGAGGCCATACAGAGCGGCTTTCACTTCGCGCTGAACCTCGCGCTGCTGCATGTGCTGTCGGCGCAAGGGTACGGCATCTTCGCCATCGCGATGGTGATGGGGGGCGTCGGCCTGTCCTACATCAGATCGCTGACCGCCGTCCCCGCCAGCATATGGATGGGCAAGAGCACCAACAGGGCCGGCGTCGACGCGCACGACGTGACGTTCGGAGGGGCGGCGGTGGTCGTCGCATCGATCATGGGCACCGCCACCGCGCTGCTGATGCTGGTGTGGGGTGACGCGGGCAGTATCGCCGCCGGGTGCTTCGTCGGCGCGTGGTCGCTACGCAGCCATATGCGCACGGCGTTCTTTGCGCGCCGCCAGCAGATGGTCGTCAGCATCAGCGATTTCGCCTTCACCGTCGCCGGTGCCGCAATGACTGCGCTGGCGATCTGGACGGCGCCGAATGTGCTGCAGATGGTGTTCTATGCCCTTGCGGCGGCCAATCTGATCGGCATAGCCGTGCTCGCCCGCCTGGCGCCCCGTCCGCTTCGCCTCAGTTTCCGAGCGCCCGTGCGGCGACGCTATGCCAAGCTCTGGCGCCAACTGCGCTGGTCCGGATTCAGCGCGACGACCACCAACATTCAGGGTCAGTGCCTGGCGCTGCTGGTCGCGGGTATCGCCGGTCCGGCGGCCTACGCGCCGATCGCGGCGGTTCTCGTGCTGTTTGCCCCGCTGCGCATCGTCAGCCTGGCCTTTGTCAACATGCTGCAGCCCGAGCTTGCGAAGCTGATGGCGAACAATGAAATCAGGCGCGTGTGGATGCACGCCAAGCTATGGTCCCTTGTCATGGGGCTCGGCAGCCTGGTTTACGGAGCCGGCATCCTGTTTGTCCTGCCGACGATAAAATCCCAGGCTCTCGCGGATGCTTCGGTCAGCGTCATCGGGCTGCTCGCCGTGGCGAACTTCATACCGATCATGCTCTACATCATGCCGCGCATCGTGCTTGAGATACTCGGCGAATTCCGGGTCGTGGCGTTCATCACAACGGCCGGCGCGGTCGTCGGGCTGGCCTTGATCGCAATCCTGCTCGCAGTCGCTTCCCCGTCATGGTCGCTTGCTGGTGCCGCGGTCTCCGAGACCGTCGTGCTGGTGGCCTCATGGTATTTCGCACACCGCCATATGCTCGCGCTTGAGCGCGGGACGCTTGATAGCGGAGCGCTTGACAGCGGGGACAGCCGGCATGACAGCAAGCCGAAATCGTGGCGACGCCCAGCACCCGCCCCGCTCGCCACGGGAAAAAGGTAGGAGACAGACGTGTTGATCCAGACATTGACGCCTGCGCCCGATGCGCCGACAACTGGGGCGCCAGTACCGGCCGGACAGGCGATTGATGCTTCCCGAAGCATTGCGGGGGGCGTCTACACGGCGAGGCTGCACACCAGTCTCGAAGCCGTCATGCCGCTCTGGCTTCAATGCCAGGCGAATGGGACGTGCTCCGCCCATCAGCTCCATGCATGGGTCGAGGGGATCGTCAAACGGCTGATGCCCGAAGGCGCCGAGCTGCTCATCGTGGAGGTGGCCGACGCCGGGACCGGTGAACTCAAGATGCTGGTGCCGCTGATGCGGCGGTCGAGGTTCGGACATCGGGTGATCGAATGGCTGAGTTGCGGCGTCTGCGATTATTCGGCGCCGCTTCTGTCGGACAGGAGCCAGTGGACCCCGCAGGCTGCCGAAGCGGCGTGGGCGGCGGTCCGATCCATCCTGCCGCGCGCGGATCGCATCCATATCACGGGAATTCCACGGCAGGTCTATGGCGTGGCCAATCCACTGGCGCTGCTGGCGGTCGCACGAGAGTCCAGCCTGATCACGTCCGGCCTCGTGCTGGACGGCGACCCGGAGACCCTGATCAAGCGCCATGGCAGACCGTCCTTCGTCAAAACCTACTACAAGGACTGGCGCCGGCTCGAACGGCACGGCAAATTGGATATGGTCGAGGCCAACACGCCGGCCTTGATAGAGCTCGTCTTCGGCGCCCTGGTCGAGATGCGGCTCAAGCGGTTTCGCCAATTGGGGCGTTTCGATCTCCTGGCGCAGCCGGCGGTTGTCGATTTCTATCGCAACGCAGCGCTTCAGGGCCTGTCCGACGGATCGGTGCGGCTCTTCGGACTGCGCGTCGGCGAGGATTGGGTCTCTGCCCAGTACATGCTGGTCCGGCAAGGCACCATGCATGCCCTGCTGATCGGAATGGATCTGGAGGTGGTGCCCAACGCCTCACCGGGCCTGGCGCTCATGGGCGAACTGATGACGTGGGGACTGCGGCATGGGTTCGACTATTTCGACCTGTCGGTGGGCAACCAGCCTTACAAGGAGCAGTTCGGCGCCGTGAGCTCGATTCTGGCCAAGATCGACGAAACGCTGACGCCGCTCGGCAAGGGCGTGGCAGCCGTCGCTTCGGCTCGCGACCGGCTCGAGCTTGTGGTGCGGTCCAATCCCCGGCTGCTCAAGGTCGTCCAGGACGTGACGCGCCGCTTGCGGCGATTGAGGGGCTGAGAGCGGGCGCATTTCGCGCTTGATTCATGTCAAAGCGGATAGCGTTGATGGAACCTGTCTGGTCTCCGGTCTTAGGAGGCATGGACCGCGGTGGGAGGCACACGTGTCGAGCCAGACAATGCAAATGGCGCGCACAGCGCGCGCGCAGGCTTCTCCGCCTGCCATCGATGCTGGTATCGACGAGCGTGTCTACACGGCCCGGCTGCACACCGACCTTGAGACCGTCAAGCCGCTCTGGCTACAATTGCAGACGGACGGCGTCTGCACCGCCCATCAGCATTACGCATGGGCCGAGGGGATCGCCGAACGGCTGATGCCGAAAGGTGCGGAACTGGTCATCGTCGAGGTGAGCGACGCCGCGACAGGCGAGCCCAGAATGCTTTTGCCGCTGATGCGGCGCCGGGCCTTCCGCCACTCTGTGGTCGAATGGCTGGGCTGCGGCGTCTGCGACTATTCCGCGCCGCTGCTGGCGGATGCCGGCCCATGGACCAGGCAGGGCGCTGAAGCCGCCTGGGCGGCGGTCCGTTCGGTGCTGCCGCCGGCGGACCGCATCCACATCGCCGGTATCCCGCGACAGGTCCACGGCGTGGCCAATCCTCTGGCTTTGCTTTCGGCGACGCGCGATTCCATCCAGATCAATTCCGGCCTGGTCTTGCACGGCGAGCCCGAGGGTCTCATCAAGCGCATCTGCAAGCCGTCCTTCGCCAAGACTTTTCACAAGCACTGCCGCCGCTTCGAACAGCTGGGCGGCCTCAGCCTGGTCGAGGCCGACACGCCAGCCCTGATGGAGGAGCTCTTCGGCACACTGCTGGAGCTGCGGCTGAAGCGCTTTCGTGAGCTTGGGCGTTTCGATCTCCTGACGCAGCAATCGGCCGTCGATTTTTACCGGAACGCGGCCCTCCAGGGCCTGTCCGACGGATCGGTGCGGCTCTTCGGACTGCGCGTCGGGCAAGCCTGGCTTGCCTCCATCTACGTGCTGGCCAGAAAAGGCACTCTTCATGGCATCCTGCTGGCGATCGACAAGGATGCGATCGCCAATGTCTCACCCGGCCTGACGACGATCGCCAAGCTGATGATCTGGGGGCGCGAGCGGGGGTTCGACTATTTCGACCTGTCGGTCGGCAGCCAGGGTTACAAGGAACATATCGGTGCCGCGAGCTCGGTTCTGGCCGAGATCTGCGAACCGCTGACGGTGCGGGGCTGGGGTGCGAACGCAGCCATCTTGTTTCGCAGCCGGGCCGAGCTTTACGTCCGCTCGAGACCGCGGCTGCTCAAGGCCATCCAGGGCACGGCGCGCCGCCTGCGGCGATTGAAGGGCTGAGGGCGGTTTATCCGCGAAATTGACAGGACACCGCGTCGCCGTCATCCCCGGTCGCCAGGCGGACGGCGGCTGTGTTGCGCGTGCTCACAGCGGCTCGGCATCGAAAAGCAGCATCGTCACGTCGTCATCCGCGGCGAACGTGCGCCGATCCGCCGCACAAGCCTTGCCGGCCTCGCTGGCAAAGGCAGCGCCAATGGCCTCCAGACTGTCGAAATAGAGGGTCGCCACTATGTAGGGCACCTCGCCCTGCAAGACGTTCACAATCGGCCGCCGGCTGACCTCGTAGCGGTGCAGGCCGGGAAGCTGCTTGGCCAGCGGCACGTGGATGTCCAGGTAATGGCGGTCGAAGGCGGCCGGATCGGCAGGGGTTTTGTAGATGACAAGCATTTTGGCCATGGTCGTGCTCCTGTTGTTTTGCGTGATCGGCGCCGCGATGTTCGTTGGCGCCGCTCCAATGTCGTTCGCTGGGAGCGGATTTCGACAACCGCAGCGTTTTCGTGTTTCGGCATCGTGGTGGTGCAGAACCGGGGCCGCGCCGCCGGCGCGTCAGGCGCGCCGCCGCGGCGAAATTGACAGGACACCGCGTCTCCGTCATCCTTGAGCCCAGTCGCCAGGCTGCGGACAGCGGCCGTGTTGCGTGTCGGGGCGACCGAGGGCAGCGTCATGTTCAGTCCCATCATCGGCCAGAATTCCAAGCGCGCCGCGGTGCGCAAGGCGCTCGACCGCCACAAGGTCTACATCACCGCGCAGAGTTTTTCGGCCGGCGCCTACCAGGCACGGGTGCTGGTCGACGGCGAGGCCTACTGGGTCGACGAATTCCGGCTGAGCCAACTGCAGCAGGGCCTGTCGCCGGCCGAGCTCGAGTTGACGCCGGCCACCGACGATTGAGAGCGTGAGGCTGAGAGGCAGCGACAGAACGGGACGCTTGCACTTGGCTGCCGTGCTTCGATCCATGCAATGACAACCCCACCCAAGCTCCAAACCTATCGCGCCAAGCGCGAATTCTCGAAAACGCCGGAACCGGCCGGTGGGCTCGTCACCAGCGAAGGCAACCGCTTCGTCGTCCACAAGCATCACGCCACCGCCGATCATTATGATCTGCGCCTGCAGGTCGGCGGCGTGTTGAAAAGCTGGGCGGTGCCGCGCGGGCCTTCGCTCAATCCTGCCGACAAACGCCTGGCGGTCGAGACCGAGGATCATCCGCTCGAATATATCGACTTCGAGGGTGTCATTCCCGAAGGCGAGTATGGCGGTGGGCCGATGATCGTCTGGGACACCGGCAGCTGGGCGCCGATGGACGATGTCGAGAAGAGCCTGCGCACCGGCGCCTTCAAGTTTCGGCTGGCCGGTGAGAAGCTGAATGGCGGCTGGATGCTGACCAGGCTGAAACCAAAACCCGGCGAGGACGAGAACAAGAAGAACTGGCTGCTGTTCAAGGAGCGCGACCTTGCCGCCGACACCGCGCTCGACATTCTGGAAGCGCGGCCGGAAAGCGTGAAGTCCGGCAAGCGCATCGAGGAGCTGGTGGCGCCCGCGAGACCGGCGGCCAAGCCCGCCAAGCCGCCGGTGCTGAAGCCCGGCACGCTGCCTGGCGCATTCAAGGCCCCGGCGCTCGGCCGCATCGAGCCGCAGCTTGCGACGCAGGTGCCAAAGCCACCCGATGGTGTGGACACCAACGAGCTCTGGCTGCACGAGATCAAATTCGACGGCTACCGCACCATGGCGCATCTGAGCGACGGCGTGGTCAAGCTGATCACGCGTGGCGGCATCGACTGGACGAAGCGCTATGGCGACCTGCCGCATGCCTTTGCCAAACTGCCGTGCCGTGACGCCATCATCGACGGCGAGATCGTCGTGCTCGACGCCAAGGGCATCAGCCGCTTCGCGCTGTTGCAGGATGCGCTGGCCGAAGGCGCCGGCAGCAGGCTGCATTTCTACGCCTTCGACCTGCTCCATCTCGACGGCTGGGACCTGACCAAAGCGCCGCTGGTCCGGCGCAAGGCGCTGCTGGCGCAGATGCTGTCGGGCCTCGGCGCCAACTCCGCCATCCAGTTTTCCGACCATGTCGAAGGCTCGGGCCAGGGGCTCTACGACCAGGCCACGGAACTCGGACTGGAAGGCGTCGTCTCCAAGCGCGCCACCGCGACCTACCAGAGCGGCCGCACCAAAAGCTGGACCAAGACCAAGGCGCTCCAGACCGGCGACTTCGTCATTGCCGGCTACACCACCTCCGACGCGGCCGAGGGGCTGGCGGCCCTCGGGCTCGCCGAGTTCGAGGACGGCGAACTGCACTATCGCGGCAAGGTCGGCACCGGCTTCGATGCCGAGACCGCAGCTGAATTGCTCGCCAGACTGGAACCGCTCACATCAGGGGCGACGGCGCCCGAAGGCGTGCCGCGCGAAATCATGCGCGAGATGCACTGGGTCAGGCCGCTGTTCTCGGCCCATATCCACTATGCCAACCGCACCGCGGACAATGCGCTGCGCCACGCGGTGTTTCGCGGCTTGAGGGATGTCGGCCTGTCGACGCCGGTGTCGGCCAAGCGCAAGCGGCTGATCTCGGAGGCCGACCTCGCCACCATCTGGGTGACCAACCCAACGCGGCGGCTGTTCGGCAAGACGGGCCCCACCAAGCTCGACATCGCCGTCTACTACGCGCTGGTCGGCGATTTCATGCTGCCGCACATTCTCGGCCGGCCAGTGTCGCTGGTGCGCTGCCCGACCGGCCTGCCGAAGGACTGCTTCTTCCAGCGCCATGCCTTCACCGGCATGCCGCCCTCGGTGGTGACGTTCGAGGCGACGAATTCCGAAGGCGAGACCAAGTCCTACCTCTCGGTCGAAGGCGCCAAGGGCTATCTGGCGCTGGCGCAGTTCGGCGTCGTCGAGTTCCACACCTGGGGCACGCATCGCACGAGCCTCGACAAGCCCGACCAGATCGTCTTCGACCTCGACCCGGGCGAGGGGATTTTGTGGCGCGAGGTGGTCGAGGCGGCGGTGCACATCAAGGGTGAACTGGAGGCGCTGGGGCTGGTGCCGTTCGCCAAGACCTCGGGCGGCAGCGGCATCCACATCACCGTGCCGGTGACGGGCAAGCAGAACTGGAAGAAACTGCACCAGGCGACCAGCACCATTTCCACGCATCTGGCGGCCACGGCGCCCGACACCTTCACCACCACGATGGGCAAGGACAACCGCAAGAAGCGCATCTTCATCGACTATCACCGCAACGCGCGCGGCCACACCTCGGCCGCTCCCTATTCGCTGCGCGCCCGCACCAATCTGCCGGCCTCGACGCCGGTGAGCTGGGCGGATCTGGAGTCGATCGATGCCCCGCAGGATCTGAACTATTCCTCGCTGCCGGGGCTCTTGGCGACGTCGGGCGATCCCTGGGCGGATATCGAGGAATTCGCGCGGGATTTGCCGGTGATGTCGGTGACGAACAAGTAGTCGCAGAATGAGGACCGCAGCGATCCTTCGCCCCCCTCTGTCCTGCCGGACACCGGCGTTTAAATTGCAACGCCATCGACGGTCCCGACAATTTGAATTATTCTCCGTCCGCAACCCTCAAAGCGTACCGGAAGATTTCGTCAGGGATTTGCCTGTATTGTGCGGGGTCGGTGTAGGATTTCAGTGGCGTCGCTCGTCCTTCGGACGAACAGCGCTGCACCGGTGTGACAGTGCATGGCCGCGTAGGAGTGTTTCATGGCGCCCAGGGCAAGTTGGAAAGGTTACCTCAAGCTCAGCCTCGTCAGCTGTCCGGTGCGGCTATACCCCGCAACCAGCGCCAGCGAGCGGATCAGCTTCAATCAGTTGCACAAGAAGACCCACAACCGCATCAACATGAAGCCGGTCGATCCCGAACTGGGGTTGGTCGAGCGTTCGGATCTGGTCAGGGGCTATGAATACGAGGACAAGCAGTACATCATCATCGATGATGCCGACCTCGACGCGGTGCGCATCGAATCCAACCACACGATGAACATCGAGGCCTTCGTCGACGAGGGCGAGGTCGACGTCATCTACCAGGACGCGCCCTACTACATGGCGCCCGACGGCGCTATGGCGGAAGAAACCTTCGCCGTGCTGCGCGAAGCGATGCGCAAATCCGGCAAGCTGGCGATCGCGCGCCTTGTGCTGTCCAGCCGCGAGCGCGTGGTGACGATCGGCGCGCGCGAGAACGGCATGTTCGTGTGTACCTTGAGGAACCCGAACGAAGTGCGTGGAACAGCTGAGTATTTCGGCAACATCCCGGCCGGCAAGCCTGATGCGGAAATGCTGCAGCTGGCCGAAGCGCTGATCAAGCAGAAGGAAACCACCTTCGATCCGAAGAACTACGAGGATCGCTACGAGATCGCGCTGATGGCGATGATCCGCGAGAAGCTGAAGGGCCACAAGCCGATCATCGCGGCCGCTCCCGAGCGCGGCAATGTCATCAATTTGATGGATGCGTTGAAGGCCAGCCTGTCGCAGTCGAAGCCGCCGGCCAAGTCGAAGAGCAAGGCCGACGAGGTCGCCAAGCCCGCGGCCAAGAAGGCGGCAGCGGGCGGTGCGGCTGAAAATCCGCTCAAGGCCAATCTGCTGAAGGCGGTCGGCAAGAGCAAGAAATGACGGCACAGGCCGGTTTGGTCCCGGGGGCCGTCTTCGGCACGATCGGCGCGCTGGCGGCGTTTCCGCTGCGGCTGGCGGCACGCGAGGTCGAGCGCCAGCACGGCCAGTTGCGGCGCGGTGTTGTCAGGCGGACCACGCATGTCGTGTTCGGGCGGACCTATCTGGCAAAGGCCGGCGATGGCGAGATCGAGCGCCGGGTCGCCGCCGAGCGCGCCGCCGGGCGCGTGCTGATCAGCGAGAACGGATTCCTGCGCCTGCTCGGGCTGATGAAGGCGCCTGAAGCGTCCTCGCTGTCCAGGCAATCGCTGACCGAGCAGTCGCGGCTGTCAGGCGCCGACCTCGACCTTTTGTCGCTGTTCGATGCCTTCGAGCATGACAGCGAACCCTATTCCTTTCGCGACCTGATCCTGGCGCGCAAATATGCCGGGCTGGTGGCCGGCGGTGCGAATTGGGCGGCAATCGCGCGGTCCGTGCATCGCTCCGGCCCGGTGGCATCGCTGACCGCCAAATCGCTGGCGGTCGGCTCGCAGCATGGGCGGCCCGACGCGATCTATCTCGAGGGCGGCCAGAGCGAACTTGACGGGCAATTGCTGTTCGATTTGGGCAACGCCGGTTCAGCCGGCGACGACACGCTGGAAGAACTGTTCGCCGAGGCCGAAGCGGCGGAGGAGGGCGGCGACCATGACGGGGCCGCCGCGCTCTACCAGCGCTGTCTGGCCATCGACCCGACAGATGCGATTGCCGCCTTCAACCGCGCCAACTGCCTGCGCGCCGGCGGCCACGCAGCGGACGCCGTACACGACTATATCAGCGCGATAAAACTCGACCCGGCCTTCGTCGAGGCCTGGTTCAACCTCGCCGGGCTGATGAGCGAGCAAGGCCGCGAGGCTTCGGCGCGAAGGCACCTGCAGAAGGCGATTGCGCTCGACAAGACCTATGCCGATCCGGTGTTCAACCTCGCCCGGCTGGAATTCGACGCAGGCAATCTGCTGGAGGCGCGCCGCAACTGGGCGCGCTATCTCGAACTCGACGCGGAGTCCGAATGGGCGCGCGTGGCGGCCAAGGGGGTGCAGTTCGTCGATCTGCAGCTGGCGCAGAAGTCGGCGGGGTGAGGGATTCATGCTGGCGCTTGAACACTCCCTTCTGGCCTGCCGGCCATCTCCCCCGCAAGGGGGGAGATCGGACGGCATCATTGCTTTCGCCAATCGCCAACGGTGGAAGGCGAGCGGAACGTCTAAGCTGCCAATCTCCCCCGTTGCGTGGGAGATGGCCGGCAGGCCAGAGGGGGGTGGGACGGAGCGCGACCTCTCGGAGAGGGCCGCCCCATGACCACCTTCCTCTTCGACGGCCCCGACACCGCCCCTGTCACCATCCTGCTTGCCCATGGCGCCGGGGCGCCGATGGACTCGGCCTCGATGGCCGCCACCGCCAAGGCGCTGGTCGCAGCCGGCTTTCGCGTCGCGCGCTTCGAATTCCACTATATGGCCGCCCGCCGCTACGGCCATCGCAAGCCGCCGCCGCGGGCCGAGATGGTGAACCCGGAATATGTCAAGGCGATCGCCGACCTCAGGGCGAAGGGCGTGACCGGTCCGCTCATCATCGGCGGCAAGTCGATGGGCGGGCGCGTCGCCTCGATGGTCGCAGACGAGATGTTCTCCAAGGGCGAGATCTCGGGCCTGCTGTGCCTGGGCTATCCGTTTCATCCGCCGGCAAAGCCCGAGCAATTGCGAACCAAACATCTGGCCGGATTGAAGACCCCGACGCTGATCTTCCAGGGCACGCGCGACGAGTTCGGGACGCCGGACGAGGTCGCGACTTACGCGCTTTCCGATCAGATCGAAGTCGTCTGGCTGGAGGATGGCGACCATGATCTCAAGCCGCGCAAGGGCGTTTCGGGATTTTCGACGGCCGATCATCTGAAGACACTGGCCGAAACGGTGAAGGTGTGGGCGGCCCGGATCGTTTCCTGAGCTGATGAAGATCGCCTCCTTCAACATCAACAACATCAACAGCCGGCTGGACAATTTGCTGGCATGGCTGGCGACGGCAAAACCCGATGTCGTGTGCCTGCAGGAACTGAAGGCGCGCGACACGCAGTTTCCGCGTTCGGCATTGGCCGCGGCAGGCTATGGCGCGGTGTGGAAGGGCGAGCCGACCTGGAACGGCGTCGCCATCCTGGCGCGAGGCTCGGATCCGGTGCTGACCCGCGACGTGCTGCCCGGCGACGATGCCGACAGGCAGAGCCGCTACATCGAGGCGGCGGTGAACGGCATCGTCATCGCTTGCCTCTATGCGCCGAACGGCAATCCGCAGCCGGGGCCGAAATTCCAGTACAAGCTCGCCTGGCACGAACGGCTGGAGGCGCATGCCGAGCAGCTGTTGGACACCGGCCTGCCTGTGGTGCTGGCCGGCGACTACAACATCGTGCCCGAGCCGCGCGACATCTATGCCACCCGCTCCTATGACGACAACGCGCTGGTGCAGCCGGAAAGCCGGGCGTCCTTCGCCCGCCTGATCGAGCAGGGCTGGACGGATGCGCTGCGCAAGAAGCACCCGAAGGAGACGCTCTACACATTCTGGGATTATCGCCGCAACCGCTGGCCGCGCGACGCAGGGCTTCGGCTCGACCACATCTTGCTGTCGAAGACACTGTCGCGCCGTCTCACCGCCGCCGGCATCGACCGCGAGGTGCGTGGCGGGGATGGCGCCAGCGACCACGCGCCGGTCTGGGTGGAACTCAGGTGAGCGCGCGGAAAACTTGCCGGGAGAGCCTCGACGCCGCCCTTTCCCATGCGCCATTTTGCGAACACCTTTTCCATGGGTAATCTCATGGATTGATGCCGTGCCGGGCGAGGCCGGCAATGGCGCCGAGGGGGGCCGATGAACAGAGTCGTCGACAGGCTGATTGCAATCGTCCTGCTGGTGGTGGCCGTGATTTGCGTCTGGCGCGCCTGGCTGGTGCTTGGCGACGCGGTCGTCGTCTGGCGCAGTGTCTCGTCTTTCGCCGGGGATACCGCCTCGCTGCGGTTGGCCGCATTGCTGGTGGCGGCGCTCGCTTGCCTGCTTGGCGCGCTGTTGTTCTGGGCCGGTCTTCTGCCGGGGCGCCCGAACCATCAGGCCGGCGCGCCGCTGTTCGGCCGCGCGGCGGAAGTGCAAGACACCGGCAGGCCCGGCCTGCGCAAGGTGTTTCTCGCCTTGCCATTGGTTGTGCTGGCGGTGCTGGCCGTCGACCGGTTCGGCCCCTGGCGGACGCATGATGGCGGCGAGGTCGCCAGCCAGCCCAGCGAACCGAAGCCCAGCGAGCCGAAGCCCAATGAACCCCAGCCCGGCGAACCGAAGGGGCAGGATGTCGCCAGCGCGCCGCCAGCCCCGGAGCCGGTAGTTCCACCGGTAGCCCAGCCGCCTGCGCCTGTTCCTCCACCCGCTCCGCCGGAAGCGGCCAATCCGCCCATGGCACCGGTACCGCCGACCCCGCCTGCGCTGGCGCCTCCGACACCGTCAGTCCCCGCCGCTCCGACGCCGCCGGAGGTCGCGGTCATGCCGCCCCCGACCGTCGCACCTCTGCCCCCGGCTCCGCCACCGCTGCCGACTGAACCCGAGGGCCATCGCGATGCTGTCGTCTGGCTGGCGGTGGCGCCCGACGGCCATTCGATCATGAGCGCCAGCACCGACCACACGATCAAGCTCTGGGACATCGCCGGCAAACACCTGATCCGCACGCTCGGCGCTCACAAGGACATGGTGCGCACCGCGCTGTTCATGCCCGATGGCGTCAGCGCGCTGACCGCCGGCGACGACGGCGAGATCGTGCAGCGGAAACTTTCCGATGGCGCGGTGCTGCATGTCTTTTCGGCGGGCCAGAATGGCGGTGTCAACAAGCTGGCGATCAGCCCCGACGGCAAGCGCGCCGTGACCGGCCATGAGACCGGCAACGTCATCGTCTGGGACCTCGAGAAGGGCACAGTGCTGCATGTGATGAGCGGGCACGACTGGTCCGTCAGCGCTGTCGCCGTCTCGCCTGACGGCACCCGCGCGGTCTCAGGCAGCATCGACGGCACGCTAAAGCTCTGGGACATCGACAACGGCAAGCAGCTGCGCAACTGGCACGGGCATGAGCAAGGCACCTATGGCGCCGTGTTCACCGCCGATGGCCATCATCTGATCACCGGCAGCGGCGACTACACGATCAAGCTCTGGGATCTCGACACCGGCCGCGAAGTGCGCCGCTTCGAGGGCCATGAAGGCACGGTCTACACGCTGGCGCTGTCGGCCGACGGCAAGCGCCTGGTCTCTGGTTCGCTCGACGGCACGGCGCGCCTGTGGGACATGGAAACCGGCAATCAGATCGCCATGTTCGACAGCCAGACCGGCCCGATCTATGCGGTGGCCTTCGCCGCCGACGGCACGGTGCTGACCGGCGGCTACGACCGCACCATCCGCGACTGGCCGACCGCCGGCGGCGACGGCGTGGTGCTGTTTGCCGGCGCGCCGGGGTGAACAGGGGCAAAGCGGCCGATCCATTGCGGAGCGGGGTCAGCCTACAGCTTCATGCCATGATCGGGTTCGAGACGAAGCAGGACCTCACGCGCTTCAATATCGGCCTCTTCTCGTCTGTCATTTTCGCTGGGATGATCCGCCAATCGGCGCAGATCCTCCTCCAGGCCGCGAAGAACGTCCATCGGCAATCTTTGCACGATCGAGTTGATGCAGTGCCATTTTTGAGTTCCATCCGTTCCCTGGAGGATCCGCGAAATCGGATCAATCAGCGGTGTCCCGGCGGTGACAAGGAAATCAGCGATGGGTCTGGCCACTGGCCAATTGCCATCGGCCGTCCACTCCAACAGTTCGTCCAATATCGGCGCAACCGCCGGATAGCCCGCATCGACAATCCGAGCGATCGAATCAAGATCGTACTTGTCGTGTGGGAGCAAGCTCTGCGGATCAATCATCCAAGGCCACTTTCCAGTCATCGATGCCCTGTGTTTCTTTGAGTGCTCGATGACTGCTGTCAATGGGCGCGCCTGCAAGGCTCTCCGTCTCGTTGCCGGCCAACTGGCGCTTCCATAGCTGTCACGCCTGCCAACCATCCTTGACCCTCTCGCTACCCACGTTATGTTCGCGACCATGTCAGCACCCAGCCTCGCGGACAACGCGCCGCTCATTGTCATCGACCTTCAGACCGGCATGTTCGACGGCGTGTACGAGCCGCCGATTCATGATGCATCAGGTATTGCCGAGCGGACCCGGGCGGTGATCGACTGGGCTCGGCGCGGCGGGCGCAAGGTCGCCTTTGTCAGGCATGACGGACCGGCGGGCGATCCGCTGGCACCGGGTGAACCGGGCTGGCCGGTGTGGCCCGCACTTGGCCAGGCCGAGGACGAGCCGACCTTTGCCAAGACCGTCGGCAATGCCTTCAGCAATGCAGCACTGGGCGACTGGGTGGCCGGGCAGGGCGCAGGTGCTGTCGTGCTGCTGGGCGCGCAGACCGATTTTTGCGTGGCGGCGACCGTCAAGGGCGCGATGGCCAGAGGGCTCGGGGTGACGGTGGTTTCCGATGCCCACAGCACGCTGGACAATGCCGCCGAGAGCGCCCGGCAGGTCATCGCCCGGCATAATGGCGAATTCGTCGAGGCCGGCGTCGATCTGGTGACGACGAAGGCGCTGACCGGCGGCTGAGGCTTCAGGGAACCTTCGCGGCGGGCGGATCGTCGCTTCGCGCGGCAGCCAGCGCGGCGGGCGCACGCGCTGCCGATCGGGTGATGCCGCCAGGCGCCTGCCTGGTCGACGCGGACGGGGGGCGCATTGTTGGGATGGCTCGGGCGCCCGCGTCAACCAGGGCGGCTCGTACCGCCGCATCAACACCATCGCACATCGCCCGCCGGCCAACACTTCCGTGAAAGCGGAATAGGCCGGGACCACAGTACGGATTCGGCGTCCTGGTCCATCACCACGCCTACAAGGGCAATCGATGCTGACTATGGGGAACCGCCGCCGATCGTGTTTCCCTTGCCAGAGTTTGCGTTCTTTATCGACACCTTTGCGCCATAGGCATTCGACTGGATATTCCATCCGATCGTGCTTGAACCCAACGAGTTGGCGATTCGAAGATATTGATAAACGTTTCCTGTTATAGTCCCAAGTCTCGCCGCGCTGTCAACAATTACGCCTAGGCCTTTGCTGGTACCATTCGGATTAAAAAAATTGTTTTCTGAAACTACGAACAGGCTGCCTCCACCGTTAATGTGCACGCCCCCTCTAAGATTAGGAACCTCAATTGTATTGTGTGTTACATACAGACCAGTAATAGGAGAAGCCGTGGCGATGGCATCTCCCTTGACATTAAAAGAGCTGTCGGAAACATTTATCTGATCGACCTCCGCTTCGGAGGGCGGGACCACTATACCGCTGCCGCCGCCGGTGAAATTGCTTTGGGTCACGAAAAGCCCCTGAAAAAGCGTTCCCAGCATAATTCCATTTGCAGTGCCAATGAAATTGCTCTTCGAGACCATCAGGTTGAAGGCGTAGCAGTGCCCTGCTGCGTTGCCTGCCGCAAAAATTCCTTGCATGCCGGAGCTTTTGTCACCGAAGAAATCAACGCTATCGACATCAACAAATGACAGTTTGTTGAGAACCAATCCTCGGCCCCAGTGATTTGTAAAAGGAAAGCTTCCTGCACCTTCAATCGTCAGATTGCTGAAATGCGACGATTGTTTCGATCCCGTGCAATCGGAACTATCAACAGTGATGGCATCATGAATGTTAGCCGTCGCCGAGAGAACGGCCATATTGTCGATTTGGACGGCTTCCTCGTTCGGGGACTTGAAATTGAACCCTTCCGTCGCTCCAGTGAAGACAATCTTGGTCACGTTGGAGCCGGCGCCATGAACTGCAATGCTCGAACCTGAGCCAACTGTCGCCGTCGCCGAACCGCTGAATCTGTAGGTCCCAAGCCCGAACGATATGCAGATCGGCCGATTGCCAAAATGGCTGATGGCGGAATTCCAAGCCGAAAGATTGTCGGTCGAGCCGTTGCCGTTGCCACCGTATGCCTCAATCGCGACGCAGCCTGATATCACGTCGGGCTTCGGGGGAACGGGCTGCGCAAAAGCCAACGATTGGAGCGCCAACCAGGCGACCACCAATGAAAGGCAGCGAAACATGGAAACCTTTCTCCCAATATCGGGACATAGTTCGATGCGCTGCCGATGGGCATGCCAATTGTGGCTTGACGGTGGAGGAGTCTGTTACATTTCAGTAAGGTTCCGCTCTATGAGGCCGTCATTCCGGAAGGCCGCTGAGTGTTCCGCGCGGCATGCAAGCTTGATCAGTTTGCCGCACTGTGATCGGTCGCTTGAACCGATCGGGCGGGTGGGAAAGACAGCGCGCGTTGATCCGACGGCTGCTCGTTGAGGTGGAGCGAACCGCCCAGGACGAGGAACACGATGCCCACCGCCATCAATCCCACCATCAGCACGGCAATCGCCGTGACCGGGCCGTTGCCTGTTTTGACGATGATGGATCGATACGGCATCGTTCTGTTCTCCGACAGGATCCGGCGGCACCCGAAACCTTGCGACAAACGACAGCCAAGGCGAGATGTTCCCTTGTCCCGGCTTCAATCCGGGCCACATCGGCCCTTTGCGTTTTCGTGTAGGACCAAGGTCTTGGGTGTCAGGCGCAAAGGTCCGAGGGGCCCTGTTCGGTTCCGGCAATGTCCATTGGACGTTCCATTATTTTAGTCAAACGCGATATAATGACGCGGCCGTATCGAGAGGGCAGGATCGGCAAAAAACTTAGCCAGGCAAGCGTCTTCGCCACAATCGCGGCACGGAAATTGGCGCCGTTGGCAAGGCCGACACCACATTCCGAAGCGACCGACAACACGCCGTTGGAGCGGCCACCGCAGGCTTCCTGACCGCGATCCACGACGTCACATTTTGGCGGGCGAAAGGTTGCCTGCGGGCCGATCTTGTGCGTCCAGGCGCAGGCCGGCCCGCGGTGCGAACAGCGCCAGGCGCGCAACAAATTTCGGGATCGTTGCCGATCTGGGCGATCATATAGTTGCGTAGTTGCTAAAATAATGGAATTTTGTGCGCGGGTATTGGGAATCTGGGCAGGGGAATCGTTTCGAACCGGGATCGGTTTCGGGCGATTTTGAGCATCGATGTATTTTGGGCATTTTCTCCTGGGGATGTCAGCCACGACCATCGTTGTCGCGGTCTGGACCTATATAGCCACCGGTTCCTTCTGGCAGGCGCTTGCCTGGACGATAGTGACTCTGCTTGTCCTGCAAGTCGGCTATTTCCTGCTCGTCGCAAGGCTGATCTACAGGAGCGCGCAACGGGCGGCGACAGATCAGGATTCGGTGGACGCCGTCCCGCCACTGCATCGGGATGGTGTCTGGTTTTGAGGCCTGGCACTTGGGCTCCGCCAAGGGATGGCGTCCCTGCTCATCCATTCGCGCGTGCGCCAGGCAAGTCCCGCAAACGGCGCCACCAGCGCGATCACGACAAACGAGGCTGCGTCGGGCACAGGACGCCAAAGGCGGGAACCAAGCCCGACGCTTCGCGTTTTGAGCGTGACCGGTGAGGCTGCCACCTCCGCCGGCGCTGTCTATGGCCCGCTCTGCTCCCGGCAGGGCGGGCCTTTTTCGTGCCGCTGGATGACGGCGTAGGAACGACATTGCGTTCCCAACGTTAGCTGTTCCCAAGGTGTTGCAGCAAATCGACCTCGGCCTTCGACTGATTGCGGGCGAAGCCGACGCGGCGCTTTTGGTGGTCGTCGTCCGAAACGAGGGTGAGCTTCCCGCTGGGACAATGGCTCTGCCGGCACGGTTGTGCGCTTTTTAAACCCGAATAATCGACTGGCAGCGCAATTTATCTGCAATATTTTAAATATCTTCGCCTTTGGCATCAATAAACAAGAATAATACGCGTTAGCGGTCAGTCGATGTAATTATCTCTTTATTCTGAAATTCGAGATGGAACTTCAACGCAGCCATGGAGTTCTCATGCAGGGCGGATTTTCAGATAGCCTTATGGAGATTGTCATGAAACTTTATCTTTCGAGTGCGGCGGCTGCGGTCGTCCTGATGAGCGGCTTTGGTGCAGCGATGGCGCAAGACGTCATCGTCGTCCAACCGGAGCAGAAAACAATCGTTCGCGAATACATCAAGAAGGAGCCACTGGCGTCGGTCAACCTTTTGGGCGTCGAGCTCAAGCTCGGCTCGCCGGTGCCGGATACGGTCCAACTGCGCGAGGTGCCCAACGTCAAGTATCGCGTCGCCGTGATCAACGACCAGACCGTCCTGGTCGATCCCGAGACCCATCAGATCGTCGAAGTCCTGAACTGAGCGAGGTCCCGAAATAGGATTGCCCGCGAAAGCCTTGGGAGAAGCCCGTCACCAACATTCGCGTCGGTGGCGGGCTTTCTCTTGAGGCTGGCTTTGCCTGGCCTATTCGGCAGCGAGCTTGTCCTGCGTGTTCGTTTCGAAATCGCCGGCGTCGTGGCGCTCATGCAACTGCATGGCCGGTTCGCCGAAGGCGCGGTTGACCATGCGGCCGCGCTTCACGGCCGGGCGTGAATCGATCGCCTGAGCCCAGCGCTGCACATGCTTGTAGTCCTGCACGGACAGGAACTCGGCGGCATCATTGTACATGCGGCCGAGCGCCAGTCCGCCATACCAGGGCCACACCGCCATGTCGGCGATGCTGTAATCCTTGCCGCCGAGATATTCGACCTCGGCCAGGCGGCGGTCGAGCACGTCCATCTGGCGCTTCACCTCCATCGAGAAGCGGTCGATGGCATATTCGAACTTTTCCGGCGCATAGGCGTAGAAATGGCCGAAGCCGCCGCCCAGATACGGCGCCGAGCCCATCTGCCAGAACAGCCAGGACAGGATTTCCGCGCGGGCCGGTTGCTCGGCCGGCAGGAATTCGCCAAATTTTTCGGCGAGATAGAGCAGAATCGAGCCGGATTCGAAGATGCGCACCGGCGTCTTGCCGCTGCGATCCGTCAAAGCGGGAATCTTGGAGTTGGGGTTGACCTCGACGAAGCCACTGCCGAACTGGTCGCCATCGTTGATCCTGATCAGCCAGGCGTCATATTCGGCGCCCTTGTGGCCGCGCGCCAGAAGCTCCTCCAGCATGACCGTCACCTTGACGCCGTTCGGCGTCGCCAGCGAATAGAGCTGCATCGGATGCTTGCCGACCGGCAATTCCTTGTCGTGAGTCGGGCCGGCGATCGGGCGGTTGATGCTGGCGAAGGTGCCACCATTCGCCTTGTTCCAGGTCCATACTTTCGGCGGCGTGTACTCAGTCATCTCGGGGCCTCGTGTCGTGGGGGCTTGTGGAAAGGATGGGCAGCTCCCTTACAGCTAGGGCTGCGAGCGAGAAAGTTCAACTTGCGTTGAACTATTGTTTATGTCGGTGGCGCTCTCCCTTCTCCACAACAAGGGGAGAAGGGATCACAGCCGCCCCTTGCACCATCTCCCGCGCGGCATACCTATAGAAATATGACCTACCCAGGAATGAAAGCATGACCATCAATCCCAATCCGCGCTCGGTCGTTGCCGTGCGGGCCACCGTTCCCGAGGATGCCTTCACGGCCGGTGCGCTGGGCACGCTCAGGGAAGGCAGCGGCGTCGTCATCCGCGACGACGGGCTGGTGCTGACCATCGGCTATCTCATCACCGAAGCCGAAGAGGTCTGGCTGACCAGCCATGACGGCCGCGTCATCCCGGCGCACGCGCTGGCCTATGATCAGGAATCGGGCTTCGGCCTGGTGCAGGCGCTGGCGCCGCTCGGCCTGCCGGCGGTGGCGCTCGGCGATGCCGGCAAGGCCCGGATCGGCGATGCCGTGGTTCTGGCCGACGGCATCGGCCAGTCGGTGCAGGCCAAGATCGTCACCAAACAGGAATTCGCCGGATACTGGGAGTATCTGCTCGACGAGGCGATCTTCATCGCACCCGCGCACCCGTCCTGGGGCGGTGCCGGGCTGTTCGGCGCCGACGGCTCACTGCTCGGCATCGGTTCGCTGCGCCTGCAGATGAGCCGCAATGGCGAGGTCGCAGACATCAACATGGTGGTGCCGATCGACCTGTTGCCGCCGATTCTCGACGATCTCCTCACGCGCGGCCATGTGGCCAGGCCGCCGCGTCCTTGGCTCGGCGCCTTGTCGGCCGAAAGCGACGGCAAGGTGGTGGTGATGAGCGTGACCGAAGGCGGCCCGGCCGCCAAGGCCGGCCTGCGCCAGGGCGACATCATCTCCGACATCCGCGACGGCGCGGTCGACGGGCTCGCCGATTTCTATCGCAAGCTATGGGAGAGCGGCTCGGCCGGTGCGGAGATCCCGATGCGGGTGCTGCGCGACGGCCGCGAAACCTGGCTGCGCGTCAAATCGGCCGACCGCGGCAGTTTTCTCAAGAAGCCGCAGCTGCAGTAGACGTCGGCCGGGACATTTTCGTTGCATCCCAGATTGCTCAAGACCTTCCTTGAGGTGGCACGCAGCCGCAACATCACGCGCGCCGCGGAGGCGGTTCATCTGGCGCAGTCGAGCGTCAGCGACCAGGTCCAATCGCTTGAGGCCGAGCTGGGAGCTGCCCTGTTCACGCGCTCGAAAACAGGTCTCGACCTGACACCGGCGGGACTGGCGCTGAAGCCCATCGCGGAAGACCTGTTGCGGCTCGACGGCGAGGCGCGCGCGGCCGTGCAGGCGGCTGCCGCGCAGGCGAGCGGATCGCTGACCATCGGCGCGCTGGAGACGATTGCCTCGGCCCGGCTGGCGCCCTGGCTGCCGGGGTTCCAGGCCCGCCATCCCGATATCACCGTGCGGATGAAGGTGGCGGACAGCGGTGCCCTGCGGCGCCTGCTGGAGGATGGCGACATTGACGTCGGCTTCTGCTTCGAGCGTCGCGACGTCAGCAAGGGCGCCGCCGACGAACGCCTCGCCCGGCGCACAATCGCGGCCGAAACGCTGGTGCTTGTCGCGGCTCCGGGGCAGGGCGCCGCGCCATCAGACCTCGCCGCGCTTGCCACGCTGCGCTTCGTGGCAACGGAGCCCGGATGCATCTATCGACACATGCTCGACACCGCCTTTGCCGAGGCGGGTGTCGCCGCGCCCAGGCTTGTCGCCGAGGTCGGCAGCATCGGCGCTATTGCGCAACTGGTCGCAGCCGGCGCGGGGCTGGGCCTCGTTCCGCGCCTTGCCGTCAGCGGCGCGCTGGCGCGGGGCGACCTCGTCGAACTGCCATGGCCTGGCCAGATGCAGACGGCGCCGCTGACGATGATCTGGCGGCGCCGACGCGTTCAGCCGCCGGCACTCGGGCAATTGCTCGCCGCCGCGCGGGAAACGCTCGCACCTGTTTCGGAACGCTCTCAACTCAGTTCAGAGCCTGAATCGGCGAACCGCTCCAAAGCTTTGCTTTGAAGGCGATTTCCTGACTCTGGCCATCCTAGACAAGCCGGTGCCCGCCCTCGACATGCAGCGTCGTTCCCGTGGTGAAGCCGTTGCCGATCAGGAAGAAGATGGCATCGGCGATATCGTCGGGTTGGCCGATCCTGCCGACTGGCAGGCGTTGCGCCATCGCGGCCAGCGTCTCGGCCTTCCTGTCGCCGGCAACCTGTGTCCAGATCGTGGTGTCGACCCAGCCGGGTGACACCGCGTTGACGCGGATTGGCGCGAGCTCCACCGCGAGCGCCCGCACCAGCCCTTCGAGCGCCGCATTGACGGCGGCGACGACGGAGCCGCGTGCAGCCGGCCGGTAGGCGGCGATGCCGGAGACGAAGGTCATCGACCCGGTGACGCCAAGCCGTGGTGCGCCATGCTTGGCGAGCAGCAGCGGGCCGTAAAGTTTGCTCTCCACCACCCTTTGCGCCGCCTTCAGGTCGAGCTCCGGCAACAGCTGGTAGGCGCCTTCGATGTCGGCGGCGGTGCTGACGACGTGGTCGAGCCCGCCGATGCGCGCGAACAGCTCAACCACATGGTCCTCCCGCGCGATGTCGACGGCGGCTACCTCCAGGGCGGCGGGATTGCCAAGTTCTTCGCGCGCCTGTTGCAGCCTGTCGTGGCCGCGCCCGGCGATGACGACCGCCGCACCGGCCTCGACGCAGCGTCTTGCCAGCGCCAGACCCATGCCGGAACCGCCGCCGACGATCAGGATTTTCTGGTTCGTGATGTTCATATCCGCTCTGCCTTTGCATGGATGGACAAGGGCAGAGGATTGGCAGTTCGCTGTGGGCCAAGGGAAACGGAAGAAACCGATGGCGCCATCGGAAATGCCGATGCGTGCCAGCTGCGCAGCGCCGTCTCGTTCAGCGAGCCAGCGGGCTGTCCCAGACGACGAACAACAGCGCTTTCAGCTGGGCAAACCGCTCTGGCCCGAGTTCGGTGCGCCACTCCTCCTCGATGTCGCGCAATATGTCGACCATTTTCCAGAAGGCGGCGTGTCCGCGTTCGGTGGACCGCACCACGCGCGCGCCGCCTTCGCCCGGAATATCGGAGCGGACGAGATAGCCGTAGCCTTCGAGACTGCTGAGCAGCTGGTTGATGGCCTGCTTGCTCATGCCGGCGCGCTCGGCGATGGTGCCTGGGCGTGCGCCGTCCGGTCCGGGAAACTGCAGCACCGCCATATGCGGCAGGCGCAGTTCATCGAAACCGGCGGCGTTGAGCTCCTTGATCAGCCGGCGCTGGATCGTCTGCGCCGGCACGCGCAGCAGGGCGCCGATCAGCAGGTCCTCGGTCCTGGTCTGCAGAACTTCCGTGGATGTGGCCATTGACGATCCGGTAAATTGAGTTTACTGAAAGAAGGTAAATGTAATTTACTCGGGGAGTTTGCGCAATGCTAACCTTGGATCTCCAGGTCAATCCAGCCAACGAAACCATCGGTACCAAGGGGCTGTCGGTTCGCTTCCTGGTGTCAGGCGACAGTTCGAATGGCAGCGTCGCCGCCTTCGAACTGATGGTGCCGGGCGCGCAGCGGCTGCCGGCGCCGGCGCACAGCCACGACCACTACGAAGAGACGATCTACGGAATTGACGGGGTGCTGACCTGGACCGTCGACGGCAAGCCGATCGAGGTCGGACCGGGAGAGGCGCTGTGCGTTCCACGCGGCGCCGTCCACCGGTTCGACAACAACGGCAGCCGAGACGCGAAGGCGTTGTGCGTCATCACGCCGGCGGCGATCGGCCCGGACTATTTTCGAGAGGCCTTCGCGGTGCTCAACGCTGCCGCCGGTGGCCCGCCGGACAAGGCCAAAATGATGGACATTATGCGTCGCCACGGGCTGACGCCGGCAATGCCGCCACCGGCCTGAAGGCGGCCGGAGGGGCAGGGCGCCCCACTTATTCCTGGCAAGCGGTGAAGGCGTCGCCCGAGTTCCAGTCCCGGAATGCGATGGTCTGGCCTTCAGCCGACACGGTCTTGTGCTTCGTGCTGCCGTCCGGCTGCTGCTTCGAGCTGGTGCCCTTGCCGGTCAGCACATTGTAGTCACAGGCGCTGGCGATATTCTCCTGCAGGTAATCCACGGATTCATAGGCGAAGCCGGCAACGATGAAGGCGCCGTTGCGGTAGGCGATGGTCAGCGTCTGGTTGGTGCGCTCGCTGCCGATCGGCGGCGCCGGCAGATAGAATTTGATCGAGCCGTTGGGCAGCATCGATAGCTCCGGCTCGGTGTCGGAGTTCTCATAGCCCGGCCGGTCATAACCGTTCCACTCGCCACCGATCTGTTCGCGCACGATTTCGACGGGCTTGAGGTAATTGTGCTCCTTGTCCCTGAGGAAGAAATGGATGTCCATCGGGTCGGTCGGCTCGGTCTCGACCACCATGGCAAGGTCGGGAGCGCCGTCGCCGTTGAAGTCGCCGGTCACCGAGGTGATGATCTTTTTGGTTTCGATCGGTTCGCTGAGGGCCATGGTCGGTAGCAGCAAGGCAAGGGCGAGAAGCAAAGATTTCATGGCGTGTTATCCCCCAGAAGCGTGACACCTTGCGGTGGTATAGCACGACAGGAGGACGCCCCGTGGACATGGATGCACGCCGATGGCGCTAGCCATGAGATACCGGCTGTGATCCTGTGCCGCCGTGGTGCCTTGCCGAACAGCCTTCCATACCAGCCGATGCTGACCAATGACGACGAGCACGATGCAGAAGACAGGACGACAGTGAAAGCAGAGGACATGGGCGCGCGACCGACAACAGCACTGAACGGGCAGGCAGGCTGATGGCGCCGGTCAAGGTCGATCCCGACAAGGTTCGGGAATTCCCTGACGCGGCGAGTTTTTATGCCTGGCTCGGCCAGCACCACGCCACGGAAAGCGAGGTGTGGATCAAGGTGCACAAGGTCGGGTCGGGGCTGAAGTCGATCACGCCGAAGGAGGCCATTGACGTCGTGCTGTGTTTCGGCTGGATCGACGCGGTGCGCAAGGGGCTGGACGAGAACAGTTTTCTCCAGCGCTACACGCCTCGCGGCAAGAAGAGCATCTGGAGCAAGATCAACATCGACAATGTCGCGCGGCTGGTCGAGCAGGGCCGCATGACCGGGCATGGGCTGAAACAGGTCGAGGCGGCCAAGGCGGACGGGCGCTGGGCGCGCGCCTATGGCAGCGGCAAGCAGATGAAAATTCCTGATGATCTGCAGGCGGCCATAGACGCCGAACCCAAGGCAAAAGAGATGCTGGCAAAGCTCAGCGCACAGAACCGCTTCGCGCTTGCCTTCCGCACCCACAACATGAAGACCGAGGCCGGCCGCAAGAAGAAGATCGAGACCTTCGTCGAGATGCTGAAGCGCGGCGAGACGATCTATCCGCAGGGCAAGAAGTAAGCCCTTCAGGCACCGGAATGCGGGTCGATGCTGTAAGGATGCACCGGGTAGCCAGGACCGATGGCGTCACGCACGCGGCCAATCCACGCCATGACCGCCGGATAGTCCGTCAGAAGGAAGCCGCAATCCCCGGCGCGATGGCTGTAGGCATAGACAGCGATGTCGGCGATCGTGAAGTCGTTTCCGATGAGAAACGGGGTGTCGCCAAGGCTGCGGTTCATGGCGGCAAGAGTCCGGGCTGCGGCTTCGCGCTTGCCCGCGACCATGCCCTGGTTGCGTTCGAGCCGTCCGGTCAAGGTCCAGAAGCGCAGCGAGCCGATGACCGGCTCGACATTGTATTGTTCGAAGAACAGCCACTGCATGACCTTGGCGCGCTGATAACGGTCCGCCGGCAGAAAAGGCGTCCCTTCGGCGAGATAGGCGAGGATCGCGTTGGATTCGGCGATGGCGTTCCCGTCTTCGAGCTGAAGCACGGGGACGGCACCGGCAGGATTAAGTTCAAGGAAGGCGTCGGTGTGGCTCTCGCCCTCGAAAATCGAGACCATGCGACTGTCATACGGAATCTTGAGCAGCCCGAGCAGAACCCGGACCTTCCAGCCATTCTGCGATGGCAGATGATCATGAAGCGTGAGCATGGCTGGTCCTCGTGATGGATCAACGATCGCATGGCGCGCCGCCCGGCCACCACCCGATTCCTGCACGCCATCGCATGAAGACTGCGATCCCCGCCACCTAATAAATCACCTCCGCTAGTGCCATCTTTCTCCCGAAGCAATCGACATCCCAGGAGCAGCACATGAACACGCATTCCAGCAAGGTCGCGCTGGTCACCGGCGCCAATCGCGGCATCGGGCTCGAGACCGGGCGGCAGCTGGCGAAGCTCGGTTTTGCCGTGCTTTTGGGCGTGCGCGATCTCGCCAAAGGCGAAGCGGCGGCGCGAGGACTCGACGGCCATGTCGAGGCCATCGCGTTCGATGTCGCTGCACCTGAAGCGGCGGCAGGGGCGGCGGCGCAAGTCGAGCGCCGGTTCGGCCGTCTCGACGTGCTGATCAACAACGCCGCGATCCATTACGACGCTGGTTCGCGGGCCTTGCTGCCGGACTGGACAGTGATCCGCGAGGCGTTCGAGACCAATGTCTTCGGCGCCTGGCGGGCGGCGGCCGCCTTCGCGCCGTTGCTCAAGGCGAGCGGTCATGGAAGGCTGGTCAACGTGTCGTCCGAAGGCGGTTCGCTGGCCTCGATGGGGGGCGGGGCGCCGGCCTATTCGACATCGAAGGCGACCCTCAACGCGCTGACCTGCGTGCTGGCGGCGGAACTGCGCGGCGCAGGTGTGCTGGTCAACGCCGTCTGCCCCGGCTGGGTCGCCACCGACATGGGCGGGCCGGGCGGGCGCCCGGTCGCGCAAGGAGCGGCCGGTATCGTCTGGGCGGCGACCTTGCCGGATGACGGCCCGACCGGCGGCTTCTTCCGCGACGGCAAAAGGCTGCCGTGGTGACGGATCCCGGCACCGCCGTCTTCAACAGTGCCACAAGCGGCCCGCAGGTTCGGGCAGAGCTCGGCGTTGCTTGAAGTGCTTCAACATCTGAATCGCTGAAGCGCTGTAAGCGTCTGTTTCTGCTGAATTCCGAACGGAAATCCACGGCACGCTTTCCCGAAATCGAGCGCAAGAAAAAGCCGCCCTCGCTTTTGCGAGTGGCGGCTTTCCTGGGAGGAAGTCAGAGAGAAGAGCGATCAATGAGCCTTGCCGCGCTTGTTGCCGGTGTGCTTGTGGCTGTGCTTTTGAGATAGATGTCACTGGGCTTCATCGTCCGGCGTCACCCCAAGCAGCTCCAGAGCGTTGGCGAGCGTCCTGATGCCTTGCGCCTGCTTGCGCTCGGCACAGAAGCGGATGGCCGTCTTCTGCAGCGTCGTTGCCTCGGCGACCTCGGTCGTCTCGGCTTTGGCCTGAATGGCTTCGTCGAGTTGATGACTGAGCCGGTCGCAATGCTCGCTGCGGGTGATGGCGGCCTTTGCTTGCGACGGACCGATGGCGGTGACGGCAAGCGACATGCCGAGCAGGGCACCCATCCATCCGTCTCGTTGCATTGCCGTAACATCCCGTTGGCGTTGTGCCGCGACCATTCCGGTCGCCGCGAGGATGCTTATGCCAGCCAATCTTTTCGCCAGTTTTTCCGAACTGTTGAATCTTGTTTCCGGATTGTGTCCAGGGGCGGTCTTGGCTTCTCCCACAAGAAGGAGGGAAAAGCGTGCTCCCACTGCGGCGCTTGCGCCTCTTCCGCTGGCGCCCGCCATCGCGTATGGCCCTGGGGAAAATCCTTCCAAGCTCCAAGCTCCCCGGAAACCGCATGATCAGACTGGAAAGCATCAGCAAGCAGAACGGCCGTCAGCTTGTCTTCATCGAGGCGTCGGCCGCGCTGCAGAGAGGCGAGAAGGTTGGCCTTGTCGGCCCCAACGGCGCCGGCAAGACGACGCTGTTTCGCATGATCACCGGGCAGGAACAGCCCGACGAGGGCCAGGTGCAGGTCGATCGCGGCGTCACCATCGGCTATTTCAGCCAGGATGTCGGCGACATGGAAGGCCACAGTGCTGTCGCCGAAGTGATGAACGGCGCCGGGCCGGTCAGCGAAGTGGCGGCCGAGATGGCCGCGCTGGAGGCTGCCATGGCCGACCCAGACCAGGCCTACCGGATGGACGAGATCATCGAAAAATATGGCGAGGCGCAGCACCGTTTCGAGGAGCTTGACGGCTATGCGCTGGACGGCCGCGCGCGCGAGGTGCTGGATGGCCTCGGCTTTTCCCAGGAGATGATGGACGGCGATGTCGGCAAGCTGTCCGGCGGCTGGAAGATGCGCGTGGCGCTGGCCCGCATCCTGCTGATGCGGCCCGACGCCATGCTGCTCGACGAGCCGAGCAACCATCTCGACCTCGAAAGCCTGATCTGGCTGGAATCCTTCCTGAAGAATTATGACGGTGCATTGCTGATGACCTCGCACGACCGCGAGTTCATGAACCGCATCGTCAACAAGGTGGTGGAGATCGACGCCGGTTCGCTGACCGCCTATTCCGGCAATTACGAGTTCTACCAGCAGCAGCGGGCGATCGCCTACAAGCAGCAGCAGGCACAATTCGAGCGCCAGCAGGCGATGCTGGCCAAGGAGATCGCCTTCATCGAGCGCTTCAAGGCGCGGGCGTCGCATGCCGCCCAGGTGCAGAGCCGGGTGAAGAAGCTGGACAAGATCGACCGCGTCGAGCCACCCAAGCGCCGCCAGACGGTTTCCTTCGATTTCCAGCCGGCACCGCGCTGCGGCGAGGATGTCGTGACGCTGAAAAACGTTCACAAGGGCTATGGCAGCCGCAGCATCTATGAGGCGCTGGATTTCCAGGTCCGCCGCCGTGAGCGCTGGTGCATCATGGGCGTCAATGGCGCCGGCAAGTCGACGCTGCTGAAGCTGGTTGCCGGTGCCTCCGAACCGGACACCGGCACGGTCGCGCGGGGGCCTAGTGTGAAAATGGGCTATTTCGCCCAGCACGCCATGGAATTGCTGGACGGCGAGCGCACCGTGTTCCAGACGCTGGAAGACGCGTTTCCGCAGGCAGGCCAGGCGCCGCTTCGGGCGCTTGCCGGCTGCTTCGGCTTTTCCGGCGACGAGATCGAGAAGAAGTGCCGGGTGCTGTCAGGCGGCGAGAAGGCGCGGCTGGTGATGGCGCTGATGCTGTTCGATCCGCCCAATCTGCTGGTGCTGGACGAGCCGACCAACCATCTCGATATCGCCACCAAGGAGATGCTGATCACCGCACTGTCGCAGTACGAAGGCACCATGCTGTTCGTCTCGCACGACCGGCATTTCCTGGCAGCGCTTTCCAACCGCGTGCTGGAACTGACGCCTGAAGGCATCCACACCTACGGCGGCGGCTATACCGAATATGTCGAGCGGACGGGGCAGGAAGCGCCGGGATTGCGGAGTTAAGGGGCGGCTACCCCGCCGCCAGCCATTTGCGCGACTGGGCGAAGGTCTTGAAGGCCTTCGCCTCCATCGGGCGGCCAAAAAAGTAGCCTTGCAGGATATCGCAGCCAAGCTCTTTCAGGATGCGCGCGTGCTCCATCGTCTCAACGCCCTCGGCGACCACTTCGATGCCGAGCGATTTGCCGATCTCGATGATCGACGACACCAGGTGTCGCTGCGCCGTTGAGCCGGTGATGGGCGTAACCAGTTGGCGGTCGATCTTGAGGCGACGCGGCCGCAGCTTGAGCAGGGAGACGATCGAGGCATAGCCGGTGCCAAAATCGTCGATCTCGATATCGATGCCGAGCTCCTTGATATGCTCGATGTTCCAGGTGACCAGATCATCGTTCTCGTCGAGGAAGATGGACTCCACCAGCTCGAACGACACAGTTCCTTCCTTGATGGCGAGCTCGCGCAACCCCTTGATCAAGTCCTTGTCCTCCAGGCGCCTGGCCGAGACGTTGACCGAGACGCGCGGGATATTGAGATGGCTGCGCGACCAGCGCTCGAAATTCTCCAGCGCCTCTTTGAGGACGATGCGGTCGATCAGCGCCACGACATTGAGCTCTTCGGCCACCTTGAGATAGGCGTCGGGGGCCAGGATGCCGCGTCGCGGATGTTTCCAGCGCGACAACGCTTCGACGCCGACGATCTCGAGCGTCTCGGCGTCGAACTGCGGCTGAAAGTAGGCGACGAATTCGTTCCGCTCCAGCCCGCCCAGGATCTCATCGGCGATCTGCTTGGTCCGTACGATCTCGCTCTGCAGCTCCTCGTTGAAGAACTCGTAGCGGTTGCGGCCACGGCCTTTCGCCCGGTAAAGCGCGAGATCGGCGTTGACGAGCAACTGCTTTGCGTCGACGCCGCTGTTGGCGGCAATGCCGATGCTGACCCCGAACCGGCACTGATGGCCCCGATAATCGACAGGCTGGCGCATCTCCTCGATGATGCGGCCGGCGAGTGCCGAGAGCTCGTCTTCGTCACGCCCGTGGCTCACCACGACGAACTCGTCGCCGCCGATGCGCGCTACGAAATCGGCAGAACCGGCATTGGCGTTGATGACCTTCGAGGCATGCATCAGCATGGCATCGCCGGCTGCGTGGCCAAGCGTGTCATTGATCTGCTTGAAGCGGTCGAGGTCGAGATGCAGCAGCGCAATGCGGTCGTGTTGGCCGGTTTCGGCCAGCATTTCGTCGAGATAGCGGCGGTTGGGCAGGCCGGTCAGCGAATCGTGCAGCGCCACATGCTCGATATGCGCCTTGGCGAGCTTCAGCTCGGCGTTCTTCGATTCCGACAGCTGGCGCTCGCGAATGAGGTTCTCGTTGAGCAGCACGTCGCTGGTCACGTCCCATTCGGCGCCGATCAGCTTGGGCGTGCCGCCGATGTCCTGGAAGAAGCTTGCGCGCGTGCGCACATGACGGACGGCGCCGTCGGGGCGCAGGAGCCGGTATTGTGAGAAGTAGGGGCCTTTTGTCGCCGCGGCCGAATCGAAGTCCCGCCTTGCCCGCTCGATGTCCTCGGGGTGGATCGCCAGCGCCCAGTCGGCATAGCCGCGCGGCTTGCCGTCGGCTGGCTTGCCGTAGATTTCGTTGACGCGGTCGTCCCACAGCAGTTCGTTGGTGGCGAGGTCGTGCTCCCAAACGCCGATGCCCGAGGCTTCCAGCGCCAGCTCCAGGCGGCCGGACAGGCGCCTCAACTCGGCGTCGCTCTTTTGCCTTTCGCCGAACAGCCGCCCGGCCACGAGGATCGGCAGCACCACCAGCGCGCCGGCAAGTGCCATCAGCGTCCGCAAGGTCCACTCATTTTTCGGCGCCGTTGGCCAGCCACCCTTGGGGATGGCCGAAATCTGCCAGGAACCTGAAGGCAACTGCACATCGGCCGACATGGGATTGCTGGCGACGACATTGCCGCTGCCGAAGAAACGTTCGCCGCCGCCGCCCAGCGCATCCTTGCCGGTGAGCGAGACATCGATGTCGAGATCGGGGTCGGCCAGTCCGCTCGCCGCGTAGAGCCGGTCGACATCGACCACTGCCGAGACGATGCCCCAGAAGCGGTCGCCGCCTCCCGCCGTCGGCACGAAGACCGGGATGCGGCCGATGAAGCCGCGCCCGCCCTGCGCCAGGTTGACTGGTCCGGCAAATACCAGCGCGCGCTGGTCGCGCGCCCGAAGCGCCGCCAGGCGTTGCTGCTCGTTCTTGCGGTAATCGAGCCCGATTGCCTTCTCATTGCCTTTCAAAGGGTACATCAGCGAGATAACGAGGTCTGGCGCGCCGGCGATATTACGCAACTGCGATTTCTGCTCGAACAGATTGCCCGCGAGCGAGGCAAATCTCTGCTGGCCCATATAGGGCTCTGTAACGATGGTTGAGACCAGCCCCTGAGCAAGCTGAAGATTGCCGTTTATGTTGCCTTCGAGCTTGGCGCGGATGACGTTGACCTTGGCCAGCACATCGGCGCGCGCCAGCTGGTCGGACACCCTCCTGTTCTGCAGGTCGGCAAAGACGGCGCAGACCAGGAGCACAACAAAGGCTATTGCCGCCGGCAAGTTGGCGGAAGAAAAAACGGCCTGTCTCACGCGGCCGAGACTGAATCCCGTTGCGGCCAATTCGACCCGAATACCTTTCCCTGACTATAGCTCGTCTGTCGATCCTAGTAGCAAACGCTTAAATTTCACCTTCCAAGCGGGCTGGAAGTTTCAGCTCGCAGCCTGAACCAGTGCACAGCGGGCCGGCGCTGGCTGCGCTTCTTCACACGTTGGGGCCAGTTTCTCGACGAAGCCCTGTTGTGCGCGGCAGCCGGCCCGAAACGCTTGCGCGAAGAACGCAAGAGCGTGGTGCATGGCTAAGCGTCCCCGGCCGGATTTTCGAGGCCGGATTGATCGGGAAAGCCGCTGCCGGCGCTCAGTCCGATCTGGCCGGCGGCCAGCTGCGAAAGCTGCGCTCGCGAGGCGACCTCCAATTTGCGATAGATGTTGTTCATATGGATTTTCAGCGTGCCTTTCGAGATGCCGATATCGAAGGCGATCTGCCCGGTCGGCTTGTTGGCGACGACCAGCCGCGCGATCTCCATCTCTCGCTTGGTCAGCCGCGATGACAGTTCCTGCCATCTGGTCCGGCGGGACGCCTCGTTCTGCACGGCCTCGCCGACAATCTCGGCCGGCAGCCAGCGGCCGCCCGCGGCGACCCGGTGGAGACATCTGAGCAGCGCCTCGACCGCGGTCTCCTTGAACACGATCCCGGCAACGCCAACCGCGACCGCGTCGTAGAGCTGGGCTTGCGAGGCGCCGACCGTCAAAAGCACGCAGAGCGTCGCAAGGCCCTGCCTGGCGATTTCGGCGGCGATGTCGAGACCGCTCAGTCCCGGCATGCTGATGTCGAGCACCGCGACGTCAGGTATGTCGCGCTGGATCATCGCCATGGCGGCGGTGCCGTCCTGCGCCGAGCCGACCACCAGGAAATCGGGGTCGCGGGCAATCAGGTCAGTCAGGCCGTGCAGCAGCAGCGGATGGTCGTCGGCGACAAAAACGGTTGTGACCATGTTCAGCCCGCCAGCAGCCCGTCGTCGGCGCCACGGCTCCATGCCGGAACGTCGCCATCGATGGGTGGCGCCCAGCGCTCAGGCTCGGTCATGTGTCTTCTCCCTTAGCGTGTCTCCACGACGCGCCAGTGACTGCTTGTGCCGGAAACGAACATCGCATCCGGCCCGCATCCTCCTGAAGCGTGAGGCCATGCTGACAGAAGCAGCGCGGCTGTGCAAAACATTAGCAAATGCTTAGTTAATCTTGAAGCGGCGCCTCCAGCAAGACGCGCGACGGCGGACTGAAAGAAAGATGCCGCTTCGGCGTGCCGATGCTGGTCTTCATCTTGAAAAACCCACCGCCGTCGCCGGGGAATTTTTTGTAGTTCCGGCAATTAAGCTCAGATTTGGAAAATAATTCGAATATGTAATTGATATTAGTCTTTAATCCTGAAAGCACTTTTCGGTAGTTAACTCTCTTTTTTGCATATAACCGGGGTTATATAGACGGGCGCATTACAACCTGCCAAATATGGTTTGGGAAATATTAACGCCCAGGTGATCGCTAGGGATCCTGTGGGGTTTGGGGCTTTTGGGTGTGGGTGTAGCTGTCAGTCCGACGGCGGGCTTGTCTCGTCTGGGAATAGCTGTGTCTGGCGAATGGGAGGTAGTCTCCCCGCCGGTCCTTTCCTCGTTCAAAGTCGCCGCTTTTATCATGAAACGATTGCCCGCCGGCCTGACCGCATTCCGCGGACAGCCGGATGCCGGTGCCGCAATCAGGCTGGGGTAGACGGCGGCGGGCTTGACCGCTGACCGCACAACAATGTGGAGGAAACTACAATGGCAGAAGATCTGGGCTCCGGTGTCCTCCTTGAGGCAACGACCGAAGGTTCGGGAACCGGCAACTACGATTCGTTCCTGCGGATACAGGCAACGAATATCGAGCAGGGCTTCAACACCGATCAGAACGGCAACGTCCTCGACAACAAGGCGTCCTTCACGCACGACCTGCAATACGGCAACATGCAATCGATCACTGTCGACGGCATCGCCTATATCGAGTTTCGGCTGGACCTCAACGAAAGCAACAATGCGGTAAACGGCGACATCACACTGACCGGCCTGGATATCTACATTTCCAATGCGGGGGCAACCCTTGCCGATTACAACGCGGGCTTTACGACAGGTTTCACCGGCATCTTCCATCTGGGCCCCGACGAGTTGCTGATTGATTCCAATCATGGCTCGGGCACGGACGACTACCGGGTGCTCGTCCCAGTCAGCCTCTTTGCGGGCGCCGGCGCCACCGACGGATCCTATGTGACGCTGTTTTCGAGTTTTTCCGGTTCAAATGGCGGTTTCGAGGAATGGCGCACTCTTACGACACCCGGCACCGGCACTGACACCCCCGGGATCGCCATCGACAAGGTGACGGTCGACGGTGCGGTCAAGGACGACGGCCTGAAGATCCTGACTGGCGAAGCGATCTCCTGGCAATATACGGTGAGCAACACCGGTAATGTGGCTTTGTCGAATATCGGGGTAATCGATAGCCATGGCGTGATTGTCACGCCGGAACTCAGCGGCGGCTTCAACGTCGGCGACATCAACCACAATGGTCTGCTCGACACCACCGAGACCTGGAGTTTCACAGGCAGCGGCACGGCCATCACCGGCGCCTACGCCAATGTCGGCACGGTCACAGGCTCGGCCGGGGCGGTTATCGTCACTGACAGCGACGGCTCCAACTATTTCGGCGCCGATCCGCAGATCAGCATCGACAAGGTAACGGTCGACGGCGCGGTCAAGGGCGACAATCTGACGATCCTGACCGGCGAAGCGATCTCGTGGGAATACACGGTGACCAATGCCGGCAACGTCGCTCTGTCGGGCGTCACGGTCAGCGACAACGTCGCCGGCGTGTCACCGGTCGCGGTCGTTGGCAACGGCCATGTCACCAACATCGGCGACAGCAACGACAACAACAAGCTCGATGTCGGCGAGGTCTGGAAGTTTTTGGCAACCGGCACGTCCGTGACCGGCCCTTACAGCAACACCGGCTCGGCTACCGGTTCCTTCACCGATGACGCCGGCCACACCCGCTCCGACACGGCCACCGACGACTCCGGCTATACCGGCGCCGATCCGCAGATCAGCATCGACAAGGTGACGGTCGACGGTGCGGCCAAGGGCGACAATCTGACGATCCTGACCGGCGAAGCGATCTCGTGGGAATACACGGTGACCAATGCCGGCGACGTCGCTCTGTCGGGCGTCACGGTCAGCGACAACGTCGCCGGTGTGGCGCCGGTCGCGGTCGTCGGCAACGGCCATGTCACCAACATCGGCGACAGCAACGACAACAACAAGCTCGATGTCGGCGAGGTCTGGAAGTTTTTGGCAACCGGCACGTCCGTGACCGGCCCTTACAGCAACACCGGCTCGGCCACAGGTTCCTTCACCGATGACGCCGGCCACACTCGCTCCGACACGGCCACCGACGACTCCGGCTATACCGGCGCCGATCCGCAGATCAGCATCGACAAGGTGACGGTCGACGGTGCGGTCAAGGGCGACAATCTGACGATCCTGACCGGCGAAGCCATCTCGTGGGAATACACGGTGACGAATGCCGGCAACGTCGCTCTGTCGGGCGTCACGGTCAGCGACGACGTCGCCGGCGTGTCACCGGTCGCGGTCGTTGGCAACGGCCATGTCACCAACATCGGCGACAGCAACGACAACGACAAGCTCGATGTCGGCGAGGTCTGGAAGTTTTTGGCAACCGGGACGTCCGTGACCGGCCCTTACAGCAACACCGGGTCGGCCACAGGTTCCTTCACCGATGACGCCGGCCACACTCGCTCCGACACGGCCACCGACGACTCCGGCTATACCGGCGCCGATCCGCAGATCAGCATCGACAAGGTGACGGTCGACGGTGCGGCCAAGGGCGACAATCTGACGATCCTCACCGGCGAAGCGATCTCGTGGGAATACACGGTGACCAATGCCGGCAACGTCGCTCTGTCGGGCGTCACGGTCAGCGACAACGTCGCCGGCGTGGCACCGGTCGCGGTCGTTGGCAACGGCCATGTCACCAACATCGGCGACAGCAACGACAACGACAAGCTCGATGTCGGCGAGGTCTGGAAGTTTTTGGCAACCGGGACGTCCGTGACCGGCCCTTACAGCAACACCGGGTCGGCTACCGGTTCCTTCACCGATGACGCCGGCCACATTCGCTCCGACACGGCCACCGACGATTCCGGCTATTTCGGCGCCGATCCGCATATCACGCTCGACAAGAAGACCAATGGCGTCGACCATGGCCTCGACATCTTCCAGGGCCAGCCGGTGACCTGGACCTACGATGTCAAGAACGACGGCAACGTCGCGCTCGCCAATCCAGTCGTCACCGACGACAATGGTACCGTCGGTACCGGCGACGACTTCCACCCGACGGCGATCCTCAGCGGCCTTTTCAACTCTGGCGACGCCAACACGAATGGCGTGTTGGACATCGGCGAGACCTGGCACTACAAGGCGACGGGGACCGCGCAGCTCGGCGGCTACGTCAACAACGCCACCGCCACCACCGATCCCTATGCCGACACGGCCGGACATTCAGTCATCCCGACCGGCACCGACAACAGCGACTATGAGGGCTTCTCCAACAAGGCGCTGACGCAAGGGTTCTGGGGCAGCCACACCGATGCCTGGGACAATGTCGCCAACAATGAGGGCAATCCCACCAAGAGCGCGGTCGCCAGCGGCGTCCTGTCCAGCCTTGACGTCAATCCGCGAACCGACGGCAATTTGCTGCTCGGCGACAGCAACGGCGACGGCATTGCCAACGACGCTCACAACCTCCTGATTTCGATCTCGCTGGCCAAAGCCATCGAATCGAGTTCGACCGGTGGCGACGCGCGCGTCATCATGCTGCAGCAGGCGATCGCCACCCAGCTCAACATCGACAACCATGTCGGTCAGCCCAACAATCTGATCGACGAGGCGGTGATGTGGCTGAAGGGGCAGGGCGCCTGGGCGGGGCTCGGCGTCAATGTCGATGGCAACAATGACGGCATCGTCGATCAGAGCGGCAACGCGCTGGCCGGGAACGCGGTCAAGACGAACACGAATGCCTGGACCAAATATGTCGATGTCACCGACGCGGGCTCCGGCATCACCGACTGGAACGGCGGCAAGGAGGCTGATGGCGAGGGCCTGAAGAACGCGCTGATGTGGTTCAACCAGGATCAACTGGTGACATCCGGGCCGGGTGGCCATGTAGCCTGGTTCGATGGAACCAACATCATCGACGAGCATCCCAACACGCTCGATCAGTTCTGGCTCACGCTGCATGAAGTCGGAGGCCTGACGGGCATTGCCTGAGGCAGGCTTCCGGCCTTCCGGCCGGATGCCTTGCCGCAGCGCCGCCCGCGTGAATTGACATGGGAAGGGGCTCCACCATCTTCAGCTTGGCGCAGGCGAGGACCAGGTCCTTGGGTCTGGTCTTGCTCGCCTGCGCCCTTTTTCTTGGGCTCGGCGGCGTGCTGCCGATATCGCTGGGCGTCGCGCTGCTCTGCCTGGCGCTGGCGGCGTTTGGCGCACTTCTGCTGTTTCGTGCACGCAGTCCCGATAGGGCCAAAACCGACCCGGGCGCCGCCCCCGGCATCGCGGCGACGGCGCGAGGGGCCGCCCGACCCGCTGCCCGGCAGCAGGCCTCGGAACTCGCGGTGGCGATCAAGTCCTGCCGCTCGGCATTCATCTCCATCGCGCTGTTCAGCGGCGTCCT
Source organism: Mesorhizobium calcicola (assembly GCF_042682105.1). Lineage (NCBI taxonomy): Bacteria > Pseudomonadati > Pseudomonadota > Alphaproteobacteria > Hyphomicrobiales > Phyllobacteriaceae > Mesorhizobium > Mesorhizobium calcicola. The sequence goes on from NZ_JBHUGY010000026.1 coordinate 128,759, forward strand.
CAACGTGCTGATGCTGTCCAGCTCGATCTATATGCTCGAGATCTACGATCGTGTGCTGCCGAGCCGCAGCGTGCCGACACTCGTCGGCCTCAGCCTGCTCGTCGCCATCCTCTATGCCGGGCAGGGCGTCCTCGATTTCATTCGCGGCCGCATCCTGGTGCGCATCGGCGGCGCCCTCGACGAGGCGCTCGGAGCCCGTGTCTATGCCAGTATCCTCAAGCTGCCGCTCAAGGTCGGGCGGAACGGCGACAGCATGCAGCCGGTGCGCGACCTCGACAGCGTGCGCACCTTCCTGTCGGGCACCGGTCCGACCGCGTTGTTCGATCTGCCGTGGCTGCCGCTCTATCTGGCCATCATCTTCATGTTCCACGTGCTTCTCGGCCTGACTGCCCTGGTCGGTGCGATCGTGCTGGTTCTTTTGACCGTCTTTGCCGAACGGCTGACACGCAGGCCGGTCACCTCAGGCACCCAGACCGGCATCGTCCGCAACGGCCTGACCACGACCGGCAACCGCAACGCGGAAGTTATCGCGGCTCTTGGCATGGGCGGCAGGATGGCCAAGCGATGGGAAGACGCCAACCGCGACTATCTCGCCGAACAGCGCAGTGTCAGCGACATCGCCGGCGGCTTCGGCGCCGTGTCCAAGGTGCTGCGCATGCTCCTGCAATCGGCCATGCTCGGCGTCGGCGCCTGGCTGGTGATCGAGCAGCAGGCGACCGCAGGCATCATCATCACCGCATCGATCCTGAGCGGTCGCGCGCTGGCGCCCGTCGACCTGGTCATAGCCAACTGGAAAGGCTTCCTGACCGCGCGGCAAGGCTGGCAGCGGCTGACCAGGATTCTCGCTGCCGTGCCGGCTGATGCCGAGCCGATGGCCATGCCGAAGCCGAGCCGCCACATCTTCATGCAGGGTGTCAGCGTGGCGGCGCCCGGCACGCAGCGCCTCCTGGTCCAGGACGCCAGCTTTGCGCTGGAAGCGGGACATGCTGTCGGCATCATCGGCCAGAGCGGTTCGGGCAAGTCGACGCTGGTCAGGACGCTTGTCGGTGCATGGCAGCCCGCCGCCGGCAGGATCCGGCTCGACGGCGCCGACCTCGACCAGTGGTCGCCGGAGGACCGCGGCCGCTTCGTCGGCTATCTGCCGCAGGACGTCGAGCTGTTTGCCGGCACAGTCGCCGAGAACATCGCGCGTTTCGAGCCCGATGCCGATCCCGCATTGATCATCGCCGCCGCCAAGACAGCCGGCGCGCATGATCTCATCGTCGGTTTCCGCGACGGTTACGAGACGCAGATCGGCGAACTCGGCGAGGCCGTCTCGGCCGGCCAGCGCCAGCGCATCGCGCTGGCCCGCGCGCTCTATCGCGATCCGTTCCTGGTGGTGCTCGACGAACCCAATTCCAACCTCGACGCCGAAGGCGAGCAGGCGCTGTTCCAGGCGATTGTTTCGGTGCGGCAACGCGGCGGCATCGTCGTGCTCGTGGCGCACCGGCCAAGCGCGCTTGGCACGGTCGATTTCATCCTCGCCATGAATCAGGGGCGCGTCCAGGCGTTCGGCCTCAAGGACGAGGTTTTGGCCAAGCTGTTTCCGCGGCCGCAACCGGCGGTGGCCGCCGTGCCGCGGCTCAGGCTCGCCACCGAAGAGCCGGCGCCGCCTGCTGCGGCGGCAGGCGAGTGAGGGGAGGAACCATGTCGAGCTCCTCTCACCAATCCATTCGGCGCTACATGCGTTTCGGCCTGATCGCGGTCGCGCTGCTGGTCGGCGGCGTCGGCGGCTGGGCTTCGTTGACCCGGATTTCGGGAGCGGTCATTGCGTCGGGGGTCCTCGTCGTCGATTCCCACGTCAAGGACGTGCAGCATTCGACCGGCGGCATCGTCGGCGAGATCGCGGCGCGGGATGGCGACCGCGTCAAGCGGGGCGCGCTGCTTGTGCGCCTCGATCCCACCATGCCGGCGGCCAACCTCGCTGTCGTCACCAAGGCGCTCGACCAGTTGTCGGCGCGCGAAGCGCGCCTCGAGGCCGAACGCCAGGGCGTCGACGCCATCACCTTTCCGCAGGACCTTCTCGATCGCCGCGGCGATCCGACGATCGCCGAGATCCTTGCCGGCGAGGAACAGGTCTTCGATACGCGGCGGGCCGCTCGTTCCGGTCAAAAGAGCCAGCTGCAGGAGCGCATCCTCCAGCTGCAGAAGGAGATCGGCGGCGACACCGCCCAGGTGGAGGCCAAGTCGCAAGAAATCGCGCTCGTCGAGGAGGAACTGTCCAGCATACGCGCGCTGTGGAAAAAGCGGCTGATTTCGATCGACCGCCTGACCGCCATGGAACGCGAGTCGGCGCGGCTCGACGGCGAGCGCGGCCAATTGACGGCGGCCCTGGCGCAGGCCCAAGGCAAGATCGCCGAGATCAATTTGCAGATCATCCAGATCGACCTCGAGCTCAGCACCGACGTCAACAAGGATTTGCGCGAGATCGACGGCAAGGTCGGCGAACTGACGGAGCGCAAGATCGCCGCCGAGGACCAGCTCAAGCGCATCGACATCCGCGCGCCGCAGGACGGTGTCGTGCAGCAGTCCATCGCCCATACGATCGGCGGCGTCATCACCCCTGGGCAGACGATCATGCAGATCGTGCCCGACAGCGACAGCCTGACGGTCGAGGCCAAGATCGCGCCAAGCGACATCGATCAGCTTTGGGTCGGCCAGCCGGCGGCGCTGCGCTTCTCGGCCTTCAACCAGCGCACCACGCCGCAAATCAACGGCACGGTCGAGCGCACATCTCCGGATACGACCACCGACCAGCGCACCGGCATCAGCTACTACACCGTGCGTATCGCGACCACGAACTCCGAGGTGGCGCGGCTTGGCGAGGTCAAGCTGGTTCCGGGCATGCCGGTCGAATCCTTCATCAAGACCGCTGACCGGACCGTGATCTCCTACCTCGTCAAGCCGCTGCAGGACCAGATCAGCCGCGCCTTCAGGGAATGAGGCGACGCTCGGGATCTTTCGATCGAGGCTCTATCTCTTTGTTTTGACTCAATTCCCCGGCGAAAGAGCTATGCGCTTTTCCCGGGAAAACCGCTTCACACTTTTCGGCATCATGCTCTAAAGGTTCGCCTCGGCGAAGATGCGCGCGGCCCAGTCGAGGAAGACGCGAAGCCGCGGCGAGAGCTGTCGGTTCTGCGGGTAAAGCGCTGACAGCGGCGTCGGCGATGGCGGGTAGTCGGCCAGCACCTCGACGAGCGCCCCATCGGCAAGGTCCTTCTCGAAACGATAGCGCGGCGCCTGAATGAGGCCGAGGCCGAGCCGCGCCAGGTCGGCGGCGGTGTCCGAATTGTTGGCCGCTACGCGGCCCGGCAGCCGTACCTCGCGAGTCTTGCCGCCGACGGTGAATTCGAACGGCAGGGTCTCGCCGGTGCGCGAGGAGATGAACCCCACCGCCTGGTGACCCTCCAGCGCATCGGGGGAGGCGGGCGTGCCGTGGCGTTCGAGATAGGCGGGGCTGGCGCAGGTGATCTCCCGGATCATCGCCAGGCGCCGCATGATCATGCCGCTGTCGGGCGGCTCGCCGACGCGTATCACGCAGTCGACACCCTCGCGCACGAGATCGACCAGCCGGTCGCTCTGGCCGATCTGCAGATCGATACGGGGAAAGCGGGCAAGAAACTCCGGCAGGCGCGGCAGAAGGAATGTGCGGGTGAGCAGCGTGCTGGCGTCGATGCGCAGCAGCCCATACGGCTCGGCATTGCGGAAGGCTGCCTCGGCGTCCTCGATCTCGGCAAGGATCGACAGGCAGCGCCGATAATAGGCTTCGCCATCCTGTGTGGCGTTCACCTGCCGCGTCGTCCGTTCCAGCAGCCGTGCGCCGAGATGTTCTTCGAGCCGCCGGATCGCTTCCGTCGCGGTTGAACGCGGCAGGCCAAGATCGGCCGCGGCAGCGGTGAAGCTGCGCCGCTCCAGAACGCGAACAAAGAGCCGCATGGCGTCCAGACGATCCATGCCATTTGTTCGCAGTTTCCGAATAGTGATGTCAATAGGTGGCTGATTATCCGGTGCACGGCTTGGCCTATATCCATCGCACCAAACCAAAAGGAGAGATTTCCATGACCAACCAGCAGACAAGTACGTGCAATCAAACCAGAACGGCGATCGTGACCGGCGCCTCCAAGGGCATAGGTGCCGCGATCGCACGACGGCTCGCCCGCGACGGCGCGGCCGTCGTCGTCAATTATGCACGAGGACGCGCGGAGGCCGAAGAGCTTGTGCGTGCGATCGAAGCCGGCGGCGGCAAGGCGATCGCCGTGCAGGCCGATATCGCCGATCCGGCCGGCGTCGCCGCGCTATTCGACGCCGGCGAGAAGGCGTTCGGCGGCATCGACATTCTCGTCAACAATGCCGGCATCATGAAGACATCGCCGATCGCGCAGACCGATGACGCGTCGTTCGAGACGCAAATCGCGATCAATCTCGGCGGCGTGTTCCGCGGCATGCGGGAAGGTGCCCGCCGGCTTCGCGATGGCGGCCGCATCATCAATTTCTCGAGCAGCGTCGTCGGCTTCTATCAGCCGGGTTACGGCGTCTATGCCGCCACCAAGGCGGGAGTCGAGGCGATGACCCACATCCTGGCCAAGGAGCTTGGCGCGCGCCGCGTCACCGTCAACGCCGTGGCGCCGGGGCCGATCGAGACCGCCCTGTTCATGGACGGCAAGAGCGAAGCGCAAATCGAGGCCATCGGCAAATTGATCCCGCTCGGCCGGCTCGGCCAGCCCGACGACATTGCCGGGCTGGTGTCGTTCCTGGCCGGGCCGGACAGCTTCTGGGTCAACGGGCAAATCATCCGCGCCAATGGCGGCGTGGTCTGAGGCGATGGTCATGCGCGCGACGACCGCCAACGGCGTCGCCGATCGCGTCCGCGCGCAACTCATGGAACGGATCGGCCTTGCCGACCTTCTCCATCCGACTGCCTGAAATCAACTTCGAGAGCAAAGGAAACGATCATGCCATTCGCCAACATCAAGATGCCGCAGGCGGCTCTGTCCAAGGCGCAGAAGGAAGACCTCATCCATCGAACGACCGCGATGTTCGTCGACTTTTTCGGCGAAAGCGTCCGGCCCTACACGATGGTGCTGGTGGAGGAGGTCGCCGACGGCGGCTATGGTCGGGCCGACGAAGTGTTCGTGGTGCCGGAGGCCTATCGCGCAAAGGAATAGCGCAGGAACCGGTCTTGCAGCGCGTAACACCCATCCTATAGCGATTGGCTTCGCCGAGCCACCTCTCCCCACTTCGTGGGGCGAGGAATCCTGGTCGAGCAAGGCTTGCGCCAGCCCCCCACCCGGACCTTCGGTCCGACCTCCCCACAAGGGGGAGGTAGGGAGCCCCCTATTTGCCGGCCATGTGATCGGCAAGTTGCTGGGCTTGGGCGAGAAGCGCCGGGAAGACCGGCTCGCTTAGCAAGTGCTCGCCCATGCAGGCGCGATAGTCGGCGTCACCTTTCTCCCAGGCGGCATTGGCGGCATCATAAGCCTTTTGGTCTTTGAGGTCCGAGGCTTGGTAGGCTTCCTGGAATTTCTGGGCGGCGGCATCCGCCGAGGCCCACAAGGTGTCGCAGGCCGCGATTTTCGGAACAGGTGGTGCCGCGGGCGCCGAGGCGATCATGACGCTGTTGCCCTTGACGAGGGTGACGATGACCTGCTGGTCGGGGTTCGGTCCTATGTCCTGCGCCCAGCCGCCGAGCCGCGCAAAGGCGATGTCGGCGCCTTCAGGCTTCTTCAGCGGAAAGTCGAGCGTTCCCGTGAACGCGGCGTCGCTGTTGATCGCCTGGGTGTAGAAGGCATCGAGCTTCAGCGCCGCATCGATGCTCGCAGGCAGCTTGAAGCTCGCGTCCATCTCTGCGGCTCTGGACTGGAGCCAACGCTGGAGAAGCCCCCGCGTCGTCGCCACCAGGCTCGGGCCGTCGTCGCCTTTGGTATACCGCAACCCGTCCAGCATGCCGAACCCGATATCGGCATCGCTCAGGCTTTCCATATTGATCGTGCCGGTTGCCGGGAACCCTGAAACCGCCAAGGGGCCGAGAAGAGCGGAAAGCCGCTTTTCGAGATCGGCCAGCGCTTTCGTCCCGGCGGCATCGAGCGTCTCCACGGGTTCGTTGGCGCTTTCCATCGCCGCGATGGCGGAAATCGCCTTGTCGCGCGCGGCGATATAGTCGTCCTCCGGCGAGGCTGCGAAAGCCGCTCCAGTCGCGAGCGCGAAGACAATGGTCCAGACCAACCGCATGACATAACCCCCTTGTGGCAATCGACAGGTTGGGAGCCATCGAGCAGCTTTGCGGCTATTGCGCGGCAGTCAGTCGACGCGAAGCATCTTGCGGCGCCTTCGCTATCGCCTCACCCCTTCCGCTTCTCCACCTCCGCCTTCCTCAGCAAGAACCGCTGGATCTTGCCGCTCGGCGTCTTCGGCAGTTCGCTGACGAATTCTATCTCGCGCGGATAGGCGTGGGCCGAGAGCCGCCTGCGGACATGCTGGGCCAGTTCCTCGGCCAGTTCCGGGCTGCCGCGAAACGAAGATGCCAGGAGGACGAAGGCCTTGACGATTTCGGTGCGCTGCGGGTCGGGCACGCCGATAACCGCTGCCTCGGTGACCGCCGGGTGTTCGATCAGCGCGCTTTCGACGTCGAACGGGCCGATGCGATAACCCGACGAGGTGATGACGTCGTCGGCGCGGCCGATGAAGCTGATCGAGCCGTCCGGCTCGAACTCGACGGTGTCGCCGCTGCGGTAATAGCCGCCCGCAATGGCCGGGGTTTCGGCCTGATGATAGCCGTCGAACCAGCGCAGCGGCGAGTTGGCGATATCGACGGCGAGAGTGCCGGGCTGGTTGGGGCCGAGTTCCTGGCCCGCCTCGCCCAGCACGACGATGCGGTAGCCCGGCATGGCAAAGCCGGCCGAGCCCGGGCGAACCGGGTGTGACAGGCCATGATGGTTGTTGACCATCATGCCGTTTTCGGTCTGGCCGTAATGGTCATGGATCGGCACGCGAAGATGGGCGGCGAACCAGCGGATGACTTCCGGGTTGAGCGGCTCGCCAGCGCTGCTCACCACGCGCAGCCGGCCCTTGACGCGGGCGGCGGGCGCGGCGCCTTCGGCCAGCAGCAGGCGGAAGGCGGTGGGCGAACCGGCGAGGCTGGTGACGCCGAGGCGCTCGATGATGTCGTAGGTGCTTTTGGCGGTGAAGGCGCCCTCGTTGAAGGTCGTGGCGATGCCGAGCAGCAGCGGGCCTGTGATGGCGTAGTAGAGCCCATAGGCCCAGCCGGGATCGGCGATGTTCCAGAAGACGTCGTCGGGCCTGAGCCCGATCGCATCGCGCATATAGGCGCCGAAGGCCAGCAGCGCGCGCAGCGGCACCGGCACGCCCTTGGGCAGGCCTGTCGTGCCCGAGGTCGACATCATCATGAACAGGTCGTCGCCCTTGCGCATCACCGGCTGGCAGTCAGGCGAGGCGGCGGCGAACGCGGCGCGGAAATCGATGTCGCCCGCCGGCAAGGCTTCGCCTGGGGCGAGAATAGTCGCCACTCGGGGGCAATCCTCCACTTCGTCGAGCTTGCCGCGATTGGCCATGTTGGTGACGACGAGCTTGGCACCGCTGGTCTTCAGCCGGTGCTCGATGGCTTTCGGACCGAAGGCGGTGAACAGCGGCTGGTAGACCGCGCCGATGCGCCATGTGCCCAAAATGGTCGCCACCAGGTCGGGAATGCGCGGCAGCATGCCGGCGACGACATCGCCCGGGCCGACGCCCAAATCCTTCAGCAGGGTGCCGACGCGTCCCGACATGTCGGCGAGATCGTCGAAGCTGAATTCCCTGAACTCACCGCTGGCGGAGACGGTGCGCAGCGCCAGACGGCTCTCGCCTGTATAGCGGCCACAGCATTCGACATAGGCATTGAAGCCGGTCGCGGGATCACCGTGAAGGCGCGCGATCTCATCCTCGATGCGAAAGCGCGCGACGGCATCGACGTAGCGCGGCAAGCCGGCCGAAGCTCCAACCATCGCAGCATCCCTCCGTGGCGGCGTCCTGGTGGACCACCGTCATTGCCGACAGGATAGCCAAGATCGCACTTCCGGTCGATGAGGTGATCGCCGCGAGGCTTGGTGCAAACGGGGTAGGCCTCGCCTGTACGCTTCGGGCGCCAGAATCGCGCCGGGAGAGTATCCGGCGCCCGAGCGCTCTTCTCCCTCTGGCCTCAGAGGCCGAACCAGCGCGAGCGGCGGCTCGATCCAAAAGTCTCCTTGTCGGCGCGCAGCGCCACCGAGGGCTCGTAGTAGTTGCCGGTTGGTGCTGGGCCTGAGAAGAAATCGACCTCGACCTTGCCGATGCGGCCGCCGCCGAACTCGATATAGCAGGTGCCGAAGCCGTCATAGAGCGAACCGCTGCCGCTCTGGCGCAGTTTTGCGATGAGCCCGGTGGCAACGGCGCGCGCCGCACCCTCGGCGAACACGCCGGCCTTGGGCGTGCCGGTGTTGGCGCCGTCGCCGACGGCATGGACGTTCTCGTATCTTGTTTCCAGCGTACGCGGATTGACCGGGATCCAGCCGTTCTCGGCCATGCCGCTTTCCAGCACCACTGGCGGCACGCGATGCTTGGGAACACCGAGGAAGAGATCGAACGGCATTTCCGTGCCGTCGTCGAGCACCGCCACATTGCGGGCATTGTCGACGGAGGCGACGCGCCTGCCGGGGACGAACTTGATGTCGCGTTCGGCAAAAGCGGCCAGCAGTGCTCGCGAGGTGTCCGGCGAGGGTGGTACCGGGCTGCCCAGCGGCAGCACCAGGGCGATCTCGCAGGCCTCGCGCACGCCCTGCCTGACCAGATAGTCATGCAGCATCAGCACGCATTCGCTGGGCGCCGGTGGGCACTTGTAGGGCGCCCCGCAGACGCCGACCATCGCCTTGCCCTTTCTGAAGGTCGGCAGCACGTCGCGCAGCCGCTCCGCCCCCGCCACGGTGTAGAACTCGGCGGTTCCCGAAAGCCCCGGCGTGGCGTCGAAATCATATTCGGCACCCAGCGCGACGACGAGGTGGTCGGCGTCGAACACGCCGTCATTGGTGGTCACCCGGCGCCTTTCGGGGTCGATCGAGGTTATCGTGCGCTTCAGCATCCTGACGCCGGGCTTGGCGTAGCTTTTGTAGGGCAGGCGCACGGCCTGCGGCGTCTTCAGGCCGAACATCACGTCCAGCTTGGAAAAGCCGAACATGAAGGAATCACTCTGGTCGATCAGCGTCACGTCGATGCTGTCGCCCATCGCTTCGGAAAGCAGCGTCGTCAGTTCCAGGCCGCCGAAACCAGCTCCCAGCACGACGACGCGCGGTTTGCTTGCAGTGTTCATCTTTGTTCCCCATCAATATTTCCCGGTTGATCGATCATTCCCGTCGTGGCGGCGGGGACTTCCCGTGTCCTCGCCGCCAAAGTGTTGGCCGTCCAAGTCCAGGAGTTTTGGCCGATGTCAGGTCAGGACTGGCTGCGGCACGATGCGGATGTAGGGCTTAGGCTCCTTCCAGCCTTGCGGATAGAGTTGCTTCGCTTCGTCGTTCGACACCGATCCCGCGATGATGACGTCGTCGCCTGGCTTCCAGTTGACCGGCGTCGCCAGGCGGTGCTTGGCCGTCAGCTGCAGCGAGTCCACCACGCGCAGCACCTCGTCGAAGTTGCGGCCCGTCGTCATCGGGTAGGATATCACCAGCTTGATCTTCCTGTCCGGGCCGATGACATAGACGTTGCGCACCGTCTGGTTGTCGGCGGCGGTGCGTCCGTCGGCGCTGTTGCCGGCCGACGCCGGCAACATGTCATAGAGCTGCGAGATGGCGAGCGTCGGGTCGCCGATCATCGGGAAGTTCGGCGCCATGCCTTGCGTCTCGGCGATGTCCTTGGCCCAGCCGGCGTGCTTCTCGACCGGGTCGACGGAGAGGCCGATGACCTTGACGCCGCGCTTGTCGAACTCGGGCTTGAGGCGCGCCATGTAGCCGAGTTCAGTCGTGCACACCGGCGTGTAGTCCTTGGGGTGCGAGAACAGGATGCCCCAGCCCTTGCCGAGCCATTCGTGGAAGTTGATCGTGCCTTCGGTGGTCTCGGCGGTGAAGTCGGGGGCGATGTCTGCGATACGGAGTGACATGGTTGCTTTCCTTTCCGGTTGGAATTCGATTGCGGGGGCAAATTAGGAAATCTATGTTCCGCTAGCGTTCCCCGACGCGCCCTGGCTGGTGACGGCTCCGGCGCCGCCAGGGCCGGGTTTTTCCTGATGGTGCCTGCATGCGCGTTTCGATCCATCTGCTCGGCCGCTTCGCCGTCAGCGTCGATGGCCGCCCGATCCCGGCGGCCGACTGGCGGCGCGACCGCGCCTCGGCCCTGGTCAAGCTGCTGGCGCTCAGGTCTGCCCATCGCATCCACCGCGAACAGGCCATGGAAATTTTCTGGCCGGACGCCGATCCCGAGGCGGCCGGCGCCAATCTGCGCAAGGCCATTCATTTCGCGCGCCGCGCGCTTGGGGCCTACGACCTGATCGAGGTGAGCAACGACATCGTCTCGCTTGCCCCGCATGCCGAGCTCGAGATCGACGCCGAAAGCTTCGAGGCCGCGGCCAAGGCGGCGCTGCGCGGTGGTGACAGGAGCGCCTATGAACGCGCCGCCGACCTCTATGGTGGCAGGCTTTTGCCGGATGATCTTTTCGTCGAGTGGCTCGACACACCGCGCGCGCAATTGCAGCAGCGCTACAGCGACCTTTTGCGCGCCGGCGGCCTGTGGCAGCGCCTGATCGCACTCGACCCCGCCGACGAGCAGGCTCAGTGCGCGCTGATGCAGGCGGCGCTCGATGCCAGCAACCGCGTCGAGGCCATCCGCCAGTTCAACCAGCTGCGCGACAACCTGCACGCCGAACTCGGCGTTGGGCCGAGTGCGGCGACCATTGCCCTTTACGAGAAGGCGCTGGCACTCTCCGGCGCCGCGACCGTCAGCCCGTCGGAGCGCATCCGCACCTCGCTCGCCTGGGGCCTGGTGCATTTGCAAAGCGGCGAGTTCGACAAGGCAAGCGAGATCGCCAGGCACACCCGCGACCTGGCGCTCGGCGCCGACCTGCCGCGCGAAGTCGGCGAGGCGAGCGCGCTGCTCGGCCTCGCCTCGATGATGCGGGCGCAGTGGCCGCAACTGTTCCGCTCCGAATTCATCGAATGGGTTCGCGCCAAGCCGGCCTTCGTGCAGCATGTCTTCGATGGCCACCTTTGCCTGTCCGAATTCTGCCTCTGCAGCGCCTCGGGCCATGCCGAAGTCGCAGGCCTTGCCCGCGAGCTGCTCACCGTGGCCGAGGAGGCCGGGTCGAATGCCGGTCGCGGACTTGCCTGCCTGCTTCTGGGCGAGGCGGCGCTGTTTTCGGGCGACCTCGACGAGGCCGAGCGCCACCTGACCGAGGCCGAGCGGCTGCTGCTCGAGGCGGACGCAGTGGCCGGCCGTGTGCTCGCCATAGAGCGGCTGGCCGAGATCGCGCTGGAGCGCGGCCAGAAATGGCGCGCCAGCCGTCTCATCCAGCGCGGTCTCACCGACGCCGAACGCTCATGGCTGTCGCCGCACCTGATCATGCGCATGCAGGCGCTGGCCGTGCGGGCGGCGGCGACACCCAAGATGGTGGCGCAGGAGATCCTCGCCGGCGACCGGCTGTTGACCCACGGCGCCTGCCAGCCCTGTTCGATGGCGCTGCGCACGGCCTCTGCGATCGCGCTCGCCGAGGCGGGCGAACTGGACCAGGTCGACCGCCGCCTGAACGACGCCGAGCGCATCGCCGGCATGTGGCATGGCGGCCCCTGGGCGGCCGCCCTTTGGGAGGCGCGCG